>JBDTYL010000347.1:0-3863 GCA_040005695.1 bacterium | reverse complement strand
CGAGCGCCAGCAGCAGCATGAACCACGCGCCCCAGTAGAACGTGTTGTACGCGAGTATGAGACTGACGACGGGACTCGCCACGAGCACGAGGAGGGGCCACGCCACGCCCGCCCAGAACAGCATGGCGAACGCGAATCCAATGAACACGATGCCGGTACCGAGGTCCGGCTGCTTCATGATGAGCGCCCACGGAATGCCCACGACGAGTGCAGGTTTCCAGAGCTCGAGCAGCGATCGCGGCGGCTCCTTGAACGTGGAGAGCACCTTCGCCATCGCCAGCACCACGGTGATCTTCGCGAGCTCCGACGGCTGGCCGATGCGGAAGCCGCCGATGGCCAGCCAGCTCTTCGAGCTCGCCGCCGTCCCCGCGCCCTTGCCGATCACGAGCAGCAGCATGAGCATCGCGATGGTCACGCCGTAGGCCGGCCAGGTGAGCCAGTCGAGCATGCGGACCGAGAAGCGGCTCACGCCGTAGGCAGCGGCGAGCGAGAGGCAGAACCACACGAGCTGCGACCGCCAGAGCTTCGCGACGGCAGTGACCACGTCGGTCTGGCCAGCCGAGTAGACGATGGAAATGCCGTACAGGGACAGCAGGAGGGCGACGGCGACGAGCGGCCAGTCGATGGGAAAGCGGCGCGTGGACATCAGCCCTCCACCGTGAGGTCGACGATGGGCGTGACGTGCAGGTACGCCTGGATGATCTTCGACGCGATGGCGGCAGCGCGCGTGCCGTGCCCGCCGAACTCGATCATCACGGCCACCACGATGGACGGCTTGTCGGCCGGCGCGAAGCCGACGAACCAGCCGTGGTTGAGCTCCCGCCCATTCACGAAGCGCCCGCTCTGCGCCGTACCCGTCTTGCCGGCCAGCTGGACGCCCTTGATGGCCGATGCCGCTGCGGTCCCACTGTTCACCACGCCCACGAGCGCCTCACGCATCTGCTGGATCTGTTCCGCGGTCAACTGCACCACCTGCACGCGATCGGGCGTGCCCGTCCTGATCTGCGGCCGCGCCGCGCGTCCGTCGGTGCCAAGGGCCGTATAGAAGCGCGCCATGTTGAGGATGGTCTGGGAGTTGTCCCCTTGCCCGATCGCCATGCTCAGCACGAGCGCGTTCGTCCACCCACCCTTCCCGTACTTGAGGTCGAAGTACTCCGTGCTCCTGGGGAAGCGCGGCCGGATCTCCTCGGGCAGGTCGATCCCCGCCTTCCGGTCGAACCCGATTTCGACGCCACCCGCGACGAGCCGCGCGAGGCCGAGTCGCAGGCCGAGCTGGTAGAAGTAGACGTCGCACGACTTCGCGATCGCGCCCTTGAGGTCAAGGAACCCGTGCCCTTCCGGCTTCCAGCAGCGGAAGTAGCGCGAGCCGAACTGCATTCCACCGGTACAGGGGATGGGCATGCGGTCCGTCATCCGCACGGCGCCCGTCTCGAGGCCGATGGCGGTGGTGGCCAGTTTCCAGGTCGAACCCGGCGGATACGTGCCCTGCAGCGCCTTGTTGTACAGTGGCCGCCGGGGGTCCGTGAGCAGCGAATCGAAGTAGGCCGACGACACGCCACCGATGAACCGGTTGCCATCGTAGCTCGGTGCGCTGTACAGCGCGAGCACGCCGCCGGTCTGCGGATCCATTGCCACGGCGCCACCCTGCAACGAGTCGCCGAAGATGCCGGCGACGAACTTCTGCAGGTCGAGGTCGATGTTGGTGTGGAGGTCGGGACCGGCTTCGGGCGGTTCGATGGGCGGCGCGCCCGTGCTCTTCACGATGCGCCCGTGCGCATCGACCTCGACGAACTGGCTGCCCTCGCGCCCGCGGAGGAGTGCCTCGTACTGCTTCTCGAGACCCTGCTTGCCCACCTGCTGGCCGGCCTTGTAATCCGCGAAGCTGCCCTGCGCGAGCTCTGCCTCGCTCACTTCACCCACGTAGCCAACGAACGACGCGACGGCCGGACCGGCCGGATAGAAGCGCCGCGGGGCACTCTGGATGATGAGGCCCGGCAGCTGGGCACGGCGTTCCTCGAGCGCACTGACGACGGAGAACGGCGCATCGGGGATGATCACCGTGGGCCGCGTGGGCGCACGCCGGAAGCGGCGCACCGATTGCTCCACCTGCGCAGGAGTGATGGTGATGGTGCCGCCGAGCCGCTCGAGGACGGCGCGGAGCGTGTCCTCCTTCAGCGCGAGCACCGACACCGAGTATCCGATGACGTTGTCCGCAATCACCTTGTTGTTGCGGTCGAGGATCATGCCGCGGGGTGCCGGCAGCGGCAGCTCGCGCAGTCGGTTGGTCCTCGACTGGAGATCGTACTTCGCGTGATTGACCACCTGGCTGCGGAAGAAGCCGCCCACCAGGACCGCGAGGGCGCCGACGACAACAAGACTCGCGACACGGCCGCGCTTCACGAGTTCGTTCGGCGGAAACCTCATGTCCCTCGCGTTTCGAGCACCGGGCGCAACGCCATGAGCGCGAGGACACCAGCCACCGCGGTGACGGCCGCGGACAGCGACGACCACACGAGGATCTGCATGACCAGCTCCGCGCCGTGCATGTGGCGCTCTGCCAGCTGCATCACGACTTCGTAGGCCCACTTGCCGAGAAACAGGAAGAACCCGTTGAGCAGCACATGATCGGCGAAGAACACTGCCTTGAGCCGCGACCACGCGAAGCCGATGAGCGTCATGGCCAACGCGCCGGCGCCAAAGGCGCTCAGCGCCAGCGAGTCCGACGCCAGGCCGATGATGAGGCCAAACACCGCGGCGATGCCCGGCCGGACACGCACCGACACCAGCAGGAGTGCGATGATGAGGAAGTCCGGCGATGCCCGCCAGGCGAGCAGCGGCCGAAGCGTGTAATTCAGCAGGATCAGGATGGCGCACAGCAGGATCGTGCGCGCCGTGGCGCCCCAGTTCATGGCCGCACCGCCGGAGTGGTGTCGCGCTTCACCGTGTCGGCGGCACGCGCGGCAGCGATGCTGTCACGGCGCTGCCGACGGATCCGGGCGGCCGCGATGCTGTCGCGGCGCACGCGTGCCCGAGCGGCGGAGTCTGGCGATATCGGCGGCGCACCGCTCGCCGCACGCGCCGCGGAATCCCCTCGTGACACGCTGTCGCGCCGCACGGAATCCGCGTAGATCCGCGCCGACGAATCGATCGCCGCACGTCGCGCCGCCGCCTCGGCCGTCGCGGACTGCCGCGCCAGCGAATCGCCCGCCGCGACGATGCTCTTCGTGGCCGAGTCGATGGCGCCGACGTCGGACCAGACGTTGATCAGTCCTGCCGCCGCCCGCTTCGGCGTGAGGATCATCACCGAGCTGAGCTCGGCGGGATTCACGGCCGGCCGCAGCAGGTAGGTGCGAGCCCATGCCTCCGCGGTGCGCACTTCCGCCAGCACGACGCCCACCGGAATACCCTTGGGGTACACGCCGCCGAGTCCGGAGCTGTACACGACGGCACCCGGCTTGAGCGTGGCGCGGAACGGCACGCCACGCATCTCCAGCAGGTAGCGCTCGGAGCGCAGGAAGGCCGGCTCCTGCGTCGTGCTCGAGGTGCTGACGTGCGGCTGCACGATCCCGAACGCGCTGCCGTCCGCGGACATGGCGCTCACCCTGAAATCCGGGTGGGCGAAGAGGATGGCAAGGCTCATCGTGGGATCCACCGTCTGCACCAGCCCCACCACGCCCTCGGGCGCCACCACGAGGCTGCGTTCCGTGACGCCGGCACGCGAGCCGGCGCTGAGCGTGAGGGTGAAGTCCTCCGCGCGTCCGCGCCCCTGCAGCGCCTCCGCGGGAATGAAGCCCCACTGCATCTTGGACGCGAGTCCGAGCAGCTTGCGGAAGCGGTCGTTCTCCGCCTCGAGTGTCGGCACG
>JBDTYL010000346.1:0-12232 GCA_040005695.1 bacterium | reverse complement strand
CTTCGCTCAGGATGACAACTCCGGCAGGTCAGGTCGCGCCGCTCAATCCAGCATCGCCGCTCCGGCCGACGCGATCCCGACCATCATGGTGTCTTCCACGAGAGCGGCGGTCACGGGCGGCAGCGCATCCATCAGCGCCTGGCGGATGTGGAACGTCGCATAGGCGGCACCGATTGCGGTGGCCGCACCGACGAGGGCGCCGGTCGTGCGGTTGCGGTGGATGAGATCGCTCACTGCGGCACCGATGAGTGCACCGGCGACGGCGCGCCCCACGAGCGGCGCCGGATCCGTGCGATCGGGAATGAACGGAAGCTTGTCGGCGACCAGCTCCAGTGCTGCGCAGGTTGTCAACGCCAGCCGCACTCCGTCGCCGCGCAGCAGCCGCGTGGACCGCGACTCTCCAGGCGCATGCGCGTGCGTCTCGAGCGCGCGCGTGGTGGCCGCCAGCCCGAGCATGCTCCGCGCACCCGTGGCGGCGGCCAGCAGGACGAGCGCGGTCGTCGCCGTGTTACGGTCAGTCACTGGTACCGCTCCTGCAGCAGGCGCATGTGATGGATGGCGTGTCCCGAGGTGATCCACGCGAGGGCCCGCACGGTGAACCTGTTGCCGCTGGCGATCCCCTCCCGCGACCACGCCTCGTCGGGCAGGTTCGCGAAAAGTGATCGAGTGGAGGCACGCAGTGCGGCGAACTCCGTAATGTGCGCCGCAAACGTGCGATCGTCGGCCTTCGCGCCCACGACGGCGGCATCCTGGTCGAAACTCGGCAGCGCGCCCTCCAGTCCGCGCGCGAACCAGAACGCGCGGTACGTGAAGAGACGCTCGCAGTCGTTGATGTGGCTGACGACCTCGCGGATGCTCCACTTGCCGGGAGCGTAGCGATGAAGCGACCGCGCCTCGCCGAGGGCACGGAGTGCGGCGATCGTCTTCTGCTCCTCGGCCTCGAGCACGACCCGCACGTCGTCGCCCAGGGCCTGGTCGATGTAGGTGAAGTAGTACTCCGGCGCTTCGCTGTGGTCGGGTCGAGTGATCATTGAGCGCGAGGTGAAGTGGCCCGCCGTGTGACGGCGTGGTTGTCCATGCAAGATACCGCAGCGCGCAACGGCAGTCTCCGTCCTCGGTCCAGCGGTTTCAGCCTATCCCCCGTCTTTCGGCTTCCGTCCCCCGTGCCGCGTTCAATCAGGCTGCTTCGCGCGGCGCGTAAAGACGACGAACTCCGCGCGGCCAGCCTGGGTCGCCATCGGCGCCGTGGCGGGATCGGGCACCGGCACCGCCGTGACGACGACCACGTCCCACGACGGCTCGCGCCGCCGAACGCGCGCCACGGTGCCCTGGCCGTAGTCGCTGTGGAACGACCCATCAACGTGCACGAGCAGTGCATCCGCCTTCATCGCGCGTCGTGCCCGCACGACGGACTCGGCCATCGTCTCATCCTTCACGCACTGCGCCAGGTAGAACCGCTCGGCCATGGCACTCGGGAGGGAATCGCCGGCCCGCGGCGCGGGGCCGGAGCCGGGCGAGTGGGAGCGCATGGATTCCATGAATCGCGCACGGTAATCGTCCGACGGGCACGTCACCTGACGTGCGGCCATCGCGCGCTCACGCGGCACCAGCGTGTCGAGCGCAGCCAGCCCCTTCCGGCCAATGGCCGAGGCCAGGGGTCGCGGCACGTTCGAGGCGATCACTGGCCAGTGGTGCCGCTTCGCCATCTCCACGAGCGGGCGGTAATCGGTGGCGTAGCGGTCCCACGGGCGCGAGCGCGCGAGGAAGTCCGGCTCGTTGATGCGGCCAGCGAGGTAATCGTCCAGCGCGGGCTGCACGTCGCGCTCGAACATCTCGAGCGACAGCACGATGGGCCGACCCAGCTGTCCAAACGCGTCGAGCAGTTCCGCTTCCGCGCGATGCGTCTCGGGATCGTCGTGCTCCTCGCCGATGAACACCACGTCCGCGCGCGCCACCCGCTGCAGCAGTTCCGCGGGTGACGACTCCGCACGGGACGCCGGCGCGATGATGCGATAGCCCGTGGCGAGCGGCAGCGACCGGATCGGCACGTCCACGTACTTCGGTCCCGCCGCGCAGCCGGCGAGCACGAGCAGGCATGCCGGCCCCAGGCTGCACGTCGTGAACACGCGAGACGAACGGACGTGGCGAACGCCTTTCATGGCTCGGACTCTTGCACGGGTGAGCGATCGACGCACGAGACCGCTCAGAACAGCGTGCCGACGTCGCCGAGCATGGTGCGGCGAATCAGCGGCAGGGGGAGCGGACCGAGCTTGATGAAGTCGTCGTGGAACGTCTGGAGGGTGTAGGCGGTGCCCAGCTTCGCCTTGTAGTCGTCGCGCAGCTTCAGGATCATGAGCTTGCCCATCGTATAGTAGCCGTAGAGCGCATCGGAGGTGCCGCGCTTCGCTTCAGATTCCGCGACAGGCCGCGGCTGGTGGCCCTGCGTGACGAACAGGTTCGTCGCCTGCTCCACGGACATCCCCTGCGTGTGCATCTTGATGCCGGCGATGAACCGCACGTCGCGCAGCAGCGCATCCTGAAGCTGGGAGAGCCGGTACTTCGGGTCGTTCGCATGGAACCCTTCGTCGAGCATCATCTGCTCGTCGTAATGCGCCCATCCTTCTGCATTGCTTGCGGCGCCGAAGACCTTGCGCACGTCGCTCGGGAACTGCTTCGCGTAGAGGAACTGGGTGTAGTGGCCCGGATAGACTTCGTGCACGGACACGTTCGAGATGGCGGCGTAGTACCACTGCCCCATGAACTCGTCCTGCTTCGCCTTCGGCCAGCGCGGGTCGGGCAGCGTCATGTTGTAGCGGCCCTCGAGCTTCGCGGGCTCGAACGGTCCCGGGGTGTCCATCGACGCCGAGGTCGTGGAGCGCATGAAGGGCGGTGTCTCCTTCACGCGGGCGGGGTCGGAGGCGGGAATCGTGATGATGTGCTTATCCACGAGAAACTGCCGCAGCGAGTCGAGCATGGCCTGCGTCGTCGCCAGCAGTTTGTCGGGCGCAGGATGGTCGGCCTGGAGTGATGCAAGCACGCGGTCGGCCGGCTTGGTGGAGTCGATCTGCCGCGCCACCGCCTGGAACGCCGCCTCGTTCTTCTGCCGGTCCGCCTCGGCAATCTGGAGCAGGCGGTCGAGTGGCAGGTCGATCATCTCGTTCGCAGCGAGCGCCTTCCGGTAGGTGTCCTCGCCATACGCATAGCTGCCCGTTGACTTCGGGAGCAGGTCCTTCTGGAGCCAGCCCTTGTACGCCGCGAGTGCGGCCATCACGCTGTCGTTCGTGGCCTTGAACTGGGCGAGGAGCGTCGAGTCCTTCACGTCGGCGAAAGCGGCGGGGACGTCATGGCGGAAGAAGCTCACGTTGCCGTCGATCTGCTCGATGGCAATCTGCGTGTAGATGCGCGGCGGGGTGACGAGGTTCTTCCGCGCTTCCTGCAACGCGGCGGGCATGAGGCGTTCGCGTGCGATGAGGGAGCGCAGCCGGTCGGGCGCAGGCGCGAAGGGCCTCTTCATGATGACGTACGCCGCGTTGGTGATGCCGCCGCTGTACGCATCGGCGTCCTTCGTCCACCGCTTGATCACGTCGTCCGCGAGGATGCCCGCATCCATCGCGAGAATGAGCTGCGCACGGTCGGCACGGTTGACGGCGTTGAGCGAGGTGGTATCCACCGCGACGAGTCGCGCGCGGAAATCCTGGAATGCCTTCGACTCTGCCTGCACCGCCGCCGCCGAGGCGTCCTCGATGCGGTCGTCGTACTGGTGGACTCCGAGGTCCACTGCGGCACTCGGATATCGCCGCATGCGATCGTCGATGATGGACTTCGCGAGCGCCGTGAAGCTCGAGTCGCCCGCGGACACAGGGACCGCAGCGGACGCCGGCCCGGGCTTCTGGTCGGGCGAGCCGCACGCGCCGAGCGCAATCAGGATCGCCACACCGGTCGCGCGCTGGAGAGGGTTTGTCATGGCGCCCAAGGTATCATGCGCGGACGACGGCAGCGAATCCGGCATATGAGTCCTCCATGCGCCACGGGGCACGCGATCGGCGCGTTGCAGCTCCCGTCCCCCGTCCCCGTCCCCCGTCCCCCGTCCTCGTCCGCCGTCACACCGCCGGCGCCGGCAACACACCGTCCACGAGAAACTGCTCGCGCGGAAACGCGAACGTCTCACGCGCGGACCAGTCGCGCTTGGCGAACTCCACGCGCGTCGTCGTCGCGGTACAGTGCCAGGTCTCGAACTTCTGTGGCTTCGCCGCGCCGAACACCGCTGGCGTGAACGCGCCGACGTTCACGCCGCCGTCGGCATCGCGCGCGGACGGATAGCGGAACAGCTCGACCCCCGCGTCGCGCATGGCGGCGCCGAGCTGCTGCGTGGCGTCGTAACGGGTGGGCGAGGCGATGCGCTTGCGGTGCGCATCGAACGGCGCGGCCACGAGGTCGATGCCCTGCGTGGTGTGCACGCGAACGGTGAAGGCCGTGAGCGGCGTGGTCACCGTCCCCAGGTTCGCCGCAGTGCCGTCGAGAAAGAGCAAGCGGTAGTACGCCACCTCGGCGAACGCCGTGCGACGCAATTCGGACCCGTACCAGATCCCGCGCTCGTGCCGCGCGCCGAAGCGCGAGCCGTGGCGCAGGGGCGGATAGCGGAACGGCGTGAACAGGAGGTAGTGCTGCCGACCGCGCGTGGCGTCCGGCGGCTTCACGCGATCGATGAGTTCCTCGAGGAGCGCCTGCTCCTCCGCGGAGTCCACCAGCTTCCGCGTGGAGACGAGGTGCTGCGCCTCCACCACGCGCCAGGGCGCCAGGCGGAGGGGCCGCTGCTCAGAGTCGCCCGCGCATCGCGTCCAGATACTGGACGACATCGACGAGTCCCTCCACGGTGCGAATGCGCTCCGCCGGCACGGCTCGGAGGTGCACGTTCTCCGCCTGCAGCCACTCGCGGGCGCGCGTGTCGTCGCCGCCCACGAGTGCGTCGAGCGACCGATAGAGCCGCAGGAACAGAAGCGCGAGCTCCCCTTCCTTGCTGGCGGGGTCGAGGCCGCGCCCGCTGCTGAGCCGCGAGACGGATGCCTCGCTCGTGCCGATCACCGCCGCGAGGTGCCGGTTGCGCAGGCCGAGGCGGGCCGCGGCCGACATGGTCGCCTTGGCGAGCACGGGGCCGGCGTCCGGGGCGGTTCGAGGGTGCGCGCTCGTGGAGAGTGTCATCCTCTGCAAGATATACAGCTAATACTTCCAATTGCAAGAGCTCATCCGATCGGGCCGGCGCGCGCACCCGGGCCCGGCGGGAATTGACAAACGGTATTTGTATCCTTATTTGCGTGCATCTTTGGCCGTCTCTCGGACCTCACGCCCCCAGTCATGAACCGACCCGCTTCCGCCGCGACCGCCCAGCCGCGCCGCCGACTCGATTCCGTGGACGTCGTCCGCGGCATCATCATGATCCTCATGGCGCTGGACCACACGCGCGACTACTTCGGCGACGCGGCCGCCAGCCCCACCAACCTCGCGAGCGCCAGCGCCGCCCTCTTCGCGACGCGATGGATCACCAACATCTGCGCGCCGGTGTTCTTCCTGCTCACCGGGACCGGGGCCTACCTCGCGCTCAGACGACGCGGCACACCAGCCCTGTCGCGATACCTCATTACGCGAGGACTCTGGCTCATCCTGCTCGAGTTCACCGTCATGCGACTCATCCTGCAGTTCAACGTGGATTACCACCTCACCATCCTCACCGTCCTCTGGGCGCTTGGCTGGTGCATGATCGTGCTTGGCGCATTGGTCCACCTGCCGGTCTCCGTGGTCGCCGCCTTCGGCATCGTGCTCATCGCGGGACACAACCTGTTCGACGGCATCGACCTCGCCCGGTTCGGCGCGTTCACGCCCCTCGCCGTCGCGCTGCACGGCCCCGGCATGCTGTACAACAGCGCGCGTGTGGTGGTCTTCGCTGCGTACCCGCTCATCCCATGGCTCGGCGTCACGGCGGTGGGCTTCGCGCTTGGCCAGGTGTATGACTGGAGCGCCGAGCGACGCCAGCGTACGCTCTGGCGCCTGGGAGTGGCGCTCACGGTGGCGTTCGTTGCGCTGCGGGCGGTGAACGTCTACGGCGACCCGGTGCGCTGGTCGGCGCAGCACAGCGCCACGTTCACCGTGCTCTCGTTCCTGAACACGAACAAGTATCCGCCGTCGCTGCTCTTCCTGCTCATGACGCTCGGCCCCGCGCTCCTGATGCTGGCCGCGTTCGACGCGACGACGCCCCGCGTGTTGCGCCCGGCGCTCGTGGTGGGCCGCGTGCCGATGTTCTACTTCCTGCTGCACTTCCTCGTCATCCACCTGTTGGCAGTGGGCGCGGCGCTGGTGCGCTACGGCGACGCGAGCGGCATGACGCAGTCGCCGACGTTCGATCGCTATCCCATCACGCAGGCGCCGGGCTGGCCCGCGAGCCTGCCCATCGTGTACCTGCTGTGGGCGATCGTCGTGCTGCTCGTGTACCCGGCCTGCCGCTGGTACGCGGCGCTGCGCGCGCGTCGCACGGACTGGTGGCTCAGCTATCTATGAGCCGACGCGCGCCCAGATGAGGATGACGCCGCACCCGGTGTTCACGGACTTGTACTCGAGCGGGATCGAGGCGGAGCCAGGATAGACCTCGATGCCCGCGATGTCCGCCGGCACCGGCAGCGAGTTCAGGTTCACCGGTGCCTGCTGGCGCACGCCGTCCACGAAGATCACGTAAGGGCAGCGGCCCACCGAGCGCGAACTCATCGCCACCATGTTGGTCGCCGCGTCCATGGCGAGACGGATGCCCATCACGGGCCGCAGCACCTCCGTCATGCCCATGCTGGCACTCTTGTCGATGTCGTCACGCGTGACGAACTGCCCGAAGCCCGCCGCGCGCCGCAGCTCGAACGCCTGCATGCGCGCGACGAGACGCTTCGCCGTGACGACCACCGTGTCGAGCTCCGTGGCGATGCGCGAGAGCGAGAACGCCATGCGCTCCGTGTCGGCGGGTGCAACCTGGACGGTGACGGACGTGGGTACGTAGCCGATGTGCTGCACCACGACGATCATCTGCTCCGGCGGCAGGTCCACGATGCGGAACCGGCCGCTTGCTCCCGTCATCACGTGGATGCTCGTGCCGAGGATGGCGATCGTCGCGTTCGCGAGCGGGGTCACACCGGTGTCGGTCACGATGCCGTCGATGACGCCGCGCTGTCGTGCATCCTGCGCGTGCGCCGAGCCCGCGGCGGCGACGAGCAGCCACGCTGTGCCCACCCACAGCGTCCTGGCGTTCATCGCAGGCGCGCCAACTCCGCTTCGGACGCGATGAAGCCGAAGGCCGGCCAGCCACCGGATCGCACGGAACGCTCGAATTGCGCACGCGCGCGTGTCGTGTCGCCGTGCACCATGTACCAGTTGCCGAGCCCGAAGGCGAGCGTCGCGACGTCCACGTCGCCGGTGGCGGCGCGGGCGAACAGCGCGTCCGGTGCGAGTTCGCCGCGATACATGCGCAGTCGCTTGGCATAGGCGTTCGCCACCGGCAACGAATCAGGGCGCCGCGCGAGCATCAGCGCGGCCTCGACGCCTCGACCCGCACGCGACAGCGACATCCACAGCCAGTCGGTCGATCCGGCGAGCTCGCCGCCGTCCGGCGCGTGCGGCTGCGCGCGGGCGAACGCGTCGGCCGCGGCATTGAAGTCACCACGCACGAAGCGCAGCACGCCGAGGTGGTAGAGGATGCCGTAGTTGAGGCTGTCGAGTCCGTAGCCGCGCGTGAGGTCGGCCATCGCGGCGTCGAAGTGCCGAGTGCTCAGGTTGCGATGGCCACGCCAGCGGTAGAGCATCGCGTCCGCCGGGGCGATCGCGAGGGCACGCGTGAAGTTGTCCACGGCCTCCTGCATCTGTCGCGCCCCCGCTTGCGCGGTGCCCAGCGCAATGAACTGCTGGATGTTGCGCGGGTCAGCGGCCAGCGCCCGTTCAGCGCGAGCAACGGCGCCGGTGTCCGGCTGCGAGCGGTATTCGACACCGGCGGGCGAGCGATACTGGATGGTCTGTGCGTGCGCCGTGCCGGCGATGAGCCACAGCGCGGCGCCACAGGCCGCGAGCCTTGAACGTTGCATGTCGCTCTCCGGGCCGGTTCGCTCGGCGGGCGCGGTAAGTCCGTGCCGCCGCGCGGTACGTTAGCTCGGAAAACGACGCGCGCCAGTAGGTATCGCCTACGGGATCAAGGAAGGTCCCTGGCACGGCAGGGAGGACACCCGCACCGCCCGGGGTGCAATCCGAAGTCCGCACTCGGCCACCGTCATCCTTCGTGAGGACATGCCGATTCGGCGCGACCACGCTCCGGTCGGCGCCTGACGTCGGACCGACATTGGGTGTATGCGGGCTCGAGGCGACACATGCACGCTGACCTGGCCGAGGATCGAGTTTTGCCTCGCCGGTATTCCGTGACTGACCTCGGTCGCCGACCATGGTGTGGTCTGCGCCGGTTCGAGTCCGGTGCAGGAATGGCGACCGCCGCTGCCACCCGATGACTGGCGTCGGAGAGAGAGCCATAGTCCTCGCGCGCGTCCGTGGTCCGCGTGGCCCTTGCCCGCCGCGCCCGTTCGCGGTACGTCATGAGGTCCCCAAACCCCCACCGACATGCGACTCACCAGCCTGCTGCTCGTGTCCGTCATCGCCGCCGCGGCCGCCACGCACGGCGCGACGAAGGCCCGCGCCACAACAACATCCGTCTCGCCGTCCGCCGTCGCCGACATCCGCGCCCATTGGCGCATCCAGAGCGGCTACGTCCTCCAGTCGGCGATGGACGTGCCGGAGGACAAGTACGGTTACAAGCCGACATCGGCCGTGCGGTCGTTCGGCGAGCTGTTCGCCCACGTCGCCGGCTCCCAGGCCATGTTCTGCGCCATCGCGCTCGGCGAACCGGCACCGGCGGAGGACGCCGTGAAGGCGACGTCGAAAGCCGCGCTCATCGAGGCGCTGAAGCAATCCAACGCCTACTGCGACCGCGCGTATGCGCAGACCGACGCCGCGGCCATGGCGATGGTGGACGTGTTCGGCGAACAGCACACGCGCCTGTACGCGCTGATGATGAACGCGACGCACGACGGCGAGCACTACGGCAACCTGATCACGTACCTGCGCATGAACGGCATGGTGCCGCCGTCGAGCCGACCGATGTAGCCGTGAGCGCGCGGGTGATGACCCACTCCGGCTGGGGACTCGTGCGCGAAGCGGATGTCACCAACGAGGGTGCGGCCCGTTCGCGCAAACTGCTCCACAGGCCTGGGTGACATTCAGCAGGGAATTGACTGCGCCGGCAGGGCGCCGCAAGTCACCAAGGTCTCGCGGTGTCCGACCCACAACAAGGGCACCGCTGCGGCATTGGGCCGGGCGCACATCGTGCGTTACCTGCGTGCCCCATGCCCACGGACGCACCACGATGCCAGCTCCAGCGACACCCGCGCGCATGCGCGGCGCACGCCTCCGTTTCGGGGCCGCGCTGATGTTGGCCGCCCTGCTCTCAGCGTGCCTCCGCTCGCTGCCCGCTCGGCCACCCGTGCAGCCGCAACCCGTCTTCGACCCCATCGCCTTCTTCAGCGGACACACGCGCGGCGAAGGCACCCTCGATGTCCGCTTCGGCAAGGCACGCTCGCTCACGGTTGATGGCATGGGACGCACGAATGCCGACGGAACGTTCACGCTCGACCAGACGGTGACCTACGGCGATGGTGCCGTCGAGACGCGTCGCTGGGTGCTGCGCCGCACCGATGCGACGCACTACTCCGCCACGCTCAGCGATGCGACGGGTGACGTTGCCGCGGAGAGCGAGGGCACGCTGTTCCACCTGCGGTACCGCATCCGGTCGCCGCACGTGTACATGGAGCAGTGGCTCTACCTCCAGCCCGACGGACGCTCCGTGCTCAACCAGGCGGAAGTGAGCGTACTCGGCGTGTCATGGGCGCGGCTGTCGGAAACCATCACCCGCGTTGATACGCCATAGTCTCAGTATTCCGCACAGCGCGATCTCTGCGGCCATGGTGAACCGCTGAACGGCAGCGAGAAGGGGGAGCAACGAGCAGGAAGGCGTGAGCAGTGAGGGGTGAGCGCCGCGTCAGCCGGAGGAATAGGGGCTCGCGTCATCACGCGCGAAATCGATGAAGCCGCGCACCGGATCGGCAACCAGGAGCACGACATCCACCGCCTCACCCGTGGTCAGCCCCTTCCGGCCGCGCACCAGTCGCCCCTCGATGGCCGGATCGGCGAGCAGCAGCCAGGTCGCGCGGCTCGAAGTGCCCGTGATCACGCCGCGAAATGACTCGCCTACGCGATCGCGCAGCAGGAGGGCCGAGGCCTGCTTCCGGGCGAGGCGCTCGAGCTTCTCCGGAGCGATGCCGGCGGCAAACGCGAAGTCGATGAAGCCGTGCACGCTGTCCACGTCCACCAGCGTCACGCTCACGTGCATACCCACCGTGAGCGTCTTGAAACCGCGCACCACGCGGCCCTCGGCAGAACCGTCCGCGAGGCGCACCCACGTCCCGCTCGACGAGACACCCGTGACGTCCACCTCGAACGCCTCGCCGATGTGCGGGCGCAGGCGGTCCGCGGCGGCCTTCTTCCGCTGGCTGCGCGCCTGCTTGCGCGAGGTGTCCGCATCGACGCCCTCGTGCGCGAAGTCGATGTGGCCACGCACCGCGTCGGCGACGACGAGCGTGAGACGCACCGTATCGCCCACGTCGAGCCCGCGGCCGCCGCGCACAATGCGGCCCTCGACGGGCGGGCTGAGCACGCGCGCATACGTGCCCTTCGGCGACGACGCCGTCACGATGGCCGCAAAGCTTTCCCCCACGCGCTCGGCCAGCATGGACGCGCCGGCAATCTTGCGCATCGTGCGCTCGACCTTGCGCGCGGCGTCGCCGCGCTCGGTGCACCGGGCCGCGATGGCGATGAGTGCCGCGTCCGCATACGGCGATGGCATGCCCGTTTCCGCCGCGCGCAGAAGGCGTTGCGTCACGAGGTCCGCGAATCGTCGGTTGGGTGCGGTGGAGTGCACGTAGTCCGCGACGGCAAGACCGAAGTGGCCGGCGTTGCGGCGGTCGCCGAGTCGGCGCTCGAGGACGTAGACGCCGGGTCCGAGGAGCTTGACCACCGAGAGGGAGAGATCCGCGTAGTGATCCGGATCGACCGCGCGACGGCGTTCGAGGAACTCCGCCAGTGAGCGGCTGTCCGGCGCGGCGGGCAGCACGTCGCCCGTCTCCGCGGCGATGGCCACGATGCGATCCCAGCGTTGCGGCTCGCGCACCACGCGGCGCAGCGACGGCAGGCCGCGCTCGAGGAGGAAGATCGCCACGGCGCGGTTGGCCGCGACCATGAAGTCCTCGATGAGGTCGCGCGCACGGTTGCGTCGCGCCACGGCGAGGTCCACCACCTTGCCGCGAACGACGACAGGCGCCGCCTCGACGCTCTCGAAGTTGAGCGCGCCGGCCAGCGTGCGCGCCGCACGGAGCCGTTGCGCGGCCTCGTCCTGGAGGAGCAACTGGTCACGCACGAGCGTGCTCGCGGCGATCGCGCGTGGGGGCGGCGCTTCGCCTTCGAGCCACGGCCCGATCTCCGCGTACGTCAGCTTCGCGCGGTTGTGCACGAGCGCGCGATACACTGCTGCGTTGTCCACCCCGCCGTCCGCATCGACGTCGAACTGGATCACGACCGCGAGGCGGTCCTCGCCCTCGTTGAGCGAGCTGAGGTCCGTGGACAGCCGCTCGGGCAGCATCGGGAAGACGGCG
The DNA here is from genome assembly GCA_040005695.1 of bacterium. Classification (GTDB taxonomy): domain Bacteria; phylum Gemmatimonadota; class Gemmatimonadetes; order Gemmatimonadales; family Gemmatimonadaceae; genus AG11. The sequence goes on along the minus strand of JBDTYL010000346.1, from coordinate 458 downwards.
ACGCCGGCATACACCGACGTGGCGTTGGCGGCCGCATGTTCGTCGGCGTGCGAGCCGAGCGGGACGAGGGACTCCACGTCGGCGACGCCGACGAACACGCGAATCGCACCGCTTGCGAGACGCTCCGCCACTTCGATCTGGTCGAGGTCGCGCGACTCGCGGTTGTCCACCGACGACCAGATGAGCGCGCGAAGGTCCCGTGTGCCGGCGTCGACCGGCGCGCGCGACGGGTCCGCGATGGCCGCCACTTCCCGCACGACGGCGTCGGGAAACTCGGGGATGAATCCGTTCTGCAGCATGGCCGCCGACGCGGCAGCGCGAAGCGGCGAGCCGGTGGGCCTCGTCATGCCTGCACCGTGGGTGAGGGTACGTCGTGCAGGGCAAGAATGGCTCCGCTACCCCAGTCATCCTGAGCGTAGCGAAGGATCTGCTTTTTGTCATCCTGAGCGTAGCGAAGG
>JBDTYL010000345.1:0-3122 GCA_040005695.1 bacterium | reverse complement strand
ACGACTTCTACGTCGGCTACGATCCCGCCACGAAGCAGGACAAGTTCTACGGCGCCGGACTCGGCGGCTATTCCGTGTGGGACGTCACGCATCCCGAGGCGGCCAAGCAGGTGTTCACGATCACGAGCCTCGGCATGGACGTCGCGCACACGTTCACGCCGTCGCCCGACGGCAAGTACGCGGTGACCGAGACCGAGTACCAGTACACCCCGCTCCGCATCTGGGATCTCACCGCGGGGCAAACGGGCAAGACGCAGAACATCGACCAGCCCATCAGCGCCTGGACCGCCGACTGGCGCGACCTCTCGCACAATCACGAGGTGCGCTGGCCGTACGTGTTCGTGTCCGCGTACGAGGATGGTCTCCAGATCTTCAACCTGAAGGACCCGAAGCACCCGAAGACCGACGGCGCGTGGTACACGTGCGAGTGCGAGCACGAGCACGGCTTCGGCGGCACGCCGAACAACGGATGGCAGAGCACCACGAGCGTGGAGCAGGGCGCCTTCGGCGTGGACGTGCGCAACTACGACGGCCTCATCGTCCTGTCCGACATGCGCAGCGGACTGTGGCTCTTCCGGATGGACGGCTTCAACAGCTGGAACGGCCACGACTACGGCATGCCGAACATCTCGAGCGTGCAGGACTACGATCACGGTCCGGAGCGTTCGTCGCCGCCCATCGTGCCGTGACCAGATCCCACTCGGCGCGATGACCAGCGTGGTGCGCTTCGGCGGGCTCGCCCTCGCCGCGGTACTCGTCGTCGCGTCGGATGGACCGTTCGACATCCCGCTTTTCAACACGCCGAAGGCACCGATGGCCATCGGCCATGCGCGGCTCGTCTACGCGGAGTCACCCTTCGGCGTGGCCGTAACGGCCGACGGACGCGCCATCTACGACATCCAGGTCAACGCCTCCGGCCTGCCGGCGCCGGCGACGCTCGGCGCCTACACCGCGTACGTCGCATGGGCAACGAGCACTGACCTCTCGCGGTGGGACCGCCTCGGTCCCGTCGCGAACGGCCGCGCCACTGTGGGGCACGCGACGCTCAACAAGTTCCTCTTCGTCATCACGGCCGAGGCCAGCGCCTCCGTCACCTCGCATGCCGGCCCCACGGTGCTGCACGGCACGTCGCCGAGCGGATGGCTCCAGACATTTCTCTCGCATCCCTTGTTTCGCGGGATACCGCCTTGATGCACCGACGACACGCGTGCGCCGCGCTGCTGCTGGCGTTCGCCGTGCCTGCGACGGCCGTTGCGCAGAAGCCCGCCACGCCGCCGAAGAAACCCGCGCCCATGCCCGGCATGAGTGGGATGCCCGGCATGTCGGCCGATACCTCGAAGGCTCGGCCCGCGGCAACGAAGCCGAAGGCGCCGAAGCCCGACAGCAGCGTGATGTCGATGCCGATGCCGACCGGCATGGCGATGAAGGGCATGCCCATACCGATGCCGGCCGGCATGCCGATGATTCCCGGACTCGTGGGCCTCACCCCCGACGTCGGCGAGTTCCTGCCGGGCCGCGGCGCAGACCTCCGCACGCTGCCGATGGCGAAGCCGAGCGAGGTCGCGCGCCTCGCCGACGGTGACACGCTCGACCTCACCGCCATGCTCGTGCGCCGGACCATCAATGGGCGCACGTTCGCGATGTACGGATTCAACGGGCAGGTGCCTGGACCGCTCATTCGCGTGCCCCAGAACGCGACCGTCACCGTGCGCTTTCATAATCGCATCGACCTACCGAGCACGGTGCACTGGCACGGGCTCCGCCTCGACAATCGCTTTGACGGCGTCCCCGGCATGACGCAGGACTCCGTGAACCCGGGCGGCGATTTCACCTACACCGTGCACTTCCCGGACGCCGGCATCTATTGGTATCACCCCCACGTCCGCGAGGACATCGAGCAGGCGATGGGGCTGTTCGGCAACATGCGCGTCGACTCGCCAGAGAAGGACTACTACTCACCGGTGAATCGCGAGCAGACCCTCATGCTCGACGACGTCCTCATCAACGCCGACACACTCATTCCATTTGGCCGCGAGGCGCCCGACTTCGCGCTCATGGGCCGCGTCGGCAACGTGCTGCTGGTGAACGGCGAACCGCGCTATGCGCTGCGCGTTCACACGGGCGACGTCGTGCGATTCTTCGTCACCAACGTCTCGAGCTCGCGCACCTGGAACCTTTCCTTCGGCGGTGCGCCGATCAAGGTGGTCGCGTCCGACCAGAGCCGCTTCGAGCGCGAGGAGCGTGTGCCGAGCGTCGTGATTGCACCCGCCGAGCGGTACGTCGTCGAAGTGCGGTTCGACCGGCCCGGGCGCGTGCCCGTCCTCAACGCGATCCAGGCCATCAACCACTTCGAAGGCGAATTCGAGCCCGAGGTCGACACACTCGGCACCGTCACCGTCGATGGCGCACCGGCGTCGCCGACGTATGCGAAGCAGTTCGCCACGCTGCGCGCGAACACCGTCGTGTCGCGCGACATCGACCGCTATCGCCCGTACTTCGATCGCCCGCCGGACAAGTCGATCACACTCACGGTGGCCACCACCGCGTTGCCGCTCGCGACCGTGCAGTTCATGAACGTGGACACCGCCTACTACGCGCCCGTCGAGTGGGTGGACGGCATGCCGGACATGAACTGGCTCTCCACCGCGCGCCAGGTGCGCTGGATCCTGCGCGACGATGCGACGGGCCGGGAGAACATGGATATCGACTGGCACGTGCAGCAGGGTGCCGTCGTGAAGCTGCGCATCTTCAACGATCCGAAGTCGTTCCATCCCATGCAGCATCCCATCCACCTGCACGGCCAGCGGATGCTGGTGGTGTCGCGCGACGGCGTACCGACGAAGAACATGGCGTGGAAGGACACCGCGCTCATTCCCGTCGGGTCCACGGTGGACCTCCTCATCGACGCGTCGAATCCGGGCGCGTGGATGCTGCACTGCCACATCGCCGAGCACCTCGGGTCCGGCATGATGGCCACGATGCACGTCGACCCGCCGATGCGACGCTGACGCAGGATCTGCTTCGCCCACTCTGCCATGCTGGGCGCAGCACCACTCTGTCATCCTGAGCGCAGCACCACTCTGTCATCCTGAGCGCAGCACCACTCTGTCATCCTGAGCGCA
>JBDTYL010000344.1:0-10434 GCA_040005695.1 bacterium | reverse complement strand
TGAAGGCTGGCCGGAAGAAGTAGGCGCCCGACGAGATGATGGGGACGGGCGCTGGCTCGGCGCGACCTTCGTCATATTGATCCCGTAATGCCACAGCCGGCCCCCCACGCGCGGGCCGGGACGTCCCCACAGCACATCATCACATGCCCGCAACGCGCATCCCCGACATGCCGTCGACGCCCGAGTTGCTCTACCTGCTCCATGGCGATCCGGACGATCTTGCGGAAGCGCTCGCCGCCATGCGCGCGGCGGACGTGGCCGACGGCCTGCGCGACCTCGGCCCTGATGCGGCGGCGAAGGTCATGGGTGCGTTGCCCTTCACCCTCGCGGTGGAAGTCTTCGACGCGCCCGAGTTGGAGGGCTATCGCGCCGGGATCGTCGAGCACATGAGCAACGCGGCCGCCAAGCCGCTCATCGAGGCCATGTCGGCCGACCAGCGCGCCGACCTCTTCCGGGAACTCTCGGTTGCGGAACGGCCGCGATTCCTGGACACGCTCGACCCGTCCACGCGCGATTCCGTCGAGATGCTGCTCCGCTTCGAGCCGAAGACGGCCGGCGGCATCATGACGACCGAGTTCGTCGCGATTCCCGTCACGTGGTCGGTAGGGCAGGCGCTCGAGCACATCCGCGCCGTTGCGCGCACCAAGGAGACGGTCTACGCGATCTACCTCTTCGAGCCGGAACACCAGCGCCTCGTGCAGGCCATCGCGCTGACGGACCTCCTCGTGGCCGATCCCGGGGCGGCCGTGACGACGGTGCGCAACAAGCGGAAGCCAATCACGGTCCTCCCGTCCACGACGCGCGAGGAGATCGCGCGACTCATCAGCAAGTACAACATGCTCGCCGTCCCGGTGGTGGACGAAGGCGGCCACGTGCTCGGCATCGTCACCGTGGACGACGTGATCGACGCCATCGTCCGCGAGCAGACGGAGGACGTCCAGAAGTTCGGCGGCCTGGAGGCGCTGGACGAGCCGTACACGGAGATCTCGTTCATCAAGATGATAAAGAAGCGGGCGGGCTGGCTCTGCGCGCTCTTCCTCGGCGAGATGCTCACGGCGACGGCGATGGGCTATTTCGAGGGCGAGATCGCGAAGGCGGTGGTGCTGTCGTTGTTCATCCCGCTCATCATCAGCTCGGGCGGGAACTCGGGGTCGCAGGCGACGTCGTTGATCATCCGGGCGCTCGCGCTGCGCGAGATCACGCTCAAGGACTGGTGGCGCATCGGCATCCGCGAGCTCCCCGCGGGCTTCACGCTCGGCCTCATCCTCGGCGTGATCGGCGTGATCCGGATCGTGCTCTGGCAGAAGCTCGGCTGGTACGACTACGGCACGCACTGGTCGCTCGTCGCGGCGACCGTGGGTGGGGCGCTCGTGGGCGTGGTGACGTTCGGCTCGCTCGCGGGTTCGATGCTGCCCTTCCTGCTCAAGCGGCTCGGCTTCGATCCCGCGAGCGCGTCGGCGCCGTTCGTCGCCACGCTGGTGGACGTGACGGGGCTCATCATCTACTTCAGCGTCGCGTTCGCGATCCTGCGGAACACCCTGCTCCGGTGATGGCGTCCATGATGCCGATGAGGATCGTGCCATCGCGCACCGGTCGCGAGGCAGGCCGGTGACGGACAGCATCGGCGTGCCGCTCGGCGTCGCCTTCCTTGCCGGGCTCGTGTCGTTCATTTCGCCATGCGTGCTGCCGCTGGTGCCGAGCTATGTCACGTTCGTCACCGGGATGACGCTGGACGAGCTCACCACCAACGGGCGCGCGGCGGCCCGCCGCCATGCGGCGATCCAGGCGACGCTGTTCGTGCTCGGGTTCACGCTGGTATTCGTGGCGCTCGGTGCGTCGGCCACCGCACTGGGTGCGTCGCTGCGCCGCTCGCTGCCGCTGTTGCAGCAGGTCGGCGGCGTCGTGATCGTGCTCTTCGGGCTGTTCATGCTGGGCGTGCTGCGGCTGCCCGCGCTGATGCGCGAGCGTCGCATGCACCTTGCGACGAAGCCCGCGGGGCACCTGGGCACGGTGCTGGTGGGCATCGCCTTCGGCGCGGGCTGGACGCCATGCGTGGGGCCCGTACTGGCCACGATCCTGCTCTACGCGGGCACGCGCGCGTCCATGCTGCGGGGCATGCTGCTCCTCGGTGCCTATGCCATGGGGCTGGGCCTGCCGTTCTGGATCGCCGCGGTGGGCCTCAACTGGTACCTCGCCGGCGCACGCCGCATCTCGCGATGGCTGCGTCCCATCGAGCTCGTCTCCGGCGGCGTGCTGGTGGTCGTCGGCGTGCTCCTGTTCACGGGCCGCTTCGCGCTCGTCTCGAATTATCTCGCTGGCCTCGGCCAGCTCTTCAACGTGGAGCTCTAGCACATGCGATTCCCGCACAGGGCCACCGGCGCGACCGCGCTGGTGCTCAGCCTCGTCTCATGCACGACCGATACGGATCGACGTCCCGCGTCGGATACCACCGGCGCGACAGGACGGGTGTCCGTCCAGCCTCCGCACGCCGACAGCGGAACGGCGCGCAGCGGTGCGGACACCGCGACTCATCCAGTGGCGGGTGCGGTGAAAACGCCTCCGAAGACCGCGGCCTCGTCGGGGCAGACAGCTGGCAGCGCTGCCGCAACGCCGGCCACCGCCGCGCCGCGGCGAGTGCTGCTCGGCGACGTGGACCTCACCGGGGTCGGATACGATCGGGGCAGCCCCACCGCACGAGTCGTCATGATCGACTTCAGTGACTTCGGCTGCCCCTACTGCGGCGAGTTCACGCGCCAGACCTATCCCACGCTCGAGCGAGAGTACGTGAACACCGGCAGGGTGTTCTTCAAGTACGTGCCCTTCATCGTGGGCATGTTCCCGCACGCCGCGGAGGCAGCGCGTGCGGCCGAGTGCGCAGCGGATCAGGGCAAGTTCTGGCCGATGGCGGATCGCGTGTACGGCGCGCAGAAGGCGTGGAAGGGAGCCGACGATCCGCGCGAGCTCCTCATCTCCCTCGCGGCCGCGGCGGGCGCAGACACGACGGCCCTCGCGCGCTGCTACACGGACCGGCACACGGACCCGCGCACGGCGCGCGCCACACAGGTGGCAAACGGCATCGGCGTTCGCGTAACGCCCTCGTTCGTCGTGGACGGACGGCCCATCGAGGGTGCGCTGCCCCTCGCCGAGTTCCGCAAGGTGCTCGACGCAGCGTTGCTCGTGCAAAAGGCCAGGCCGTGACGTCGCACAGGTGGGCCGCGGGGTAGCGCGCCAACGCGGTGCCAATCACGGCGACGGGGCGGCCGTCCATCGGCCGCCCCGTCCTTCACACATCTGTCGTTGTGGATGCGCCTAGTACACTTCGCCGTACGCGTCGTCGACGTCCTGTCGGCTGTCGCGCATCTCGTCCGTGCGGCTGTTGCGCCTGGCGACGGACTCAGTCTCGCTGGCGGCGTCGCCGGATGAGCGGCTGATTCCCGAGAGGCGCTCGCTTTCGTGGATGCGTGACTGGTCGCTGGATGCTGCGCTTCGGGCGGCGCGCTGTTCCTGCTCGTCCTGATCCATGTACTCCTCCATCCCACGGGGTTACTGGCATCGCTCGCAATTCACGGACCGGCGACGTCCGTGGCGAGCAGATCCTTCGCTGCGCTCAGGATGACAATGGGCTTCGCTACTTCAGGAGCGTCGGGTCGAGGGCAACGGCTCGGGCCCGATAGACCGCCGCGCTGTCATGCGCGCCGAGTCCGTCGAAGGCGACGCCGAGAAAATAGTAGCCAACGGCGAACCGTGGATTGCGACGGGTGAGTTCGCGATACCACGCCACCGCGGCGGTGTAATCCTGCGCCGCGAGGTACGCGTCGCCGATGCCCATGTGCGGTTCCGGATACGCGGGATAGAGCGCGATGGCGCGGCGGAACTCGGCCAATGCGGTGGCATACACGACCTGCGCTGCATCGGGCGGGATGTGTCCCGCCTTGAGCTCCTGCACGAGGTGATTGCCGCGCAGGAAGTGGACGCGCGCGCTGTTCGGCGCGTGCCGCGCATCGGCCGCGAAGATGGTGGTGTCGTTCCGCCAGTCGGGATTGCGCGTCCACGTGCGCGCGGCCGCAGCGAGGACGAGTGCCATCACGACGCCGGCGAACGCGATGCGGCCGAGCGCGCGGTGCAGCACGACGATCACGGCCATCACGACGCCCAGCGACGGCGCGTACAGGAACCGGTCCGCCATCGTGGAATGCGTGAGAAACAGCACATTGGCCACGAGCGCCATGCCGAGCAGGTAGAAGAGGATGCCGTAGCCGACCGCATCGCGCCTCCAGAGTCGCATGCTGCCCCACGCAAGTAGCGCGACGTGCACCACGAGCGATCCGAGCGCCACCGGATTGTCGAAGCCGACAATCGGGACTTGTGGATACGAGTAATCCGACGAGAGCACGAGCGGAAAGAAGAGCAACCGCACGTACTGTGCACCGACGTAGAACGCGGTCGCCAGCCGATGTGAGCGGTCGGGCGCGGCGACGAGCGAATTGTCGATGAGGGCGATGGGCCCGCTGCCAGCGAGACTCGTGAGCACGGTGCCGCGCACCACGAGGTAGCACGCGGTCACCACCGCGATGGGCGCCATGACGCCGGCAAGGCGCCGCGTCGAGGCAGTCGTGAAGACGTACAGCGTCATGGGGATCACGGCAACGAGCACGATCGGGCTTTCCTTGGACAGCAGCGCGAGCGCGTACCAGAGCGCCACCAGCAGGAGATGCCGCCGCCGCGGCTCCAGCGCGAACCGCACGGACGCGTGGAGCGTGAGCAGCGAGAACAGGAAGGCGAGCAGTTCGTCGCGGCTCTTGATGTTCGCCACGACTTCCGTGTGCGTCGGGTGCGCAATCCACAGCAGGGCGATCGCCAGGGGAACACGAGGATCGGCGTCGCGGAACAGGCTACACAGGAGCCGGAAGAGCACGAAGCCGGTGAGCGCGTACAGCGCCACGTTCACCGCGTGGCCGAGTGCCGGGGCGTGCGGTGCGACCTGCCACTCGAGCGCGAACGTGACGAGTGAGAGAGGACGGTACAGCCAGTCATTCAGGCCGTCGAGGCCGTACCAGTACGCGGTGTGCAGGAGCGTGGGAATGCCGCGCACGCCGGCCATCGTGAGGCGGTTGCCGTAGATCGTCGGGTAGTCGTCGAGCGCATAGCCGTGGTGCAGCGTGTTGGCGTAGAGCAGGGCAGCGATACCGGCGCAGGCGAGCGCGAGCCACGCCCGTGAAGGCATGAATGGCATGCGGCGGGGTGGAGCCTGGCCTGCAGCGTCGCTCGGTTGCTGCTCAGTCACGCGTCATTGTGATGCTCGGTTGTCTTACGTGCAGGCGCCGCGGTGTGCGGGTGCGCTGGGCGGAAAGGTGTCATGTGGTGACGGTCGTCGGTAGGCGTTGCGCGTGCCCCTGGTCTTCGACCCCGCCGGGTCGATGAGCACATGGCGAACAACGAGTGGCGGATCACGCGGCAGTCTCCGCGTGATGTCGCGAGGCGCGCACCGCGAGCACGGATCGCGGCCGGATCGCGCCTTGAACCGGATCGCTCGATCATGTATGCTTTAACATGGGTACCAATACAAATGACATGAGGCGTACCATGGACGCCTCACGCCGCCTCGTGCGCGCGCTTTCCGCCTCCTCGCGCGCCGTCGAGGCGGGAACGGGCATCAGCGGCGCGCAACTCTTCCTGCTCCGGCAACTCGCCGGCGCGAGCGCGCCCCTCAGCGTCAACGAGCTCGCGGACCTGACACTCACGCACCAGAGCACCGTGTCCGGGGTGCTCGCCCGGCTGCTCCAGCGGCGGCTCGTCACGCGCGAGCCCGATCCCAGCGATGCGCGTCGCGCGTCGATTGCACTCACCGCGCGCGGACGGTCACTGGCGCACGACGCACCGCCCACCGTGCAGAGCCTTCTCGTCGCCGGCCTGGCGCGCCTCGCACCGGTGCAGCGGAAGGCCCTGGCGGACGCCCTCGATGCATGGCTCGTCGCCTCAGGACTGGGCGGCGGCGCCGCGCCGCTGTTCTTCGAACGGGATGCCGCACGATGAGCGATCCCACGGGCGCGCTGCCGGTCTCGCCCGGCCTCGAAGTCGACCTCGCGCGCGAGGCGTACCTCACGGCCGAGCATCGGGTGCCGGTCGACTATCTCCCCGTGGACCGGCGCACGGTGTTCATCTGCGGGCTCGCCGTGCTCATCGCCGCGGCGGCCGGGCTCATCGCGCGCGTGCTCGTGATGCTCATCGGGTTCATCACGAACGTCTCGTTCTTCCAGCGTGCGAGCACCGCGTTCTCCTCGCCGGCCGACGCGCATGTCGGCGCCTGGGTGCTCGTCATTCCAGTCGCTGGCGCCCTCCTCGTCGGCGTCATGGCACGCTACGGGTCGGCGGCCATCCGCGGTCACGGCATCCCCGAGGTGATGGAGAAGGTGCTGTACGGCGAGAGCCGCATTCCCGCGCGGGTCATGTTCCTCAAGCCCCTCTCGGCGGCCATCGCCATCGGCACCGGCGGCCCGTTCGGCGCGGAAGGTCCGATCATCGCCACGGGCGGCGCGATCGGTTCGCTCGTCGGGCAGCACGTTCACGTGAGCTCCGATGAACGCAAGACGCTGCTTTCCGCAGGCGCCGCCGCCGGCATGGCGGCCACCTTCGGCAGTCCGGTGAGCGCCGTGCTGCTCGCGGTGGAGCTGCTGCTGTTCGAATACCGTCCGCGCTCGCTCATTCCGGTCGCGCTGGCGGCCGCCGTGGCAGCCGCGGTCCGCGTTGCGTTCGAGGGGACCGCGCCGGTGTTCGCCGTCCCTCCCTTTGCGCAGCCGGGCGCCGAGGCGCTCTTTCTCTACGGCGTGCTGGGCGCGGTGATCGGCGCGTTCGCCGTGGGTGTGAGCCGGTTCACGTACCTCATCGAGGATGCGTTCGAGCGGCTGCCGATCCACTGGATGTGGTGGCCGGCGGTCGGTGCAGTCGCCGTCGGAATCTGCGGCTACATCGAGCCCCGCATCCTCGGCGTCGGCTACAGCAACATCGACGGCATCCTCGGCGGCACGATCGTGGGTCGCGCGCTGCTGGTGCTGGTGGTGCTCAAGCTCGTGGCGTGGGCCGTGTACCTCGGCAGCGGCACGAGCGGCGGCACGTTGGCCCCACTCTTCACCATCGGCGGCGGGGCAGGCGCGCTCGCCGGTGCCGGCATCGCGTCGGTGGCACCGGGACTCGGCGTGGACGCGCGCGTGGCCGCGCTCGTCGGCATGGCGGCCACGTTCGCCGGCGCCTCGCATGCGCTGCTCACCTCGATCGTGTTCGCGTTCGAGACCACGCGCCAGCCGGTGGGCCTGCTGCCCCTGCTCGCCGGCTGCACGGCGGCGTACCTCTCCGCGCTGCTCATCAGTCGGCATTCGATCATGACGGAGAAGCTGGCGCGGCGCGGCGCACCGGTGCGCACCGAGTACGAAGCCGACCACCTGGCGCACGTCGTGGCGCGCGACGCCGCGACGATGGATGTCGTCTGCCTGGCCGGTGGTGATGCCCTCGCCGAGGTGCGCGAGTGGCTCGACTCCGCCGAGGCGGCGTCGCACCAGGGCTTTCCCGTGCTGGACGCGGATGGATTGCTCGTGGGCGTCGTGACGCGCCGCGACCTCCTTGCTGGCCCCGACGTGGGACTCGACGGGCTGCGCCTCGTGCGTGACGTGGTGCGCCGCGCGCCGGCGGTGGTGTACGGCGACAGCACCCTCCGCGACGCAGCGGACCTGATGGTCACGCAGGGCGTTGGACGGTTGCCTGTGGTGGAGCGCGCAAATCCGCGGCGGGTGGTGGGCATCCTGTCGCGGAGCGACCTGCTCGCCGCGCACGCGCCGCGCCTCGCCGCGGGCCAACGCGCGCGTCGCACCCCGATGCCTGACACGAAGGACGGCGTCACCGTCGCGTAACGCGCGGGCGGAACCCCGCGGGCCGCACCACAAACAACGAATCACGGGAAACGGGTTCGCGAACGCGCAACGAACACCGATTGCCGGACGACGGGCAGTTGCGGGGGCCGCTCGCGCCACGATGCGTCGCTCGCTTGATACCTTTGCTTCATGCTTCTGTCGCTCCTCACTGCATTCCAGCTCGCCGCCGCGCAGCCGGCGCCCGTGTTCAATGGCCGCGCCGGCCAGGTCAACGTCGCACCGCCGCGCATCGACACCACCGTCACCATCGACGGCGTCCTCGACGAGCCCGTGTGGTCGCGCGCGGCGGTGCTCACGGGCTTCTCGCTCTATGCTCCCGTGGACGGCCGCCCCGCTCCCGACTCCACCGAGGTGCGCGTGTGGTACTCCGGCGACGCGATGTACTTCGGCATTCGCGCGTTTGCCGAGCGGGGTACGGTGGCCGCGACGCTGGCGGATCGTGACCGCATCGGCAGCGATGACAACGTCGAGCTGCACCTGGACACCTTCCACGAGCGCAACCGCGCCTTCGTCTTCATCGTGAACCCGCTCGGCATCCAGGCCGACGGGACGAAGAGTGAAGGTGGCGGTTTCATTCCGGGATCCAACGTGGGACCTGGCCAGAACGACCTGAGCGCCGACTTCAACTGGCAATCGCGCGGGCACGTGACCGACTGGGGGTACGAGGTGGAAGTCCGCATCCCGTTCAGCAGCCTGCGCTACCCCGCGCTCGCGGTGCAGGAGTGGGGCTTCCAGGTGGACCGCCACGTGCAGCGCAATGGCTACGAGGAGACGTGGACACCGGCGCGGAAGGCGTCGGCCTCCTTCATCGCGCAGTCAGGCACACTTGGCGGACTCGCCGACATGCGTCATGGCCAGATCGTCGAGTTCAACCCCGAGCTCACCAACACCACGCGCGGCTCCGCCTGCTGTGCCCCGACGCTCGACCGCTGGCAGTATGCGTCGAACCCGCAGGTCGGTGGCAACGTGCGCTGGGCGATGGGCAGCAATTTTGTGCTCAACGGCACGGTGAAGCCGGACTTCTCGCAGGTGGAGGCCGACGCCACGCAGATTGCGGCAGACGAGCGGTTCGCGCTGTTCTATCCGGAGAAGCGGCCCTTCTTCGTCGAGGCGCTGGATCAGTTCAACGTGCCCAACCAGCTGGTGTACACGCGTACCATCGTGCAGCCGGACGGCGCCCTGAAGCTCACGGGCAAGCTCGATCGCATGGATGTGGCCGTGTTGTCCGCACTCGACGCGCGGAGCACGAGTGCCACGGGCGACCGTCCCCTCGTGGACATCGTGCGGTTGCGCAGCGGCATCGGTGCGCAGTCGCAGGCGGGGCTCGTCTACAGCGACCGCGTGGGCAGCGGCCGCTCCAATCGCATCGCCGGCGGGGATGCGAAGGTGGTATTCGGCGGCATCTACTACGCGCAGCTCCAGGCCGTGCAGAGCTTCACCACGGTGAACGGTGCGTCCACCTCTGGCCCGATGTGGGAAGCGGTCGTGGACGCCACCAACCGCGCCTGGGGCTTCCACTACAACGTGCTCGGCATCCATCCCGACTTCCGCGCGGACAACGGGTTCGTCCCGCGCACGGGCTTCGTGAAGCCGGGCCTTGCCAACCGCGGCACGCTGTACGGAAAGCCTGGCGCGCTGGTGGAGCGGTTCAACGTGTTCGCTACAGTGAACGGCTTGTGGCGGTACGACGACTTCTTTCACGCGCAGTCGCTGCTCGAGGATGCTGCGTCCACCCAGCTCCAGCTGACGCTGCGCGGCGGCTGGAGCGTGGGCGCCACCCCGAAGGTCTCGAGCTTCGCCTTCGACCCGGCGGACTATCGCGGCTACGTCGGCTTTACACCATCGGGCCGCATCGCGACGGCGACGAGCGCGTTCAGCATCGCCACACCGCAGTTCCGGAAGTTCGCCGCCTCGGCGTCCACGACGGTGGGCAACGACGTGGATTTTCTCGAGACCGCTCAGGTAAGGCGCGTGGATTACAACGCGTCGCTCGACCTTCGTCCGAGCGAGCGACTGCGGGCCAGCGCGACCTACGCAGCGACGTCGTTCTCCCGCCGGGCCACGGGCGAGCAGTCGGCGCTGGCGCGGATTCCACGTCTCAGGGTCGAGTACCAGCTCGCGCGGCCGCTGTTCGTGCGGGTCGTGTCGCAGTACACCGCCACACGACGCGCGGCGCTCCTCGATCCACGCACCGGTGCGGTGATCGTGCTGGCGGGTGGACCGTCGCAGCCGACGTCCTCCAATTCGCTGCGCACGGACCTGCTGCTCTCGTACCGGCCCGCGCCCGGCACCGTGGTGTTCGTCGGCTATGGCGGCAGCCTCAGCGAGGAGGATCCGCTTGCGTTCCAGCGACTGCGCCGCACGGGGGATGCGTTCTTCGTGAAGGGGAGCTACGTGTTTCGCGCGATGTTCTGAGACGCGACGGATGCACGGACAGGGGAAAGCAGATCCTTCGCTGCGCTCAGGATGACAACGGCGCGGCGCTCAGGATGACAACGGCGCGGCGCTCAGG
>JBDTYL010000343.1:0-13732 GCA_040005695.1 bacterium | reverse complement strand
CCTCGAGCACCGTGAGCACGTTCGTCACGTCGCGCTGGTCCACGATGCTGTGCGTATGGCTGTAGATGTTCGCGTAGTCGCTCACCGACACCCGGTTGCCGAGCCTTATGCCGCCACGATCGTCGAGCAGCACGTGCCGGTGGATGACGACGTCGTCACCGACCTCCATGTTGTATCCGAACGAGAACTCGACGTGCTGGAACGCCTTGAAGTTCGCGCCGCACCGCTTGAAGATCCGCTGCGCCAGCAGCCGACGTAGCTGCACGCCAAGCGCGACGTTCTGCCCGCCGAGGGCGGTACGGTCGAACGAGTACCAGAGCCAGAGCAGCGGCTTCACCGGCTGGAACTTCGCGTCGTCGCAGTCGGAGTAGAACTCGGGCTCCAGCGTGATGTTGCGCGGGTCGAGCGCCGAGAGGGCCAGCCGCGTGCCGAGCGGCAGCGCGGCGTCCGCCACCGCCGTCTCCCAGTTGGCCGCGTACTCCGGGTAGCACAGTTCGGCGAGCGTCTCGCGGCAGAGCACCGCACGGTCGGCGGCGACGTCGCTGCTCTCGCGCGACAATCGGTCCGCGATCCGCTCGAGCCAGGCGTCGGCGATATGGGCGTTGCTTCCGGGCGCGACCGTGCGCAGTGGCAGGAGTGGCATGGCCGAAATCTGGCGACTCACGTGCGCCGTGCGCCACTCCCGGGCGCGGATGGATCGCTCGATACGTGCGGTCCGTCGCCATGCAGCGGCGACACGTCGCCGGTGAAATCCGCATCGGCTGCAAGGTCCACTGCGGCATCGACCTCCGCTGTCGCCTCCGCCGCCGTCCGCCACGACGGCTGCTCGATGAGCGACATCAGCGCCGCCGCGAGGTCGTCGCGGCCCAGGTTCGTTTCCGCACTGAACGGAATCATCTGGTCGTCCTCGAGCCTCAGCGCGACCGCGATCTCGTGCACGCGCTTCGCCACCTCGCGCGGCTTGAGCTTGTCCACCTTCGTCAGCGCCACGATCGTCGGCACCTCGATCTCCGCGAGGAAATCGAACATCTGGAGGTCTTCGTCCGACGGATGGTGTCGCACGTCGAGCAACTGCACCACGCCGCGCAGCGCCGTGGACGCCCGCAGGTAGCCCTCGATGAGCGGCAGCCACTCGGCCTTCCGCGTCTTCGAGACCTTCGCGTAGCCGTAGCCCGGCAGGTCGGCAAGCACGAAGATGTCGTTGACCTTGAAGAAGTTGATCTCGCGCGTGCGACCCGGCGTGTTGCTCACGCGTGCAAACGCCTTGCGCCGCACAAGCCGGTTGAGCAGCGACGACTTGCCGACATTGGACCGCCCCGCGAACGCCACTTCCGGCAGGTCGTTGGTCGGACGCCAGCCGTCCGACGTCGCCATGGGCCCGATGAACTCCAGCGACTTGATGACCATCGGGTCCTTCTTCGCGTCGGCGCTCAATGCGCCACCATGGTGGCGGTCTCTTCCTCGTCACGCGCGTGCACCGGCCGCGCGAGCGCGATTGCCAGCACCTCGTCCATCGACCGCACCGGATGGAACTGGATTCCCGCCTTCACCTCGGGGGGCAGCTCGTCGAGGTCGCGCGCATTCTCCTGCGGCAGGATGACGTGCGTGATCCGGTTGCGCAGGGCCGCCACGGTTTTCTCCTTCAGCCCGCCGATGCCGAGTACGCGCCCGCGCAGCGTGATCTCGCCCGTCATCGCGACGGCGCCGCGGAGGGGCACACCCGTGAGCGCGCTCACGATGGCGCTCGCGATCGCGATACCCGCGCTGGGCCCGTCCTTGGGCGTGGCGCCGGCCGGGATGTGGACGTGCAGGTCGCGCGTGCGCAGGAACTCGCGCTCGAGGCCCAGTGCGGGCGCCCGTGCTCGCGCATAGCTCAGCGCCGCACTCGCCGATTCCTTCATCACGTCGCCCAGCGTGCCCGTGAGCTGCAGGCGGCCGCGGCCCGGCACCACGCTCACCTCGATCTCGAGGACGTCACCACCGACGCTCGTGTACGCGAGGCCGGTCGCCACGCCCACCTTGTCCTCGATCAGGTTCGCCTCGGGGTCGAAAGGCGCCACGCCGAGCATGCCGTGCAGCATCGCGCGCGTCACGCTGTCGTGTTCCGTCACGTCACTGCCCGCGTACGCCGTGCGGCGTTCGGCGCGTGCGCGCGCGAGCTTGCGCGCCAGCCGCGCGAGACGGCGCTCGAGGTCGCGCACGCCCGCCTCGCGCGTGTAGCCGTGCACGATGGCCGGTATCACGTCGGCCTCGACGGTGACCGTGGCGGGCGCGATGCCGTGCTGCTTCAGCTGGCGCGGCAGGAGGAACTGGCGCGCGATGGCGTACTTCTCCTGGTCGAGATAGCCGGCCAGCCGGATGATCTCCATGCGGTCGCGCAGCGGCTCGGGGATGGTCGCGAGCGAGTTGGCCGTCGTGATGAACAGCACCTGCGAGAGGTCGTAGTCCACCTCGAGGTAGTGGTCGTTGAACGCCCGGTTCTGCTCCGGGTCGAGCACCTCGAGCAGCGCCGCCGACGGGTCGCCCCGATAATCGTTGCCCAGCTTGTCGATCTCGTCGAGCAGGATCACGGGGTTCACCGTCTCCGCGCGACGCATCGCCTGGATCACGCGGCCCGGCATCGCGCCGATGTACGTACGACGATGCCCACGGATTTCCGCCTCGTCGCGTACCCCGCCGAGCGACATGCGCACGAACTTGCGGCCGAGCGCCCGCGCGATGGAGCGTCCGAGCGACGTCTTGCCCACGCCCGGTGGCCCGACGAGGCAGAGGATCGGCCCGTCCAGTCGCTCCACGAGCGCCAGCACGCCGATGTAGTCGAGCACCCGCTCCTTCACGTCGTCGAGGCCGTAATGGTCCTCGTCGAGCACCTGGCGCGCATGCGTGACGTCGAGCACGTCGTCGGTGCGCTCGGTCCACGGCAGTGCGGTGATCCACTCGAGGTACGTGCGTGTCACGCCGGACTCCGGCGACATCGACGAGAGCCGGCGCAGGCGCCGCTGCTCGCGCCGCGCCCGTGCCAGCACCGGCTCGGGCAGCCCCTTCGACTCGATGGCCGCGCCGAGCTCGTCGGAGTCGTCCGCGTCCTCGCCACCCAGCTCGCGGTGAATGGCCTTGAGTTGCTCCTGCAGGTAGAACTCGCGCTGGTTCTGGAAGAGCGAGCCGCGCACGTCGTCGTCGATCTTCCGCTCGAGCTTGAGCAGGTCGATCTCGCTCGTGAGCGTCTCGCCGAGGGCGCGCAGCATGGCGGGGAAGGTGGCAGACTCCAGCAGCCCCTGGCGGCGCTCGAGACGCGTGCCGAGATGCGCCGCGATGCCGAATGCCTGCCGCGCCGGCGAATCCGACCCCTGGATCACCGTGACCAGCTCGGCCGGCAGCCGGCGATGCACGGCGACGTATTCCTCGAACAACGATACCGCGCGGCGCAGGTGCGCTTCCGCGTCCTCGTCGCCGTCGAGCACGAGTGGCGCCATCGGCTCGATCGTCGCGCGCAGGCAGTCGGTGCCGGGCACGTAGCGAGTCACGCGTGCGCGGGTGACGCCTTCCACCAGCACCTTCACGGTGCCCGTGCCCAGTCGCGAGAGCTGCCGCACGCGCGCGATCACGCCCACGCGATAGAGGTCCGCGGACGCGGGTTCCTGCGTCTCCGGGTCCCGCTGCGCGACGAGGAGGACGAGGCTGTCCGTGCCGCTCGCGGCCTCCAGCGCGGCCAGTGACGCCGCACGCCCCACGAGCAGCGGCATCACCACGTATGGGAACACCACGATGTCGCGCAGCGGCAGGACGGGCAGGCGGTCGGCCGTCACGAGCGGCGCGCCGTCGACGACGAAGGAAGGCATGCGGAAAGATACTGGCAAACGAAGAGGGCCGCTCGTCGCGGCCCTCGGGTCGTGCATGGCGCAACCCGGCGGTTACGCCTCCTTTTTCCGCTTCGTTGGCGCCAGCTCCAGCAGGGGCGCGGTTCCGTTCAGCACGCTCGACTCGGTGATCTTCACCTCCACCACGTCGTCGCGCGTCGGAAGGTCGAACATCACGTCCGTGAGGAGCTCCTCGAGGATCGCACGCAGGCCGCGCGCGCCGGTGCCCCGCTTGAGCGCCTTGCCCGCGATGGCGCGCAGCGCCGACACCTCGAAGGTGAGCTTCACCTCCTCGAGGTCGAAGAGCTTCGTGTACTGCTTCGTGAGCGCGTTCTTCGGCTCCTGGAGGATGCGCACGAGCGAATCCTCGTCGAGGCCCTCGAGCGGCACCGTCACCGGCAGGCGGCCGACCAGCTCCGGGATGAGCCCGAAGCGCAGCAGGTCGTCCGGCTCCACTTCCGAGAAAGCGTTCTTCGCGAGCACGGCGGCACGGATGGGATCGGTCTCCACCTTGGAGAATCCGATCTGCCGGCGGCCCGTCCGTGCCTCGATGATCTTCTCCAGCCCGTCGAACGCCCCGCCGCAGATGAACAGGATGTCCTTCGTGTTGATCTGGATGTACTCCTGCTGCGGGTGCTTGCGGCCGCCCTGCGGCGGCACCGACGCCACCGTGCCCTCGAGGATCTTCAGGAGCGCCTGTTGCACGCCTTCGCCGCTGACGTCGCGCGTGATGCTCGGGTTCTCGGACTTCCGTGCAATCTTGTCGATCTCGTCGATATAGACGATCCCGCGCTCGCACTCGGCGACGTTGAAGTCGCCGGCCTGGAGGAGGCGCACGAGGATGTTCTCGACGTCCTCACCGACGTAGCCGGCCTCGGTGAGCGTGGTGGCATCGGCGATGGTGAACGGTACGTCGAGGATGCGGGCCAGCGTCTGCGCGAGCAGCGTCTTGCCCACGCCCGTGGGGCCGATGAGCAGGATGTTCGACTTGTCGAGCTCGACGTCGTCTTCCCGCACCGACGCCGAATTGATGCGCTTGTAGTGGTTGTAGACCGCGACGGCGAGCGCCTTCTTCGCCCGCTCCTGCCCGATCACGTATCCGTCGAGCGTGTCCTTGATCTCCTGCGGCGTCGGGACCTGGGTGATGGCCTCGGCGACTTCGCGCTCCTCGTCTTCCGCGAGGATCTCGTTGCAGAGCGCGATGCACTCGTTGCAGATGTACACGGACGGTCCCGAGATGAACTTCCGGACCGAGTCCTTGGACTTGCCGCAGAACGAGCAGCGGAGGTGTTTGTCGTGCGACATGGCGGGACACTCTGCGAGAGGCGCACGCCCGAAGCTGCCGGGGCGAGGAGAGATGACCAAGAGTTAACTGCAGCAATCGACCCGGTCAAGCAACAGACGATTGGCGGCCCCGAAGGATATGGGCCGCCCGTGCCTCCCGGCGGCTATTTCACCCCTGCAGCCTGCGCCGCGATCACCTGCGGATCCACCAGGTCGCCCCGGTTGGAGATCACGTTGTCGATCAGGCCGTACCCCTTCGCTTCTTCGGCCGACATGAAGAAGTCGCGGATCATGTCACGCTCGATCTGCTCGATCGGGCGACCGGTGTGCTTCGCGTAGATCGTGTTCAGCTGGTGACGCAGGAAGAGGATCTCCTTCGCCTGGATCTCGATGTCTGCCGCCGTGCCCTGCGTGCCGCCGGACGGCTGGTGGATCATGATGCGCGAGTGCGGCAGCGCGCTGCGCTTGCCCTTCCGGCCAGCCGCAAGGAGGAAGGAGCCCATCGACGCCGCGAGGCCCATGCAGATGGTGTTCACGGGCGCCTTCAGGTACTGCATCGTGTCGTAGATCGCGAGGCCGGCGGACACGCTGCCGCCCGGCGAGTTGATGTACACGAAGATGTCGCGGTCCGGGTTGTCCGCCTCGAGGAACAACAGCTGCGCGATGATGATGTTCGCGACGTCGTCGTTGATCGGCGTGCCGAGGAAGACGATGCGGTCCATGAGGAGCCGCGAGAAGATGTCGTACGTGCGCTCGCCCCGGCTGGAGCGCTCGATGACATAGGGCGGATAGATCGTGGCCATGGGATTGCTCATTGTGCGGTACCGTTGGTGACTTCGTTGCGGGCGGTCAACCACTCGAACACTTTCTCTTCCGTGATGCTGCGCTCGATCTCCGGCAGGCGACCCGCCTTCTGCAACGAGGCGTACACCTGGCCCGGATCCGTCTTGCGCTGCTCCGCGACTTTCGCGACGCGCTCGTCCACGTCTTTTTCCGTCGCCGTCAGCTGCTGCTGCTCCGCGATCGCGTCGATGAGCATGTCGCGGCGCACCTGCTTTTCGGCGACGGCGGCGAACTCCGCGCCGAACGTTGCCCGCTGGTCGTCCGGAATCTGGTACGCCTGCATGTAGGCGTCGATCATCCGCGTCACCCAGCTCGGCGGCACGTCGAACGGGTTCGCCTCGGCCACGTTGTCGAGCAGCGTCTGCCGCACGAGCGCATCCGCGTCGCGCGTGGAGTGCTCCTCGAGGTCGTTCTTCACCGCGGCGCGCAGCGCGGCGAGCGAGTCGAAGTCGCCCACGGCGCGCGCGAAGTCATCGTCCAGCACCGGCGCCGACTTCCGCTTCACGTCCTGCAGCGTGACGCGCACGTTCTTCGCCACGCCCCGCTGCGCCTCGTCGGGGAAGTCGTCCGGCCACTTCACGCTGCGCTCCTTCGTCTCGCCCGGCGCAAGCTCCATTACGAGTTCTTCCACGCCCGCGATCGCCTGGCCGCCGCCGAGGACGAGGTCGTAGGGCCGACCCTCGGGCATCTCGTCGCCCGCGCCTTCCGGCGTGGAGAGCAGCACCTTCACCATGTCGCCTTCGCGCGGACGCTCTTCCACCGGCGCCCACGTGGCCTTGTCGTCGCGCAGCTTCTCGATCTGCTCACTCACCGTCTCGTCGGTCACCGGCGTTGCGCTGCGCGTGACGCGGAACCCCTCCGTGCGATTGAGCACGATCGTGGGCCGCACCTCGAGGTGCAGCTCGAACGTGAGCGGCGAGCCATCGTCGAACTTCACGTCATGGACATGCGGCTGGGCCGCGACGTCGAGCTTCTCACGCTCCATCACTTCCTTGAATGCTTCCTGGACGAGCGTCTCCAGCACCTGCTGCCGGATCGCGTCCTTGAAGCGCTTGCGGACCATCGCTGCCGGCGCCTTGCCGGGACGGAATCCGGGGAGGCGCACGGAGGTCGCATAGCGCCGAGCCTGCTTTTCCTCCTCCGCCTGCACGGTGGCGAGGGGGACAGACACTTCGAGGAGGCGCTCGACGCCTTCGCTCTTCTTGGTGGTGATCTGGATGTCCATGACCGAAATCTAACTGGGGAAACCGGGAACCGGAGGATGCAGGAGCGACGCGCAGGCGGAGCGCTTTACCCCGCAAAGGCTCAGTGAATCTCGCGCGCCGCTGCTACGCAGGCCCGATGAGTTGCGCCACGATCTTGCCGGAGCTCAGCACACCCGGAATGCCCGCTCCCGGATGCGTGCCCGCGCCGGCGAAATAGAGGTTGCCCACATCCTCGCTGTGATTGTGTGGCCGGAACCAAGCCGACTGCGTGAGGATCGGTTCCACGGAAAAGGCGCTCCCCAGGTGGCTGTTGAGCGTGTCGCGGAAATGACGCGGATCGATCACGCGCTCCGTGAGGATGTGGCGCGACAGGCCGGGCATGTAGCGCGACTCGAGATACGCCACGATCGCATCGCGGTATGGGCGCGCCGCCTCCGCCCAGTCCACGTCGCCGCCGAGGTGTGGCACTGGCGAGAGCACGTAGAAGCTGTCGCATCCCGCCGGGGCGAGCGATGGATCCGTCGCCGTCGGCCGATGCAGGTAGAGCGAGAAGTCCGTCGACAGCACCTTCCGCCGGAAGATGTCGTCGAGCAGTCCCTCGTACCGCGGCCCCATCAGGATCTCGTGATGCGCGATGTCGTCGTAGCGCCGATCCGTGCCGAAGTACATCACGAACAGGGACATCGAATAGCGCAGCCCCTCGATCCGCCGGTTGGTGTTGCGACGGCGCACGGCGGCGGGCACGAGTTGCAAGTAGGTCTGCGCGACGTCGCCGTTGCTCACGACGGCATCGGCGGGCACCAGCTCGCCCGAGGCGAGGCGCACGCCTGTGGCGCGTCGCGTCGCCGGGTCCACGACGATCTCCGCCACCTCGCTCGACAATCGCACCTCGCCACCGAGTTCCTCGAAGAGGCGGACAAGCGCGCGCACGACGGCACCCGTACCTCCCATCGCGAACCACACGCCCCACTGCTGCTCGAGCGTGTGGATCAGCGCGTAGATGGACGAGCTCTGGAACGGATTGCCGCCCACCAGGAGCGGATGGAAGCTGAACACCTGCCTCAGCCGTGGATCCTTGATGTATGAGTTGACGAACGCGGCGACCGACCGATCGGCGCGCAGCCGCACCAGCTCCGGCACCACGCGCAGCATGTCGATGATCCGGTCGAACGGGGTGTCGATCAGCGCCATGCCGGCCTTGAATATGGCCTCCGTGGCGTCCGCGAATCGCAGATAGCCCGGCACGTCGGCCGGCGCGAATCGCCCCACCTGCGCCACCACGTCGGCACGGTCGCCGGTGTAACGAAACACCGAGCCGTCCTCGAACCGGATGTTGTAGAACGGCGTGATGGGCACGAGCGTCACGTAGTCCTCACTGCGCCGGCCACTGTGCTCGAACAACTCATGAATCAGCCACGGCGCCGTGATGATCGTCGGACCCCCGTCGAACGTGTAGCCATCCTGCTCGTAGACGTACGCGCGTCCGCCTGGCTTGTCGCGCTTCTCGAGCATCACCACGTCGTGGCCCTGCTGCGCGAGCCGGATCGCCGCCGCGAGTCCGCCGAACCCGCTGCCGATGACGACGATGCGCACGTCGGTGCTACACGCGTTCGAGCGCGGGCGCGCGTCCGCGCATCGCGACGGGCATGCGCTGCGCTCGCGAACCGGCGCGCAGTGCGAGGCCGAGCGGCAGCGCCATCGCCAGGATACCGAGGATCACCGCCGCCCACATGCCTCGGCCCGCGCAGATGAGGATGGGGAACACGCCATTCACTGCGTACAGCACGAGCGGCAGCCGCGCTGGCGACACCTCGTCGGCCCACTGACGCGGCGGCACGACGGCGAGCATCACGCGCGCGACGATGCAGCCGGTGAGGAGCCAGCCGAGCCAGTTCGTGAGCGGCATGCCGTAGAAGAGGTTCGAGAGGAACACACGCTGCACGAGACTCGCACCCTGCGCCGGCGGCAGGTGCCACAGCCAGTGCGTCGTCGCCACCATCGCCGGATCCATCGACACGTCCCACGCCGTGAGCACCAGCGCCGCCATCGCGGCCCATCGCCACCGCCCGCGCGCGCTGTCGTCCGGCCGGAGGAGGCGGCCGCAGATCGCGAGCGATGCATACAGCATGAAGAACCACGACGTCGGAATGTTGAACGGCACTCGCCCGCCGATCAGGTAGCCGAGTTGCGTGGTGTACGAGTAGGGACCGAAGGGATAGCCGAAGGTCGTGCCGGCCAGCTCGGCGGACAGCGAGATGCCGAAAGCCGCAGCGAAGATCGCCAGCGCCCGGCGCCAGCCGAGCCGGCTCGCTGCGTGCACGAGGCCCGCGATCGCGCCCAGCACCACCGTTGTCTGGCCGCCGAAGGCGAACATGAGCGCGGCCACGCGCTGATTGGCCGGCGTCGTGAGCCACGCCGGCGACGGCGGCGCGAGGAACGTCGCGAACGCCACGCCCGACAGGAGCAGGAGGGCGGCGTGGCCCACGAGCGCAGCGCCGGACACGCGCTGCAGCGACCCGCGCGTGCCTGCGGTGGCGCTCATGCCCATCGCGTCATCGCGTCGTCGGGCAATGGCCCGCGCGGTCCGTCCGCGCGACGGGCGCCTTCGAGGGGAAACCGCCAGGCATTCCACAGCACCGTCGCGCGCGCCACCGTGCCGAGTCGCGCCCGCGCGCTGAACGTGTCGAACCCATTGGCCTCGATGGCGCCGAGGATCCCCGCGTACCCGATGGCGCACGCCGCGGCACAGCGGCGCGCATCCGGCGCGAGCAGGGCAAGGCCCGGCATCGCCTGCGCATACAGCGTGCGGGCCCGCTCGATCTCGAATCGCACCAGCGCGCTCCAGCGTGCATCGCGGCCCAGTCCCACGTCGAATACGTCGGCCCGCGAGAATCCGAACCGCGCGAGGTCCTCCGTGGGAAGATAGCAGCGGCCACTCCGCGCATCCTCGCCGACGTCCCGCAGGATGTTCGTCAGCTGCATGGCCACGCCCAGCGTCCGCGCGTGACGCACGGCACGCGCGCGCTCGGCCTCGCCGCCCGCCACGCCGAACACGTGCGCACACATCTCGCCCACGCTGCTGGCCACGCCCTCACAGTAGAGCGACAGTGCATCCCAGGTGGGGTAGTGCGCAGGGGCGCAGTCCCGCGCCACGCCATCGAGCAGTTCCCGCAGCACGACGGACGGCACCCGGTACTGCCGTGCCGCTGCCGACAGCTCGCGGAAGACGGCGTCGTCCGGCCGACCCTCCAGTGCTGCCTCGAGCCGCATACGGTAGGTCGCGAGCTGGCCGGTGACGTCCAGTGACGCGCCACCCTTGCCGAGATCCACCATGTCGTCCGCGACGCGGCAGAACGCATAGAGCGCGAACGCGGCCCGCCGCTTCGCCGGCGGCAGGAACCGGCTCGCGAGCCAGAAGGTCCGCGCGTGCGTGCGTACGATGCGCCGGCAATGCGCCTCGTCGTGAGTGGACATCTGCGCGAACTCTGCGTCGTAGGGCCGGGGCACAGCGGCATGCGGTGCCCGTCGACAAACGCGCAGCCGGTCCTGTTGTTCCCCCTTCGGATATCACGGCGTCTGCGGTGGCCCCAGCCGCCGGGGGGTCAGCGTCGGTAGATCATCTCGGACCCATCTGCCGACTGCAGGACGACCGTCCCGCCGGACGCGGTGCCACTGAAGGAATAGGCGTTCAGGCGGTCGGTGAACGCGATGTACGCGTAGTCCCGGAGGATCGTCCAGCCGCCGGAACCCACCTGCGTGTACGTTCGCGCCGCGCCCTGCGACGTGGACTGGAGCATCAGGGTCTCGCTCCAGGTCATGTCCGCCGACAGGATCAGTTCGCCGGAGACGAGCGTGGACGCCGAATCGAGCCGGGTGGCGACCGGGAGCGCGCTTCCTCCGTAACTCACGAGCTGGTACGTGCCCACCAGGTTGATGGGGCGCGTGCTCTGGTCGATCTCGTTGCCGCACGCGCCCAGCGCGGCCAGGGCGAAGAGTGCTACCACACGTCGCAGGTCGGGACGTCGCATGTGTCAGAGCGGGCTGAGGGTGCGAGGCGGGCCGCATACCCGCTCCATTCGACGCGCGAGATCGCAGAAGGTCAATGACGCGCGCCTCCGCGCCGCGCGCCGACGATGCGAGAGAGGGGACTCGAACCCCTAAGCCTTGCGGCGCCAGATCCTAAGTCTGGTGCGTCTGCCAGTTTCGCCACTCTCGCGACACCGCTCAACGTAAGACATCCTGGACGGGCGGGGTAGCTTGCCAAGACCACACCCACAAATGTCGAAGCCCCCGGAGGTTCCGGGGGCTCGACGATCTGCTGGTTCGTTCGTGCGACTACTGCGCCTTCACCGTCACCACGCTGGTGCCACCCACCACACCCACGTTGTACACGAGCAACGACACCAGGTCGCCGGAGCGGACGCCCGTGAGCACGCTGTCGAGGTCGGACGGAGAGCTCAGAACCCGGCGCGGGCCGGGATTGAGCACCTCGAGCAGGATGGTCGCATCCGGCGCGAGCTTGTGGAATGAGGGCCCCGTGACCGACACGTCGCTCACCATGATCCCGCGGCGGTATGGCGCCTCGATCTGTCCGCGCAGGTCCGGCGCCAATGGCTCGACGGTGATGCCGAGCTTGTCGAGCTTTCTCGACTGCGTCGGAGTGATCATCGGCGCTGCGCCCGCGCCGTCTGCCGATGCCAACGATTCCGGATCGTCCGGCGCCTCGGTGAGCTTCACGCGAAACGTCTTCTTCGCCCCGAAGCGCATGACGTCGAAGCCAAGGGTCTCGCCCGGCTTGTGGCTGCGCACGATACGCTGGAGCGTGCTCATGCGATCCGTCGGCTTGCCATCCGCCGCGATGATGACGTCGCCCGCCTGGATGCCGGCGGCCTTGGCCGGGCTGTCTTCGCCACTGTAGCCGCCCACCAGCACGCCCGTGACGTGGTCGAGTCCCGCGGCCTGCGCATCGTCCGCCGTCACGTCCTTGATGCTCACCCCGATCACCGCCCGCCGCACCTTGCCGTACGCGATGAGGTCATCCATCACCTGCTTCGCGAGCGACACCGGAATCGCAAAGCCGTAGCCGGCGTAGAAACCGGTGCTGCTCGCGATCGCGCTGTTGATGCCGATGACCTCGCCGCGAATGTTGACGAGCGGCCCGCCGGAGTTGCCGGGGTTGATCGCTGCGTCCGTCTGGATGTAGTCCGTGATGGCATAGCTGCCCTGCAGCAGGCCGGGCAGCGGCCGCCCCTTGGCGCTGATGATGCCCGCCGTGACCGTGAAGTCGAGGCCGAGCGGATTGCCGATGGCCACCACCCACTGGCCGACGCGCGCCGCGTTGTCGTCACCCAGCGCGGCGACCGGCAGGTTCGAGCCGTCCACCTTGATCACCGCCACGTCGGTGGTCGGGTCGCGGCCGATCACCCGTGCGGTGAAGCTCCGCTTGTCGAGCAGCGTCACCGTCACCTTGTCCGCATTGGCGACGACGTGGTTGTTCGTGAGGATGTAGCCGTCCTTCGAGACGATGAAGCCGGTGCCGCTCGCTTCCTGCGCCTGCTCGCGCTGCGGCCCCTGCTGCTGCTGCTCGAAGTTCCGGAAGAAGTCCTCGATGCCGCCGCCCTGGGGCGTGCGGCCGCGCGAACGGGTGGTCCTGACGCGCTGCGTGGTCTGGATGGACACCACGCTCGGCGTCACGTGATCGGCGATGGCCTCGAAGGCATTGCCCGTCTCGGCGAGCGACTGCACCTGGGACGACGCGACCTTGGCGCCCTTGCCGTCCTGGGCGAAGCCGAAGCGCGTGAGGTCGAATCCGGAGGCGAACAAGAGCCCGCAGATGAATGCCGTGACGACGGCGGCGCCGAGACGGCCGAGTGAATACCGTGTAGCCATTCTGCTTCTCCTCATGAAATCCGGGGATTGCTCGAACCCTCACCCATATAATACGCAGGGCCCACGCAGGCGGGCGCCGAGCGTCACTTTATAGACACTTGCGGCGCCCGACTGGTTTCCGAAGTGCCGGCATTGACCGGCACCGGTCGGGCTACTTCTTGTCGTCCACGATCTCGTAATCCGCTTCCACGACGTCGTCCGCCGGCTTGGCACCGCCGGGAGCGCCGTCCGCCTGGCCGGCGTGTTCCGCGCCGTCAGCCGCGGCGCCTTCCGCGCCCTGGTTCTGCGCATAGAACGACTGCCCCGCCTCACCGAAGGTCTTGCTGAGGTCCTCCTGGGCGGCCTTGATCTCGTTCAGGTCGTCGCCGCGGAGCGCCTTCCGGGCCCGCTCCACGGATGCATCGAGTCGCGCCTTGAGGTCGGCCGGCAGCTTGTCGGACCACTCCTTCGCGTTCTTCTCCACCTCGTACGTCATGCTGTCGAGACGGTTGCGCGTGTCGATCTCCTCGCGCCGCTTCTTGTCCGCGTCGGCATTCTGCTCCGCATCCTTCACCATCTTGTCGATGTCGGAATCGGACAGGCCACTCGACGCCTCGACACGGATCTTCTGCTCCTTGTTCGTCGCCTTGTCCTTCGCGGCCACGTGCAGGATGC
>JBDTYL010000342.1:0-17998 GCA_040005695.1 bacterium | reverse complement strand
TCGCGACGGACCCGTGACGCTCCCATCCACCACGCGGTACGATTGTATTCCGGTGGCTCCGGTGCCCGCCCGCTGCGTCCCATCCTCCCTTCCTGATCACGTCATGCGCCACGCACTGCTTTGTTCCATCACCTGGGTCTGCCTCCTCGCAACGACCGCGTGCTCTGCCGCGCCGTCCGTGAATGGTGAGCAGGCACCGCGCGCGGCGGGGGATGATTTCGCCGGCCGCCTCCCCACCGGTGTCCGGCTCGATCCGGCCGCGCCGATGCATGATGTGGGACAAATGCCGCTGGCCATGGTCCTTGCGCCGGAAGGCGACCGTGTCGTGCTCCTGCTGAACGGCTGGGGCGACGAAGGCATCCAGGTCGTGGATCGTACGTCCGGCAAGGTTCTCCAGACAGTGAAGCTTCCGGCCGTCTTTCTCGGCCTCGCCTTCTCGACCGATGGGCGCATGTTGTACGCGTCGGGTGGTAACACCGACGTGATCTACGCGTTCGCGTGGAACGCCGGCGTCGCCGCGCTTCGCGACAGCATCATGCTGCAGCCGCGCCCGACCGCACGCTCGACAGTCACGCGATACCCGGCCGGCCTCGCCGTTTCTCACGATGGCCGGCAGCTCTACGTGGTCGAGAATCTCGTGGACTCCATCGCCGTCGTGGATCTCGCGAGCGGTCGTGTCGCGCAGCGCCTCGCCACGGGCCGGTATCCGTACGCCGTCACCGAGTCGCCGGACGGCAACGTGTACGTGACCAACTGGGGCGGTTACGAGATCAGTACGTATGCCTCGACGTCGGGAACGCTGCGAGCGACCGGTGAGATACTCGTTGGCCGGCATCCGTCGGCACTGCTGCTGAACCCCGCTGGCAATCGGCTGTTCGTCGCGCTGGCGAGCGTGGATCGTGTGGTTGCCGTCGACCTTCGGCGTCGCCGCGTGATCGGGGAGCTGCGCGACCCACCGCCGATGGGGCCTGGCGAGGGCAGCACCCCGAACGCCTTGGCGCTGTCCGCGGATGGCGGACGGTTGTTCGTGGCAGAAGGCGATGCGAATGCTGTCGCGGTATTCGACCTCACGCCATCCACGAGCGGAGTGGCCGTCAGTACCGGTGACGATCGCATGGCGGGCCGCTTCGCGACTGGCTGGTATCCCACGGCGATTCTCGCGCGCGGCAACGACGTGCTGATCGCAACGGGCAAGGGGCGCGGCACCCACGCGAACCCGGACGGGCCGGGTCCCGTGGCGGCGCGCGAACGCGTGCAGCCGGCTGGCCGGAACACCACGCTCTCGCAGCTAGGGGGCACGCTGATGACGGTGCCGCTCGCGCGCGCTGATCGCTCGACCCTCGCACCGTTCACGGCACGCGTTGGCAGCGCCAATGGCTGGAACGGCTCGCCGTCGGCGGCGCGCGGCTATCCGCCAATCGAACACGTCATCTACGTGGTGAAGGAGAACCGGACCTACGATCAGGTGCTTGGCGACCTTGCCCAGGCCGACGGCGACACGTCGCTCGTGCTGTTCCCGCGCAACGTGACTCCGAACCACCACGCACTGGCGGAACGCTTTGGCATCTTCGACCGGTTCTTCGTGAATGCCGAGGTCAGCGCCGATGGACACAACTGGTCGATGGCCGCGTATGCGACCGACTATCTCGAAAAAACGGTCCAGCTCAACTATTCCCAGCGTGGACGGAACTACGACTACGAGGGCACGCAGTCGGCGAGGCGCGGTCTCATCCCGCATGACGATGTGAGCTCGCCCGCACGCGGCTACCTGTGGGACCTCATCGCTCGAAAGGGTCTCACCTTTCGCGACTACGGCGAGTTCGTCGTGCCCTCGAGCATGGATCCCGACGACGTGCTTCCCGTTGGCTACCGCGGCAACAAGCCGTTCCTCGCCGCCCACACGAACCCGCGGTATCCGGGATTCGACCTGTCCATTCAGGATCAGGTCCGCGCCGACGTCTGGATCGCGGAGCTCGCGGAGTTCACGCGGCTTGGCGTGATGCCGGCCATGGAGATCGTCCGCCTGCCCAATGACCACACCTCGGCGTTGCGTGCGGGCACGCCCACGCCACAGGCGATGGTGGCGGATAATGACCTGGCGCTCGGCCGCATGATCGAGGCGCTGTCGAAGAGTCCGTTCTGGGCCAGCACGGTCGTCTTCGTCCTCGAAGACGATGCGCAGAACGGTCCGGACCATGTCGACTCGCATCGCGCGCCGATGCTGGTGATCTCGCCGTACGTTCGCGCAGGCGTGGTCCATCGTTTCGCCAACACGACCGACGTGCTGCGGACAATGGAGGAGCTGCTGGGGCTGGACGCGCTGTCGCAGTTCGATTTTTTCGGACGTCCCCTGCGGGACATCTGGAGTGCCACGGCCGACCTCCGCGCATACGCTACGTTGACGCCAGCCGTGAACCTTGGGGACCGGAATCCCGGCGGCACCACCGGCGCGCGGCAGTCGCGCGCGCTCGACCTGCGCGTCGAGGACGCCGCCGACGAGGGGCTGTTCAACCGCATCCTGTGGGCAAGCGTGCGGCCCGGCGTGCCGTATCCCCGCGTTCGGCATGGCGCACCGGCCGAGGCAATCCGGGCGCGATAAGCCGGCACTGGTCGAATACAAAACGGGGGACCTCGCACGGCGAGGTCCCCCGATCACACGCAGCACTCCGAACGGCTAGTTCTTGTGCCGGAAGGTAATGCGTCCTCTGGTGAGGTCGTAGGGTGACACTTCGATTGTCACCCGGTCGCCCGCGAGCACGCGGATGCGGAAACGGCGCATGTTGCCGCCGAGTGTTGCCAGCACGTTGTGACCGTTGGTCAACTGCACCCGGAACGTGGCATTCGGGAGCACTTCCGTTACGGCCCCCTCGAGCTGAATCGCGTCTTCTTTCGCCATCCGTGGTTGCGCTACGTTGCCCGAAGGCTAGCGCGAGCGCTCGGTGCGACTGCGGCGCCGCGCCGCGGCGGCCTTGAGCTGCCGCGCTTCGCTGGGCTTCACGTAGTAGCGCTTCTTCCGGAGATCCTTGAGGATGCCGGCCTTGGCGATCTTCCGCTTGAATGCCTTGAGCGCCCAGTCCAGGCGATCGCTTTCTTCGAGATGAATCTCGACCATCAGTACGTCCTTCCCGGATTGATGTGTGCGTCGCGACGCATCGAGGTCGCAGCCCCGAATATTAGCCGTGGGCGTCCGGACTGTCAATCGAACGCAAGAGACCCCTTGCCCACTGTGGTACCCCCGAACGGACCGGAGGGCGAAGGAGCGAGCCGCGCGGCCCGCTCCTTCGCCCTCCTGCCCCCGCTACCGACCCGGGCTAGGCCCGATCGGTCACGGAACCTGCTTCTTGTGGATGTCGACGTTGTTACCAATGATGCCGCCGAGGATGCCGCCGGCCGCCGCGCCGATGATGCCGCCCTTCACGCTGTGGCTGGACGCGCCGCCGATGATCGCACCCGCCGCAGCGCCGATTGCGGCGTCACGGTTCGTGTTCTTCTCCGTAACGGTGTGCGTCGCTGCGACAGTGCCGCGGCTGTAGCCGCCGCTGCTGCCGGAGGACGTCGACCGACGATGAACGGTGGACGTGCGGGCCGGCGTGGACGAACTCGAGCGAAGCGCCGTGGGAGCAGGCGCCGCTGCCGCCGCTACGCGAGTGCGCTCGGCTGCCGAGATCGAATCCATGGTCGCGGTCTGGCGCGCCTGTGCCGCGAGCGTGAGATCATTGCTCAACGTGGCATCGGCCGGCTTGTCCTTGCTGCATGCCGCAGCGAAGACAAAGGCGGGGGCGATGAAAAGCGTCTTGATGGACGGGCGCATTGTACCTCCAGGTATGATCGGCGATTCGCCGAAGAATGTTCGTACACCATATGGCAGACCGTGTGCCACATACCGAAGTCAGCGGGCCAGTATCGCCGCTGGGAAAAATTGCGCTGTGATGTGCATCACACGGGCGTGGCGACATCTGGTCTGGCGCACTCGACACACACCACTCCATCGTTCCTGCACGGTCGGACCGCCGTCGGGTCTGCCAGCACGTTCCCTCCCGCAGGAGCAGCAGATGAGCCTCTTTTCCAGGCGCAAGAGCGCCTCGCCCATCCAGCCCGGCAGCGGATATTCGCTGCTCGACAGCCAGCTTTCAGTGTTCGGCGACCTCGACACGACGGGATCCCTCCGGATCGACGGGAATCTCGTCGGCAGCATCCGTCGGGCCGATACCGTAGTGCTCGGTACGGGCGCCACCATGACCGGCGACATCCACGCGCGCGAGGTCATCGTGGGCGGCACACTGAGGGGCAATGTATGCGCATCCGAGCGCGTGGAGCTGCAGCCCACCGCCATCGTCACCGGCGACGTGGTCACGCTGGTGGTGCTCGTCCAGGAAGGCGGCGTGGTAAATGGGAAGGTGGAAATGTTGCCGCCTGCCACGATGCCGTCGGGGGCGCGGGGCGCGGATCGCACTGAAAACGTTTCGACGCGGAGCTGACCATGTCACTTCCACGAACGACTCCGCGCCTGACGGCCGCGATTCCGCAGCCAGGCCCTGTTCCCCATGCCTCGAACGGCGTGATCCCGATTCGCGGGATGACGCCGCGCACGCCGATGCAGCGCGTCTCCACGCCCGTCATTCCAATCGAGACGGTGCGCCGGCGCCACGTGCCGGTGGGTCGGCGTCCGTGGCGGGTGATGCTGGTGCCACCCACGGCCGGCTCGCGCACACGGGCCTTCGCGCTGGCCCGCTGGCAGGCCAGGGCGATCGTCAGCGTCGTGCTCGCACTCCTGCTCGTCACGGGCGGCACCGTCACGGCCGTGCTGGTGGCCTTGAAGAGTCCGGACCTCATCGTGCCGGGCCGCGAACTTTCAGCCCTTCGCGACCGACTTTCAGCGGTCGAGGATTCGCTGACGGTCGCACGGGCGGTACTGGCGGAGTCGTCGGCCCGCGCGGACTCACTGGCTGCCGCGCCCACGGCGGGAACGCATCGCGCGCCGGCGTCGGGCGTGGGCAGCGCGCCGCCCATCGCACGCGCACGGGCGCGCTCCACAGCTGCGGCAACGTCGATTCTCGGGCCGGCCAGGCTCAGCCTGGACGGCCTCCCCGTCGTGGGGACAATCGTGAGTGGTTTTTCTGCATCGCGCCGGCATCCGATCCTCAATGTGCTGCGTCCGCACCGGGGCATCGATATCGCCGCCGTGCGCGGCACCCGGGTGGCCGCGCCCGCCAACGGCCGCGTGTCATTCGTGGGGCGTCGATTCGCGATGGGGTTGATGGTGGAGATCACGCACGAGGGCGGGATCACCACGCGCTACGCGCACCTGCGCGCCGCGCTGGTGCACGAAGGCCAGCAAGTAATGCGGGGAGATGCGATCGCGACCGTGGGCACGAGTGGGCTGACGACGGGACCGCACCTCCACTATGAGGTTGCGGTGAACGGCGTCGCCGTCGATCCGCTCCACTTCAGAATGCCACACAGCGAGCACAGTGTGGCCACCCTTGTAACGCCGCCCGCTCCCGTGGTCGCGGCGCCGAGCGCCTCGGCCGCGCACGATGAAGCAGCTGTGGGTGTGGGTGCGGTGCCTCCCTGACCGCCGTTCACCGGTTACTACCGGCGCCAGTGCCGGCGCTCAGCAACCTGTCAGGGGACAAATCCGGTAACCAGGCCCAGCTGGTGTTGGGGTACGGCTCGTGCACTTCGCTGCCGCACACGTCAACAGGAGTGCGCCGGGATGAGCAAGTTGCTGCGCGGTCTGGCCGCGGGATATGGTGCGAAGAAAATGGGCGGCGGCTGTTTCAGCACCGTCCTCATCTTCCTCGTGTTGTGGTGGCTGCTGGGCCACTTCGGCATTTTCCGTTAACCGGCGCATGCCGGGTGAGGACGACGTAACGGATCGCCGGGCAGCGAGCGAGCGACGCGCGGCAGGCGCAACGGACGGACGGCGAGGCGAGAAGCCGCGGACGTCCGCCCTGGTGTACGTCCTCCGCGCGATCGGCCTGATCGTCGTGCTCGTGGGAGTGATCGTCTACACGGTCGCCAATACGCGGCCCATCTATTCCACGAGCGGGACCCTTGGCGACGAGCTGCGAAAGCATGCGCCTGGTGTCGCCGCCGCGATCGCTCCGGGCGACAGTACGAACCTGGACCAGCTGATGGCGTCGGCGAAATTCCGCGACGAAAAGCAGAATTTCTACGAGGACCTGATGCGGCTGAAGCAGGTGGACTCCGCGCGCGCGGACTCCATCGCCCAGTACGCCGTACGGGAGGCGTACATCCGCGGTATCTCGCCCGCCATCATCTTCGGCGTGATGCTCACCGAGAACGCGAAGTTCGTGTCGAAGGCGACCTCGAACGTGGGTGCCGTGGGGCTCATGCAGGTCTATCCCAAGATCTGGCTGACGAAGGAGTTGTCGTCGCTGCTCGGAAAGGACCTCGTGAGCGATTCCACGAACGTGAAATACGGCGTGTTCATCCTGAGCCAGTACTTTCGTCCGCGTACCAAGACGGGCGAGACGACCGACCGCGACTGGCAGACCGCGCTGCTCCGGTACAACGGCTGCGTGAAGGGAACCAACACACCCCGCTGCCACACGTACCCCGACAAGGTGCAGAAATTCGTCGAGGGTTCCGCGAAATCCATCTGCGACGGTCGCAGCTTCTACGAGTGCATCGCAAAGCCGTTCATCTCCGGCTTGTTCGGTGCCACGAACGGCACGCAGAAGACCACGTCGGTGTCCGCCGGGTCGGTGTCCTCCCCGCCTGCCGCTGCGCCCCCGCAGGGGACGCCTCCCGTTCCCACGCCGGCACCAACGACCGTCGCCACTCCGGCACCGACTGCGCCTCCCACTCGCGCGACTACGACGTCGGCGCCGAAGCCGACGGCCGTGAAGACGGCCGTGAAGACGACCGTGAAGAAGACCGTCGGGAAGAAGACGGCCGCCAAGAAGACAGCAACGAAGACCCGCGCGCCGGTCAAGCGGTCGAGCGCGTCTTCCAGGAAGTCGTCCACGAAGTCATCGCCGACGAAAACCGCCCCTCCCGCCCCACCCAAGCCGATCCACGTGGCGATTCCTGCGGCGTAGCCCGATCAGGCGTGCAGGGTCTCGCTGGCGGCACACTCTCCCTCGAGCTGCAGGGTGACGTGCGTAATCCCGAATCCCTCGCGCAGGCGACTACACAGCGCCGGCAGCACGTCGCGATCAGGCCGGGAGCCATCGACCGCAACGTGGGCAGACATCGAGATGCGTCCGCTGGCGATGGACCAGATGTGCAGGTCGTGGACGGCCTGCACGCCCTCGACGGCCACCAGCGCCAGGCGCACGCTTTCGGAATCGATGCCACTCGGCGTGCCTTCCATCAGGACGTCAACGCTTTCCTTGAGGAGGGCGAACGCGGACCAGCACACGAGCAGGGCGATGACGACGGAGGCGACCGGATCCGCCCAGCGCCAACCCAGGAACGCCACCGCGGCGCCAGCCGCAACCGTGCCGATGTTGCCAAGGGCATCAGTCGCCACGTGCAGCCATGCTCCGCGAATATTGAGGTTCGCGTGCCGGCCACCGCTCAGGACCCACATGCCGGCGATATTGACAAGGAACCCGCCCGCGGCGATGACCATCACGATGCGGCCGGCCACCTCGAGCGGCGCCTGAATGCGCCGCACCGCCTCCACGCAGACCCAGACCGAGATCGCGATGAGGGTGGCAGCGTTCGCGAGTGCGGCGAGAATTTCCGTGCGGTGATAGCCGTAGGAGCGCGCGGCCGTGGGCGGCTTCCGTGCAATCCACACGGCGAAAAGGCTGAGGCCGAGCGCCGCGACGTCCGACAGCATGTGCCCGGCGTCAGCCACGAGTGCCAGCGAGTGGGACATCCATCCACCCACGGCCTCGGCGAGCGTGTACGCGGCGGTGAGCACGAGCACGACGGCGAGGCGCCGACCGTTGGAGTCGTCGTCGTGGTGCTCGTGCGCGTGGCCGTGATGATGACCGTGGTGATGATGATGACCCATGTTGCCGTATTCTATCGCGTCGGCTACCGATTCGCGGCCCGCCGAAGCGATTTCCCCGCCTAGCCTTCGCGCAGCGCGCGCAACTGGCGCGCGAACTCTGCCCGTGGTGCGGCCCCGAGCCGGGTATCCAGCGCGCGCTCCATGTCGGCGAGCAGAGCGGTCGCCCGCTCATACGCGGCGCGGCCGCTGTCCGTCACCGTAGCTCGGGTGGTGCGGCGGTCATCGGGGTCAGGGACCCGCGCGACGAATCCGTCGGCCTCGAGCCGGTCCACGAGCTGCGTCACGTTCGACTTGCCGCAGCAGTGCCGCTCCGCCAGGTGAGAGAGGGTGAGGGGCTCCGCGGCCAGCACGAGGTGCCGAAGTGCCCCGAGCTTGGCGAGCGACAGGCCGACCTCGCCCAGCGCCCCTTCCGTCCTGGCTTCGACGGCGCGCGCCGCATCGAGCAGGAGGAGGGTCAGGGCGCATCCAGGCTTCGAGGGAGGACCGCTGCAGTCAGACATACCGGACTCGGTGGGAGATCTGGAAAATCGCCAGTTTCAAGGGATGACCAGTCCCGGAAATGTAAGGGCTTGGTGCTTGCACACAGGCTTGCTAGCATCAGGCATCCCGCCCAGCAGGTCCCTCAGTCTACCCATCGTCGTGCACATGTTCCGTCCCCTCGTCCCACAGCGGATCGCCACCGCCGCGTTCATCACCCTTGCCGCCGTGGCCGCGGGCTGCGCCGACAGGAACATCCCGCCCAAGGCAGCCACGCAGAGCGGTGCTGGCGCCGGCGAAGTCACCGATACGGCGAAGCAGGCAGCACCCACTGGCGGGTCCCTGGTGGCTGGCGCGGCCGTGCAGGCGGTGACCGCTCAGAGCGCACCAGCCACCGGAAACGTACCGAATGACACGTTGCTGCCCGCAGGCGTGCTGCCGAAGCGGTCGCGTCAGGACAGCGTGGCGCTGGCCAGCATGACGAAGCCCGAGCCGAAGCTCGACGCCCTGTGGCCGGTGAAGATGCCGGAACCGCTGCCCGGCGCCCTGCTGCCGAAGAATCGGATCGTCGCGTTCTACGGCAATCCCGCCGAAAAGCGCATGGGCGTGCTCGGCGAATACCCCAAGGACGTGATGCTCGCGATGCTGGACAAGGAAGTGGCCAAGTGGGCCAAGGCGGACCCGACGCATCCGGTGATTCCGGCGCTGCACCTTGTCGCGACGGTCGCGCAGGGCGCGCCCGGAAAGAACGGGCTGTACCGGCTGCGCATGCGCGACGCGATGGTGGACACGATCTACGCGTGGGCCAAGGCACACCATGGCGTCTTCTTCATCGACGTACAGCTGGGGAAGGACAACGTGCGCAACGAGCTGCCGCGCTTCCGGCCGTGGCTGGAGAATCCTGACGTGCATCTCGCGATCGATCCGGAGTTCGCGATGGAGACATCGGGTGCGGTACCGAGCACGCGCGTGGGAACGCTGGACGCAAAGGACATCAATTGGGCGGTAAACTTCCTCGACGAGATCGCGAAGGCGAAGAACCTCCCACCGAAGATCCTCATCGTGCATCGTTGGACGCGGAAGATGGTGACGAACGCAAAGGACATCCGCTTCACGCCGCACGTCCAGGTGGTGATGGACATGGACGGGTGGGGCCCGCCCTGGCTCAAGTTCGATTCCTACCACGACTACGTGAAGGAAGAGCCCGTGCAGTTCACCGGCTTCAAGCTTTTCTTCCACAACGACACCAAGAAGGGCAACGCGCTGCTCACGCCCGGGGAAGTGCTGCGCCTGAACCCGCGGCCGCTCTACATCCAGTACCAGTAGCAACCGGGGTCACTGGCGAGCTCGACGCGGCGCACCCTATCTTCCGTTGCGCCGCGGCTCGTTCCGGGCCGCGCCTTCCCCTTGCCGGCAGCGAGCGATGGTGACCAGTCGGGACTTCGTCGACAGTGTCGGGGTCGTGTGGACGGTGCGCGAGATTGCGATGACGCAACTCGAGGGCACGCTCGCGCGGGTGCTGGAACACGATCGGCGAAAGGGTGGCTGGCTCGTGTTCGAGTCCGCGGACGGCGAGAAGCGCCGACTCACGCCGTATCCCCCCGACTGGCGCACGATGTCGGCATTCGAGATCGAGCGGTGGTGCATGCGGGCTACCCGTGTTCCTCCCGCTCCTGCGCGGCGGAAGCAGGACTGACACGGCGCAGCGCGGCGCTCGTTGCCACTAGAGGATATTCACGGCGCGCGCCGCGATGAGCACGACGGTCGTGAATGAAATGATCGCCTGCACCATCATCGCGGCCTTGGCCCACCTGGACAATACCGGCGCGTCCGTGGGCGAGAACGCCGTACTGGTGTTGAACGCCACGAACAGGTAGTCGACAAAGTGCGGCCGCCAATTCTGTTCCTCGGCGATCGTCTTGTCACGAGCCGTGGGCGACGACACCGTCATCTGCGGGAACAGGAACGCGCCTTCCGTGTGCGCGTCCCGCCGTTCGCGCGCGTTGGGGCCGCCGGCGTCGAGACGCCAGTACCAGGACGCGAAGACGATGACGTTGATGGCCCAGAGCACGGAGCCCGACGCGAGCAGTTGCGGGGCCTTTTCCGCATTGCGCAGCACCGCGAAAAGAAGCGCGCCCACGCCGTAAACGAGTGCGGCAGTCAGCACGCCGAGCGCGACGTACGACAGGACTGAATTCGCGCGATGCTGCCCGCGACGGCGCGTGAGGTTGGCGCCCACGACCAGCACGCCAACCACGGCGGCGAGCGCGCCCGGCGGCCCCATGCGCAATGGCGCAGGGAGCGAAAACTGCAGCGCCACCGCCGAGCATGCGGCAATGACCGCTGGCCAGCGTGGCTCCGGTCGTTGGATGTCGTCGAGCGCTGTCATGCGGAGAGAGTACGCGACGGTGCATCGCCTGGCGAATCGCTCCGCGTGCCCTGCGTCGTCAGGCGGGCATCGCGCGAAGGTCGTCGTACTCGTGGTGTCGGTCCATGTAGCCTCGGACAAACCGACAGGTCGGGACGACCCTTAGCTGCTGCGCGCGCGCGTAATCCAGGGCGGCGCGAGCAAGTGCCGAACCGAAGCCCCCGCCTCCGACGCTCGCCGGCACTTCCGTGTGGACGAGCTCGATGCGGTCACCAAGGATGGTGTACTTCAGCAGCGCGAGGCCGCCGTCCGTGCGAATCTCGAACTGACTGGTGGCGGTATTGTTCACGACTACGGGCCCGTCGGGCATTGCGGCTCCTCGAAGAGTGTCGGCAGCATGGCCAAGCGTAACGCCGGGAGCCCGCACATGCAGGCTCCTCTTGAGGCTCAGCGGGCGAACACCTTCACCAGGGCGGCCGACGCACGATTCTCCGCGTCCTTCGCCTTCGCGAGCACCGGGCCCATGCCGAAAAATTCGTGGGTGACCCCGGGGTACGTCTTCTGGTCGACGGTGACTCCAGCGGCGCGGAGCTTCTCGGCCAGCTGTTCCCCGTCGCCGCGGAGGGGATCGATCTGCGCGTTGATGATGGTGACTGGCGGGAGGCCGTGGAGATCCGCTGCCACGAGGTTGATGCGCGGATCCTGCCGATCGGCAGCGCTGCGGAGTTCGTTGTCGAAGAACCAGCTCATCATCGCGCGATTGAGCGGCTTGGCGTTCGCGTTCTCCGTGTAGGCGGCGGAGGTAGTATCACCCACGGCGATCGGGTAGACGGAGATGATGGCAAGGGGCATCGTCATCTTCTGGTCGCGCGCGGCAATCGCCGTGGCGATGGCGAGGCCGCCGCCGGCACTCTCTCCGGCCAGCGCGATGCGTGTGGGATCGCCCTTGATCGAGGCGGCGTGCTTCACGGCCCACGCGTAGACGGCAACGGCGTCATCGTGCGCGGCAGGAAACTTCGCCTCGGGGCCCTGGCGATAATCCGCCGAGATGACGACGGCCTTCGCGCCGATGGCCAGCGCGCGCGCACCGCCGTCGTAGACGTCCTTGTTCGCGATGACCCATCCGCCACCGTGATAGTACACGATCACCGGAAATGGCCCGGGACCGTCCGGCGTGTAGATATTGGTGGCCAGCTCGCCGGCGGCACCCGGCACCTTGCGTGTGGTCATTGTGGCGCCCGGCGGCGGCGTGGTGGGCTTGCCCTGCTTCGTGAGCAGTGCCTTCACCGCGTCGGTCGGGGTGGGTTGCTGGCGTGCCTCCGCTGCCTTGAGCGTCTCGATCGGCTTGCCGTGCAGCGCCGCGAGCGCATCGAGCACGGCCTGCATCTCCGCATCGGGGGCGGCTTGTGCCGCAGCGGTCGGGACGGCTTGCGTGGTGGTATCCGGGGACATTCCAGGCACCTTCGTGGAGTCGGTGGCGTCCTGCGGCTTCGCACACGCGGAGGCCGCGAACGAGAGGAGCAGCATCGCCCGGAGCGGGCGGTGGGCGAAATGGATCATTTGCAGCGCCTGCATGTCGGCTCGGGGAAGACGGGGTGGTGCGCGGGGCCGCTCACGCGACCTGCGCGATTCGGCGAGCCGGTGCGGGGCGCCACCGCGCGATGTAGTCGTCGACGTCGTACTTGAGGAGCGCGCGGGCCAGCGACATGGGACGAATGGTGCCCCACACGGGTCGCGTGGTGAACGGGCGGTCGAACTTGCCGAAACACCACTGCACGCCCGCGACACTGGCAGGGTCCCGGCCGTCGAGGCTGTACTTGTCGTTCAGGTACAGGAGCCAGGTGAACGCCTCGTCGTACGAGCGCGCCCATCCGACGACCGCCTTGCCCCAGAGCATGCGGACGACAGGGTGCATCATTCCGGTCTCCATCAGCTCGCGCTGTCCGGCGTTCCAGAGCGCGTCGTCCGTGTCGGCGCACTCGAGCGTATCGAGGGTATGCGTGACCGCGCGGTCGTCCTGGCCGTGCGCCGCCATGGAGCGCTGCGCCCATGTCGGCGCGCACGCCAGTGACAAGTGATCGGGATTGCGCAGGCAGAAATTGAGCGACAGCTCGCGCCACGTGACCATCTCTTCCTCGAACGCCTCGCGCTCGGCGGCGGGTGCCGCGGCGCGCACGGCCGCGAGCACTTCGAGCGGCGAGATCATGCCGTAGTGGAGATACGGCGACAGGCGGCTCGTGCCGCCTGCGTCGGACGGGTGGCTGCGACGGCTTCGATAGTCGACCAGTCCGTGCGCCACGAATTCCACGAGTCGCGTGCGCGCCGCGGCGAGACCGCCACGCGCCGGGACGGCGGCCACGTCGTGATTCACGTTGCAGGAGCGCACAAGCGAGCGGACATCGACGGTGCGCGGGTCGACGGAGGGAAGGGGCAGTGACTCGAACAGCGCGTCCGCGAATGGACGCCGCGGTGCGCGATCCGCGACGGGCTCGGCGGCGTGACCGAGCAGGGGCGCCAACTTGGGGCGCATCGTGCGGGCAGAATATTCTTCGCGCGGGAACGACGCCGACGGCACGACGCCCACGGAATCCACTGTCAGCAGCCGGCAATCGAGCCGCAATGCGAGCCGGGCCGTTCGTGTGGCGACGCCTTCGGTGGGGAACAGGTCCGTCACCACCAGCGCGGCATGCGCGGCGATCCGCTCGACCAGCGTGACGCAGTGCTGGCCTCCGCGACACAGGGCGAACCGATAGGTCAATCCCGCAGCGACGGCACGGTCGGCCAGCTCGGCTGCGCCCTGCAGCACGAATGTGTGGAACCGGGCGCTCGCGTAATCCTGTCCCGAGTCGAGCGTGTGGAGAATGAGCAGCGGCTTGTTGATGCGATCCGCCTCGACGATGGCGTGCCGGAGCGCCCAGTTGTCCTCGAGGCGCTGGGTGCTCTGCATCCAGTAGAGGACGAAGGCGCGTTGGGCGCAGACGGCTCGATCGTTGGCAGGCAGCGTGCGGAGCGACAATTGGTCGCGTACGAATGGCGAGCCGAGCGGATGCGTCATGTCGTGGTGTGGATGTGTCTGGCACAGCGTGCGTCGTCCTGCTACCATGCGCCGCGCGAGATTTCTCGCTAGCGAGAACTCTCGGGGACCCATTCTAGCACGAAGTGCGCCATCTGATCATATTTTATGTATCAGACGCCGTTCTTTCCCGTTTCTTGTACGTCAAATGTATTCATATGTGGTGACTTTGGACTCCAGCGCGTCGAGCGGGGCCCCTTGAGCGAGGACCGGGGCACCATCGTGGACATCCTGCGCGGCCGCGTGCTCCGCGGGCTGCAGTCGGGTGCGCTCGGGGCGGGCGACCGCCTGCCGAGTGCGCGCGAGCTGTCGGGTGAGTTCGGCGTTGACTCACGGCTCGTGGTGGCCGCGTACAAGCAGCTGGAGACGGAGGAGCTGGTCGAGCTGCGGCCGCGTGGAGGCGCCTACGTGATGCCCCGGCCAGCAGGGGAATCCGGCTTTGCTCCCCTCCCGGAGGCCTGGCTCGTGGATGTGCTCGTGCAGGGGCTTGCGCGTGAACTGCCCGGACCGGAGCTGCACGAATGGCTGCGCCGCTGCGTGGAAACGCTCCGCTTGCGCACGGCGGTCGTCACCACCACCGATGACCAGGGCTATGGGCTCTGCCGGGAGCTGCGCGACGACTTCGGGTTCGAGAGCGAGGGCATGCTCGCCGACGACGTCCGCGGAATGGACGCCGTACCGCTTCCCATCCGGCGCGCGGACCTTCTGGTGACCACCCAGGCGCATGCCTCCTGGATGCAGACCCTGGCCGTGGAGCTGCGCAAGCCCGTGATCGTCGTGGACGTGCGGCCGGAGCTCCTCGGCGGCGACTGGGCGCTGCTGCTCCGCCGGCCGGTGTACGTCGTTGTTGCCACACCGCAGTTCGGCGAGATGCTCCTCACGTTCTTCGCGAAGCTGCCCGGCATCGAGAACCTGAAGGTGATCGTGCACGGACGCGACGACCTGTCGGTGATCCCCGAGGGTGCGCCGACTTACATCACGCAGCGCGTGCGAACGGAGCTGCAGGGAGTGCGGATTCCTGGGCGCGTGCTGCCAGCGGCGCGGACGATCGCCACGGAATCAGCGCGCGAGATTTTCGCCTTCGTCGTGCGCTCGAACATGGAAGCGATGTCGCGCTCGCGCCGGTGACGACCTAGGCGGGAAGGTCGAGCCAGCGGGCGAAGTGCGGCGCCACGCTTTCGAGAAACGCCAGTCCCCCCGCGGAGATGAGCCGCGGGCGCACGTCGAAGTGACAGACGGATCCCCACACACGGCCACTGGCGAGGCGTATCGGGGTACCGCAATAGGAGAGCACGCTTTCGCGAGCCGGATGGTTGGCCAACCGGATGTCACTCATCGCGTCCTCCGTCTGGAACGAGGCGTTGGTGTCGCGGGTGAGGCCGCAGTACGTCTCGCGAAGCGGCGTGACTTCACTCGAGAGGCTCAGCGTCGGGTTCTCACGATCGAAGATCTCGATGGTGCGCAGCATCGGCGGGTCGGCGCGATAGACTGCGGTATACCGGAACCGGGTGCGGGCGTTCAGGCAGCGGAGTACGGCGACGACCCCGCCAGCACGGAAGGCGCGCTCGCATGACTCGACGTCGTCGGCCCTCGCATCATCGCGCGGCTGCATCTCGAGCCGATCGATGTTGTGTCGATGCGAACCCGGCTGTTCGTCCAGCATATGTCCTCCCATGCGCTCTGCTACCAGGCGACAGGAAGAATGCATGGCGCGGGCCAGATAGGCGCGATGCGGCTCAGGTACCTCCGTACCACTCGTACCCCTGGTCGCTCCAGTAGCCGCCGTTGCGTGCAGGCATGAACACGATCTTCGTGAGGTACTTGGTGTTCTTGTAGCCGAGCTTCACCGGGGAATGCAGGCGGGCGGGCGCGCCGTGCGGCGGGCCGAGCATGTGGCGGTCCATGCCGTAGGCGATGAGCGTCTGCGGGTGCATGGCGCTGGCGATGTCCCAGCTCTCGTGGTATCCGTCGTCGAAGCTCTGGAAGTCCACGTAGCCGGCGTCCGCGGTGGCGCCGCACGCACGGGCGATGTCGCTCATGCGCACGCCGGTCCATTCGGCCCGTGCGTTCCAGCCTTCCACGCAGAAGTGGTCGACCTTCTGCGTGATGTGGGGAAGGCGCATGAGGTCGTCGAGGGAGAGGGAGAGCGGTGTGCGCACCGCCCCCGAGACCTCCAGGCGCCACGCGCCGCGGGTGGCCGGGTCCCACACCGGCATGTGCTTCGACACGAAATATTTCGGGAAGTCGCGGCCCGCGAGCTCCGCGGAGGCAGGGACGTGATTCATGGCGTCGTGCCGGAAGAGTCCCCGCTCCAGGCCTTCGTTCTTCCGCTCGGCGAGGGCGAGCAGGCGCGCCGCGCTATCGGGGTTCGCGCCGCACGCCGTGAGCAGCGCGCCCGACACGGATGCGGCGGTGATGGTGAGGAAGCGGCGGCGATCGATGGTCATGGCGCTTCCACGTCGATCGACCGGGACTTGCCCGGCCCGAAGAGGTGATAGAACGGTCGCGCGTTGCGCGCCTCCGGCGACTGCGCCCGATTGTACCAGCCGCTGAGCATGGAGCGCATCGAGTACGGGTCCACCGCAAAGACCATGAAGACGTGCACGAGAGCCAGCACGAGGAGAATCGCCATCGCGGCAAAGTGGACGAAGCGCGCCCACTTGTAGTTGACGAACAACAGGGTGATGAAGCCGAGCGTGACCGGCTTCCAGATGGCGAGGCCGCTCAGCACGATGACGAGCCCGAGTACCGGCATGGCGAAGTACGCGCTCTTCTGCAGCGCATTGTGCTTCCCCTGCAATGGATGATCGCGGCGCACGAACAGGTAGAAGCGCAGCATCTCGACGGC
This sequence comes from bacterium, assembly GCA_040005695.1. Classification (GTDB taxonomy): domain Bacteria; phylum Gemmatimonadota; class Gemmatimonadetes; order Gemmatimonadales; family Gemmatimonadaceae; genus AG11. Next base: position 1,239 of record JBDTYL010000342.1, on the reverse strand, counting down.
GTCGCGCGCGTCGCCGCGTCGCGGCGCGATGTCGCGCCACTCGCCGTGCAGGAAGAGGAAGCCGAGGTATACGAGGGCGTTGACGACGAGGATCCACATCATGGCGAAGTGCCAGTGCCGAGCACCGCCCAGCCAGCCGCCGAACGTGAGCCAGTTGGGGATGGAGCGGCCGTCCCACGGGTTCAGTGGAAAGTGCTCACCCGGCCGTGCAAAGGCCGGGTGCGCATTGAAGATCCGCATGCCGCTTCCCGCCATGACGACGATGGCGACGACGTTCACCCAATGCGTGAGCCGGATGACCCAGTGATTGCGCTTGACCAGCTCCGCCATGCCTCGTGTCTCCATGCGTTGACGCGGGCACGAACCTCGCTGCCCGCGTGCCGACAGTAATATCACGCGCGCCAGCCGAAGTCGACCGGCGCCTGCGCGTACACGGCCTTCATGTCACGCCATGCCGTCGCCCTGCAGGGCCGCGACCACGCGACGGCGCAGCGGCGCGACGTCGCGGTCCAGCGCGCCCGAGTTCCGCACCGCGTCGAGGAACGCCCGCTCGAAATCGTAATGCGACCGGCACGCATCGCAGGACTCGAGATGCTCGACGACACGTGCCTGCCATTCGTCGGGAAGCGCTCCGTCGAGGTACGGCCACAGCTGCCGGACAATCTCGCGACAGCGATCAGCGTCGTGCGTCATGGGACACTCCACTGGTGGATGGACCGGTCGCGTCCGCGGACGAAAAGCCGGCGTCGATCGCATAGTCGACGAGTGCGGCCTGCAATTGGCGGCGCGCGCGGTACAGCCGCGACCGCACCGTACCAACGGGAATGTCCAGCACCTCGGCCGCTTCCTCGTATCGCAGCTCGCCGATGTCCACGAGACGCACCACGTCGCGGAACGGCGGCGCGAGCGCGTCGACGGCGCGCTGGATGGCGGCGGCGAGATCGAGGCGCGCGAACATGTCCTCCACGCCCTGATCGCGCGCCAGCTTGTGCAGTTGCACCGCCGCAAACGTCTCGAGCTCGTGGTCGTCGCCCACCGCGGTGAACCACTGCTGCCGTCCGCGCTGGCTGAAGAATGTGTTGCGGCAGATGGCGGACAGCCACCGCCGACAGTCGCTGCCCGGATCGAACGTGCGCCAGTGCCGGAAGGCACGGAGAAAGGTTTCCTGTACGAGATCGTCGGCGTCTGACGGGTCGCGCGTGAGCGCGCTCGCGACGCGCGCGACTGCGGGCAGCAGCG
>JBDTYL010000341.1:0-11379 GCA_040005695.1 bacterium | reverse complement strand
GCGCGAGTCGGTGGCGCATCGCGACACAGGTGCGCGACGTCGAGCGTCGCGCTAGCCCCGCTCCGCCGACGCTCGGCTCAGCGGCGCGCGACCCGGCGGGTGGCGGCCGACCGCGCGCCGAACGTGCCCATGTTCCACACGACGCCGACGTAGAGTGCGTTCGGCACATCGCCGCGTAGCGGAGTGATGACGCCGAGGTCGAGGTTGAGGGCGGCACTCACGAGGTAGGTGGGGCCCGTGAGGAACTCCACCGTGGACGGCGCACCAGACCCGTCGACCGTGGGTGCCCCGAACACTTCGGCCACCCAGCTCAGGCGACCAGCAATGGCGGACCCGAAAGAGGCAGTCCAGAGTGCCGTGCGCGTAGCCGCGATACCGTTGGCGGCGCCCACGCGCGTGTACCCGGCGTTCAGGTCCATCGCGACGGGACCGAACTCGTAGCTGGAGATCGCCGTCACGCCGAGATCCATGGTGCCCGTGCCTGTCCCCGACGACGCCGATCCCGAGGGCACCTTGATGGCGGGCAGCAGCGCGAAGTCACCGAGCACGGCGTTGTCGTCGAGCAGTCGCCACTTGAGGCCGATGGTCATGTCGCCAACGCCGCCCATCTGTTCCGCGCTGCGGATGAACGCCGGCGCACCCACGTTGAGTTGGAGGTGCGACGCGAGTCCCAGCTTGAGGAGCAGCGGTGCGGCGTAAGCGCGGCGTCCGGCGGCCGCGCGATCACCCTCGATGCCGGCTTCAAGCTCGAAGTAGCCAGGCGCGACGGTGTGCGCGTGCGTCGCGACGGTGGGGCGCTCCGGCTGCACGGCGCGCGGATCGGTGTCCTGCGCCGCGAGCGACGCGCCGGCGCACATGAGGAACGCCATGGTCATCCTGAGCGGGATGACACAGGAAATCATGACGCGTCGAGTGAGAGTTCGAAGAAGCGGGTATCGATCAGCTCATCGGGCCGGTACCGCTCGATGGGCGTGAAGCCCAGCGAGCGATACAGACCTTGCGCCGCATCCATGTCGTCGAGGGTGCCCAGCCGAAGTATCGTATACCCGCGCGCGCGCGCCGCGGATATCAACGCGGTGAGCAGCGCCCGACCGACACCTACACCGCGCCACTCGGGATCGACGAACATGCGCTTCACTTCACCCGCACCGTCATCGAGCAGACGCAGCGCCACGCACCCGATCGCGGTATCACCAGCGCAGGCGAGCCATATCCCGCCCTTCGGCGGTACGTACGGGCCCGGCATGCGCAGGGCATCGGCGTAGACGTACTCGACGCCCGGCACGTCAGCGCGCGCATCTCCGTGCGCCGTGACGAGCCTGCGCACGTGCGCGATGTCCGCGGCCTCCTCCACTTCCCGTACGATGACGTCTCCTCGATTGGTGCGTCCGGCATCCCGCGGATGCGGCACTTCGCCCCCGTCAACGATCGGCGCGTTCAATCCCTCGATGCTCGTGGTCAGGCCGTCGAGCGCCGCCATGATTTCGCGCAGGCGAGCCATCATCTCCATCGCCTCCGGCGGCAGCACCTCGCCTTCCGCTTGCGCCTGCGCGACGAACGCCTCGAGTTGGCGCAGGTGTACCGCCAGTCCTTCGCGCGGTGCGGCGCCCACCGATTCGTCGTCGTGTTCGCTCATGATCCCTTGCGCGCTGTGGTTTCGGGGTTGGTCATCGCCGTCAGCGTCTGCACACCTGTCCATTCGCGTCCCGGCTCCAGTCGCACCGGGTGCTGCACCGCCGCGGCCTCCACACAGAGCATGAAACGCTCGCCGCCCGGCTCCATGTCCGCCATCTCCGCCGCCTTCGCTCCGGGGTTCCAGAGCACGACGTCCGGGAAGCCGTCCGTCCCGATCGACAGCGCGCGGTGCGGCTCCCGCAGCACCAATTCGGGTGGCGCGTCGATGTACACGCGGTCGATCTCGCCGCGAATGTGCACGACGTCGTCGCTGTCGGTCGTGAATCGCCCCGGCGTCGCCGACTCGCGGTACCGGGTGCCGCGCAGCCCGACGACCTCCGCGTCAGCCACGTCGTGCACACGAAGGTACGTGTGCAGGGCGGCCGCAAACTGAAACGCTGCCGTTCCCATGTTCGTCACCGCGAGCGTGACCGATAGCCGCTGGCCGGTGGCGCGTACGCGGAGGACGGCGCGGAAGCGCGCGGGCCAGATGGCACGCGTCTCGTCGGAGTCGGTGAGGACGAGCGTGGCGACCGCATCGCCTCCCTGCTCCGTGTGCGCGTCGTCGAGTGTCCAGCGCGTGGTGCGCGCGAACCCGTGACGGGGCAGCGGTCCTTCCGCCGCGAACTGCGGGAAGATCACGGGGATCCCGCCGCGGATCGACATCCCCGGTCCGAACCTCGACCGGGTACTGAGGAACAGGCGCTCGTCCTCGCCCGGTGCGGGACGCCACGACGTGACGTGCGCCCCGTCGAGGTGCACTTCCACGCGGGCTCCGTCCGAGGACGTCACCTGCACCTTCGAGAGAGGCACGGGGGGTACGGGGCGTGATGACAGCGCTAGAACTCGCGCTTCTTCATCTGCTGGAAGAGATCCTTCGCGTCGCTCGTCGCCGCCTCTTCCGCCTCCGACTGCTTCGGCCGCGTGGCGTCGAGCGTCGCGTCGTACGTGCGATTCTTCTTCGGCTTCGCCGCGGCGGCCGCGGCCTGCGTCTTCCGCAGCAGGGCCTTCATCTGGGCTTCATTCATCTCGAGCGTGCTCCGATACGGGTCGAGTGGTTGCGCTGCAAGCTAACGGCCGGAAGCGCCGGTCGTGTCGGGCCCGCCGCATTGGCGGGATTCATGAATCGGGAGCGCCGGCGTCGCGCCCCGGAAATCGACGAGAGGGACGGACGCCTCACGGCGCGAGGACATACGCCTCATACAGGCGGTCGAGCTCTGCGCGCGGATCGCTGCACACCCCCTCGTGCACGGGCGAACTCTGCAACACGTCGGACCGCGGCGCGGTGAGCCAGTGAAAACGCTCGGACGGCGGAGCCAGCGCCACAGGCCCGGCGCGCTCGTCGCCGGCGCAGATCGCGGCACACGCCTGCAGGTAGCGTCCGAGCAACGCCGCGTCGCCAGCCGGCGCGAGCCGCGCCAGCGCAGCCGTATCCGACATGGCGCGCAGCGCGAGAAACTCCGAGGTTCGCGCGTGAAGTACGACGCCCACGTTGGCAAATGCGCCCAGATGCACGCTCGGTACGACGCGCAGCACGGCGAAGTCGTAGTCCACGAGCCTGACGTCACTCACCGTCGCGCCTTGAGGTGCAGTGGCGGCTCCAGTCGCACCTGCTCCTGTGCCGCCTCCGCTTCGGCACGCCAGGCGTGCCGCGCCGCGAGTCGCTCCTCGAGATAGCGCGTGTAGCGCGCCCGGGCCGCTTCGGCCGTGGGGAAATCGCCGGTTCCGGCCACCGTGTCCGTGAGCAGCTCGTCCGGAACGTCGGCCACGATGCACGCGATCGTGTCGCCACCGAGTCGCTCCGCGCCGTGCGCGTCGGCCTCGGCCAGGTCGCCGGCCGCGCTGAGGAGCACGTGCGAGCGAATGAGCGGAAACGGCGTCCGTGTTCGTGTCTCGTCCACCGACGACCAGTCGTGATGCGCATACAACGCCGCACCGTGGTCGATGAGCCAGGGCGTGCGACGCCAGATCATGATGTTCGGGTTGCGGTGCGTACGATCCGGATTGGTCGTGAGCGCGTCGAGCCACACCGTTCGCGCCGCGAGCTCCGGAGTCACGAGGTCGCCCGCGGCGGACGGGTCGAAGTTGAAGGCTCCGTCGAGGTAGCGGAGCCCCACGTTCACCCCGTGACTCCGACGCAGCAGCTCCTGGATTTCCGGATCCGGTTCACTGCGGCCGAACCTTGGCGACACGTCCACGATCGCGAGCTCCGGCGTCGGCAGGCCGAGCGCCTTGGCGAGTCCACCGACGATCAGTTCCGCGATGAGCACCTTCGCGCCCTGACCCGCGCCGCGGAACTTCACCACCCACAGCCCGCCATCCTCGGTATCCACCACGGCCGGCAACGACCCCCCCTCGCGCAGCGGCTGCACATAGCGCGACGCCGCGTGGCGGACCAGCATCAAAACTCCCCGGTGTCCGTCTCGCGGCGGTCGCCCTGATGCGGTGGGGAGGAGATCACGAGGAATCGCGCCTCCTCGTCGCCGAGATTGCTTGCCTGGTGCGCCGTACCTGACGGGAGCTCGAGACCGAAGCCCGGGGGCAACTCGTGGCGCGCGCCCTCCACTTCCACCACGAGCGTGCCACTGAGGACATAGAAGAACTGGCGAGCGCGCGCATGCCAGTGCCGGACCTCGCTCGTGCCGGGCGGCATGCGCTCCTCGATCACGCTGAGAGTCGCGGAGCGCACAAGATGCCAGCCGTCGCAATTGTCGCCCCAGCCATATTGCGGCGCGTTGGCGGTCGAGATCGGCATCGGGATCATGGCGTCCATTCGCTGGTGAGTGTCCGCAAGATGGCATTGCTCATCACGCAGGGCCAGCGCACGCCGTCCACTCCCCGGAACGACGCGCTGTGGCGACTCCGGCGTCGCGGTCGCCGCACGACGACAGCATTTCGCCTCGAATCCGCCATGGCGAGGTGGTGAAAAGCGCCCTTAACACCTTGTGTGGCATTGCGTTACGTCAATACATCCCGCGTTGACGCGAGAGGGATAACCGACTAGTTTAGTTTGATATAGAACTGCCCCAATTCTGTCGGGAGATTTGTCGAAATGAGCTCGTCCATCGATTCGCTGGTCAATCGCGAATATCAGTACGGTTTCGTGACCGATGTGGAGGCGGACACGATTCCGCCCGGACTGAGCGAGGACGTCATCCGGCTCATCTCCACGAAGAAGGCCGAGCCGGCGTGGCTGCTCGATTGGCGTCTCAAGGCGTATCGCCGCTGGCTCACCATGCGCGAGCCGCATTGGCCGAATGTCAGCTACGAGCCCATCGACTACCAGTCGCAGTCCTACTACTCGGCGCCCAAGTCGGTGACGCCGCTCCAGTCGCTCGACGACGTGGATCCGGAACTGCTGCGTACGTACGAGAAGCTCGGCATCCCGCTCAACGAGCAGAAGTTCCTCTCGGGCGTGGCCGTCGACGCGATCTTCGATTCTGTCAGCGTCGGCACGACGATGAAGAAGGAGCTGGGCGAGCTCGGGATCGTGTTCTGTTCACTGGGTGAAGCCGTGCGCGAACACCCGGAGCTCGTGCAGAAGTACCTCGGCTCCGTCGTGCCCTACTCCGACAACTTCTTTGCCGCGCTCAACTCCGCGGTGTTTTCCGAGGGGTCGTTCGTCTACGTGCCCAGGGGTGTGCGCTGCCCGATGGAGCTGTCCACGTACTTCCGCATCAACGCCGAGGGCACCGGCCAGTTCGAGCGTACGCTCATCGTCGCCGACGAGGGCTCGTACGTCTCGTACCTCGAGGGCTGCACGGCCCCGAAGCGCTCGACGTCGCAGCTGCATGCGGCTGTGGTGGAGCTCGTTGCGCTGAAGGATGCGACGATCAAGTACTCGACCGTGCAGAACTGGTACGCCGGCGACAAGGAAGGAAAGGGCGGCATCTACAACTTCGTGACGAAACGGGGCAAGTGTCAGGGCGCCAATTCCAAGATTTCATGGACGCAGGTGGAGACCGGCTCGGCGATCACGTGGAAGTATCCGAGCGTGATCCTCCAAGGCGACAATTCCACGGGCGAGTTCTACAGCGTGGCGGTGGTGAACAACCGCCAGCAGGCCGATACGGGCACGAAGATGATCCACATCGGCCGCAACACGAAGTCGAACATCGTCAGCAAGGGCATCAGCGCGGGGCACGGCCAGAACAGCTACCGCGGCCAGGTGAAGGTGCTGCCCAAGGCGGTCAATGCGCGCAACTATACCCAGTGCGACTCGATGCTCGTGGGCAATCAATGCGGCGCACACACCTTTCCGTACATCGAGGTCGGGAACAACACGGCCCAGGTGGAGCATGAGGCTTCGACGAGCAAGATCGGCGAGGACCAGATCTTCTACCTGAAGCAGCGCGGTCTCTCCGCCGAACAGGCCGTGTCGATGATCGTGTCGGGCTTCTGCAAGGAAGTGTTCAAGGAACTGCCGATGGAGTTTGCGCTCGAGGCGCAGCAGCTGCTGGGGATCACGCTCGAGGGGTCGGTCGGGTAGGCTGTTGTCATCCTGAGCCAAGCAAAGGATCTGCTTTCTTGCCCGACACAAGCAGATCCTTCGTTGGCTCAGGATGACAGCGAAACACGCAGGTTCTTCGCTGCGCTCAGGACGACAGCGAATCATTTCATCTCGCAATCTGAAAATGCTAGAAATAAAGGGCCTGCGGGCCACCGTCGGCGATAAGGAGATCCTCCGGGGCATCGACCTCACCGTGCACGCCGGCGAGGTGCACGCCGTCATGGGCCCCAATGGGTCGGGCAAGAGCACGCTCGCGCAGGTGCTGGCAGGCCACCCGGCGTACGAGGTCACCGCCGGCACCGTGACCTACGACGGGGCGAACCTGCTCGAGATGGATCCCGAGGTGCGCGCCCAGCAGGGCATCTTCCTCGCGTTCCAGTATCCCGTGGAGATTCCCGGCGTGAGCAACGCCTACTTCCTCCGCACCGCGTACAACGAGATCCGCCGGGCGAGGGGCGAGGAAGAGGTCGACCCGATGAGCTTCGCCGACCTGATGGACGAGAAGATGCGGCTCGTCGAGATGGACGACAGCATGCTCACGCGGTCGGTCAACACGGGATTCTCCGGCGGCGAGAAGAAGCGGAACGAGATCCTCCAGATGGCGGTGCTCGAGCCGAAGCTCGCGATCCTCGACGAGACGGATTCCGGCCTCGACATCGACGCACTCCGCATCGTGGCCAACGGCGTCAACACGTTGAAGCGCCCCGCCAACGCGACGATCGTGGTCACGCACTACCAGCGGCTGCTCAACTACATCGTGCCGGACTACGTGCACGTGCTGGCGGCGGGACGCATCGTGCGGTCCGGCGGCAAGGAGCTCGCGCTGGAGCTCGAGGCCAAGGGCTACGACTGGCTGCTCGAAGAGGCGGTCGCGTGATCGAGCCGTTCCTCCAGAGCTTCGAACGCTTCGCCGCCAACGGCGGCGCGGCAGTGCCGGATGCTGTCCGTACCCTCCGCCTGTCGGCCATCACGCGCTTCGAGACGCTCGGCTTCCCCACGACGCGGAACGAGGACTGGCACTTCACGTCGGTGACGCCGATTGCCGAGGCGCGTTTTTCCGCGCTCGCCGCGCCGGGTGGCGCGGTGTCCGCCGTTCAGGTGGCGCCCTTCACGTTTGGCGCGAACGATTGGCATACGCTGGTCTTCGTGAACGGCCGGTACGACGCGCGGCTGTCCACGCCCACGGCCCTCCCTGACGGCGTCCGCGTCCTGCCGCTCGCGCAGGCCTTCGACGAGCTCCCGCAGCTGGTCGAGGAGCACCTGGGCCGGATCGCCGCATTCGATGCCCACAGCTTCACCGCCCTCAACACGGCCTTCATCAACGACGGCGCCGTGGTGCACGTGGCCCGCGAGATCGAGGTCGCCCGGCCAATCCACCTCGTGTTCGTGAGCGACGGCACCGCGCAGGGCGCGGCGCATCCGCGCAACCTCGTGGTGCTCGACCGCTTCGCGAAGGCCACCGTGCTCGAGAGCTACGTGGGCCTCGCCGGTGGGACCTACCTCACCAACGCGGTCACCGAAGCCGTCCTCGCCGATGGCGCGACGCTCACGCACCTGAAGCTGCAGCGCGAGTCGGCGAGCGCGTTCCACGTCGGCACGCTCGACGTGCGCCAGGGACGCGACAGCCATCTCTTCTCGTTCAGCTTCGCTACCGGCGGCGCACTGTCGCGCACGAACGTCTTCACGGAACTCCGCGGCGACGGTTGCGGCGCTACGCTGAACGGCCTCTACCTGGGCGACGAGCAGCAGCACATCGATCACCAGACCCGCATCGAGCACGTGGCGCCCAACTGCTACAGCCGGGAGCTGTACAAGGGCATCCTCGATGGCGCCGCGCACGGCGTGTTCAACGGCAAGGTGTACGTGCACCCCGAGGCGCAGAAGACGGACGGGAAGCAGACCAACAACACGCTGCTGCTCTCCGAGCGCGCGCAGATCGACACGAAGCCGCAGCTCGAGATCTTCGCGGACGACGTGAAGTGCACGCACGGCGCCACCGTGGGCCGTCTCGACGACACGTCGCTGTTCTACATGAAGAGCCGCGGCATCAACGCCCGCACGGCGCGCGAACTGCTCACGTACGCCTTCGCCGCGGACGTGCTCGAGACGATCGAGCTGGCCGAGGTGCGCGAGGGCCTGGAATCCGCCACGTTGCTGCGCTACACGGGATGACACCGCGGGCCATGATGTACGCCGCGGTCGACACACGGCGTTCGTTCCGCTGGCACTCCTCCGCATCCTGAACCGATCGCCATGGCAGACCTGCAGGAGCTGTATCAGTCGATCATCCTCGACCACAACCGTCGGCCGCGCAACTACGGTGCGCTCGACGGCGCGACGCAGAGCGCGGAGGGCCGCAATCCACTCTGTGGCGACGAAGTGCGGGTCGAATTGCGCGCCACCGATGAGCGGATCGAGGACGTCCGCTTCACCGCCTCCGGCTGCGCCGTATCGCGCGCCTCGGCGTCGATCATGTCGCAGGCCGTGAAGGGCAAGTCCCGCGCGGAGGCCGAGGTGCTGTTCAGGCAGTTCCACGCGCTCGTCACGGGTGTGCTTCGCCCCGACCCCACCGAAGCGCGTGCGCTCGGCGAGATGGCCGCGTTCAGTGGTGTCTCGCGCTTCCCGATTCGCGTGAAGTGCGCGAGCATGCCCTGGCACACCCTGCAGGCGGCGCTGCGCGGGGACGCGCCGGCGGCGTGACGGCGTTCGAGGACGTGGCCGCGGCGGCCGACCTGCTGGAAGGTGCGATGCTCGGTGTTTCACTGCCGGATGGCGCGCCGGTCTGCGTGTTCCGGCTCGACGGCCGCATCGGCGCGGTGGGCAACCGCTGCACGCATGCCGAGTTCCTCATCTCGGATGGGGTGCTGCATGCGGACGGGACGCTCGAGTGCATATGGCACGGTGCGCGCTTCGATTGCCGGACTGGGGCAGTCCGGCGCGCGCCCGCGGACGAGCCCCTGCCCGTCTATGACGTACGCGAGAGCGATGGACGCATTCTCATCGGCCCTCGCGTGGCGGCGGCATGACGCACCCGCGTCGCGCCGACTTTCCCCTGCTCGCGGCGAATCCGGACCTCCACTACCTGGACTCCGCAGCCACGTCGCAGAAACCGCGCGCCGTGCTCGACGCGATGCGCGACTACTACGAGCACGACAACGCCAATCCCCATCGCGGCGCATATGCGCTCTCGGCGCGTGCGACCGACCGCTATCACGGCGCGCGCGAACGCGTGGCGCGATTCGTCGGCGTTCGCGATGCCGATTGCCTGGTGTTCACGCGCGGGACCACCGAGGCGCTGAATCTCGTGGCCACGGCGTGGGGCCAGGCCAACGTCCGCGCCGGCGACGAGATCGTCGTCACGGCCCTCGAGCACCACGCGAACTTCGTCCCGTGGCAGCAGCTCGCGCAGGCGCGCGGTGCGCGCTTCCTCGTCTGCCCGCTCACGGACGACCAGCGCATCGACCTCGACGCCCTGCGGTCGCTCGTCGGTCCCCGCACGAAGGTCGTCGCGTTCAGCCACGTCTCCAATGCCGTGGGGACGGTGAACCCGGTGCGCGAGATCGCCGCGATCGCTCGCGCGGTGGGCGCGCTCGTCGTCTGCGATGGCGCACAGGCCGCACCGCACCTGCGCGTGGCGTTCGACGACCTGGACGTCGACTTCTACGCCTTCAGTGGCCACAAGATGTGCGGGCCGATGGGCATCGGTGGCCTGGTCGGCCGGCGCGCCATCCTGGAGGCCATGTCGCCATACCAGTTCGGTGGCGACATGATCGAGTTCGTGCGTGACGACCATTCCACATGGAACGTGTTGCCGCACAAGTTCGAAGCGGGTACGCCGAATGTCGCAGATGCGGTTGGCCTCGCGGCGGCGTGCGACTACCTGGACGCCATTGGCATGGACGACGTGCTGGCACACGAGCGCGCGCTCGTGCGGCTCGCGTCGGAACGGCTCGCCGCGATCGACGGCGTGAAGGTCTTCGGCCCGCCGACAGCGCAGCGGAGTGGCGTCGTCAGCTTCACCGTGAGCGACATCCATCCGCACGACCTCGCGACGATCTTCGACCAGCACGGTGTGTGCATCCGCGCCGGCCATCACTGCGCCCAGCCCCTCATGCGCCGCCTGGGTGTGTCAGCGACCGCGCGCGCGTCGTTCTACGTCTACAACGACGAGCGCGACGTCGATGCGCTGCTCCACGCGCTCGACCGGGCGCGCGCGATGTTCGCACTGGCGTAGACCCGCCCGTGCCTGCGCGGCGGCACGGGCCGAGGCACCGATGCCAGGAGCACGATGAGTTCGGGCCACGTGGCGTTACGCAGTGGCTGCCCCCACGCGCACGCCAGCGGCGGCGAGCGCCGCAACAGCAGCAGACGGATCCGCGACCTCGATCACCAGCCGGCGGTAGTGCTCGTGGTCGAGCTCCAGCACGATCGTGTGCTCGGGGTCATGCACGTCGTAGAACACCCAGTCACCGTCCTGATAGAAGGTCCCTGCCGTCAGGAGCCCGGGAATCTGCGTGCCGGGAAGGCGGAAGCCGTGCCACCAGCCACGCGCCGGCGCCGGGTCGATCCGCACCGCACGAATGTGCTCGAGTGGAATCTCGAGCTGGCTGCGCAGTGACCAGAGCCTGTCCCATCCCTTCACCTCGAATTGCACCCGTTCCGCCTCGATCGTGATTTCCACCATCGCACACCTCGGCTGTCTGCCCTGTTCCATCTTGCGTTTCCACGAGCGCGTGGCGACGCTGCGACATCTTCGCGTCGTCGCTTCCACACTATCTCGCCCGATTCAATGTACGCCATCGCCATCATCCGCTATCGTCGTCCACTCGACGACGTCCTCGTCGTGCTCGAGCAGCATCGTGCCTACCTCCGCTCGCTGCACGACGCCGGCACCCTCGTCGCGTCCGGCCCGATGGACCCCCGCTCCGGCGGCATCCTCCTGCTGCACGTCCCGGACGACGACGCACTCGGCGCACTCGATGCCGTTCGCGACGGCGATCCCTACGTCACCTTCGGAGTGGCGCAGTACGAACTCCTGCCGTGGGCCGTGAACATCGGCCTCGACACGCTCGACAGTGCGGCGGGGCTGGAGCGCCCCACTTGAGGTGGAGGGAGATCGCTGAGGACTTGCGGATCAGCCGGCCAGCGATCGCCTGGTAACCGACCGAGGGACTGCGCGGGTCAACTGCATCTAG
>JBDTYL010000340.1:0-7587 GCA_040005695.1 bacterium | reverse complement strand
CGCAGGAGAGCTTCCTGTTCAGCGACACCATCGCGTCGAACCTCGCCTACGGCGACCTCACGCATCCGCTCGTGGAGCGCGAGTCGGTGGACGAGGAACGCATCCAGGAATCGCGCGCGAGCGGTGCGCACGACGCGGCCGCGCACACGTGGGCAGCAGACGTAGCGCAGCTCGGCGACACGGTGCAGGCGTTTCCGCACGGGTATGGAACAATGCTGGGCGAACGGGGCATCAATCTCAGCGGCGGCCAGAAGCAGCGGCTGGCACTGGCGCGCGCGCTGGCCCGGCGTCCGCGCATCGTGCTGCTCGACGATGCCCTGTCGGCGGTGGACACACACACGGAAGCGGAAATCCTGCGTGGCCTTCGCGCCACGCTGATGGGCCGCACCGCCGTCATTGCATCGCATCGCGTGAGTGCCGTGCGCGATGCGTCGTGGATCATCGTCCTCGACGGCGGGCGGGTCGTGGAAGAAGGAACGCACGACGTGCTGATCACGGCGGGCGGGCAATACGCAGCACTGCTCAGCCGCCAGCAGCTCGAGGAGTCCCTCGAGGAGACGGATGGCGCAGCGGGACAGGGTACTGGCGACCTCGTCGGAGCACGATAACCTTATGAACATGCCGCGCGTCGACTCCTCCCTACCGCCACTGACCCAGTCGCCCTCCGGCGAAGGGCGGATCGCCTCGCAGGACGACTTGCTCGCAGAGGCGCGCGAGCGCGTCGCGGAGCTCGAGGCGCGCGACGCGGCGAAGACGCAGTTCCTCGCCAACATCTCGCACGACCTGCGGACGCCACTTACCGCCGTCATCACGCACGCCGAGATCCTCCGGGACGGCATTCTGGGTCCGCTCACGACCCGGCAGCTCGAGAGCATCGGCGGCATCATCAACGGCGGTCGACAGCTGCTGGAACAGGTCGGCGAGATCCTCACGTATGCGCGCGGCGCGGCCAACCAGCTCACGCTCACGCCCACCCGCTTCGACCTCCGTGACGTGGTCGCGCAGCTGAACGCGCTGAACGAATCGCTGGCCACCAGGAAGGGTCTCGACCTCGTGACGGTGGTGCCGCCGGACCTCGATCCCGTCACGGCCGATCGCGAGAAGATCACGCACATCGTCGGCAACCTCCTCGGCAACGCCATCGACTTCACGTCGCGCGGCGGCCATGTGTGGGTGCACGCCACGCGCTCCGAGGGACCCGATGGGCCGGAATGCGTGGTGGAAGTGGGCGACACGGGAATCGGCATCGACCCGGAGCACCACGACCTGGTGTTCCGCGAGTTCGCGCAGGTGGATTCCAGCGCCTCGCGCCAGCATCACGGCACGGGGCTCGGCCTCACGATCGCGCGCAAGCTCGTCGAGCTGCATGGCGGTCGCATCTGGCTCGAGAGCGAGCTCGGAACGGGGAGCCGCTTCTACTTCACCATCCCCTACCCCGCGGACTGACGGCGTGGCGCTCCCGCACGTACTCGTGGCGGAGGACAACACGCTGGTGTGCGATGCCATGCGGGTGCTGTTCGGCGAGACGGGTCACCGCGTGAGCACCGCGGGCCATGTGGCCCAGATCCTCGACATCATCGAGTCGGACCACGTGGACCTGCTGCTGCTCGACCTCGGCCTCGCCGACGGCGACGGCTTCGAGGTGCTCGACGCGATTCGCACGCGCTCCCTGACGATCGGAAAAATTGTCGCCCTGACGGGACGCGAGGAGCCGGAGGTGCTCGCGCGGTGCCGCGACCTGGGCTGCGCCGCGGTGCTCCTCAAGCCCGTGCCGGCGCGCGAACTGCTGCGCTTGGCGCGGGAGTGGCTCGGCACTGCGGCCTGAGTCCTGAAGCAACCCGGGACGCACCTGTCCCCTCGTCATCCTGCGCGAAGCGAAAGATCTGCTTTTCGCCGCAGAACAAGCAGATCCGTCGCCTCGCTCAGGACGACAAATCAGTATTCTTGCGTGGTTTCCTAGAGCCTGTCGCGCAGCGCCGCGGGCGTGAGGGCCTGCATGTACGTCGCCATCACGGTGAAGTAGTCGAACATCATCATGATGCCGACGATCACCAGCAGCGCGCCGCTCACCTGTGAGACGCGAGCAAGGTGCGGACGCAGGCGCGTGACGGTCTCGAGGAAGCGCTCCACCGCCACGGCCGCGAGCAGGAACGGCAGCGCGAGCCCCATCGAGTACGCGAACAGCAGCGGCAGCCCGCGCGAGAGGTCAGCCGTGGCGGCGGTGTACGTGAGGATGGCGCCAAGGATGGGACCGAGGCACGGCGTCCAGCCCGCGCCGAAGGCGATGCCGACGAGCAGCGAGCCGAGATACCCCACCGGCTTGCTCGCGAGGTGGACGCGGCGCTCGCGGTCGAACGCCGCGACGCGGACGACGCCGAGCAGGTACAGGCCGAACAGGACGACGAGTGCGCCGCCGAACCGCGTGATCCAGACTCGGTAGTGCAGCAGCAGTCGCCCGAGGACAGTGGCCGAGGCGCCGAGTGCGACGAAGATGAGCGTGAAGCCGCAGACGAAGAGGATCGCGTGCAGCAGCGCGGCGCGGCGCGCGCGCGTGAGGTCGTCGAAGCCGACTCCCGTGACGAAGGTCAGGTAGCTCGGGATGAGCGGCAGCACGCACGGCGACAGGAAGCTGAGCAGCCCGGCGCTGAAGGCGAGCGCGAGTCCGAGGGAGGCGGGTTCGGCCACGGTGCGGTTGAGAGGTGCGAGTCGTGCGCGGCGTCGGTGCGGGCGCGGCCGCGGCCCGCTTCGCGCGTCAGGTGGTCCGGACAGTATCTTCTGCGTGCGGCGCCGCCGTGCCACGTTCCGACACAGCGAAATGTATCGTCGCACCACGCTCCCCGCCCGTACGCTCGCCTCGCTCGTCATACTGGCGCTCGCGCACGCCGGGGCCGCACAGGCGCAGGTCGTCGCCCCGCGCGGGCGCATCGCCGGCACGGTGCTCGACAGCGCGTCGCGCGCGCCGAGGCGCAGCGTGGCCGTCACGCTCGACGGCACGGCGCGCGGCGACATGACGGACGACGCCGGCCGCTTCCTGCTGGCGGACGTTCCCGTGGGCACGTACACGCTGCGCACGCGCCAGATCGGGACACGGGGCGTGGAACGCACGGTATCGGTCCTCGATGACGTCACCACCACCGTGATCCTCCTCGTCGCCGACGCGGCGGTGACGCTCGGCGCCGTGCGCGCGCTGGCGCGGTCCCCGGAGCGCGAGCGATTCGAGTCGCGCCCCGGCATCGGCGCCATCTCGCTCACCGCGAACAACGCGAAGACCGTCCCGTCGTTCGGCGAGCCGGACATCCTGCGCGTGGTGCAGTTGCTGCCGGGGGTGAACGCGCGCAACGACTTCTCGTCCGGCTACAACGTGCGCGGGGGCGAGTCGGACCAGAACCTCATCCTGCTCGACGGCTACCCGATCTACAATCCGTTTCACCTGGGCGGATTGTTCAGCACCTTCCTCGACGAGACCGTGGGCTCCATAAACCTGCTCACCGGCGGCTTCGGCGCGGCGCATGGCGGTCGGTTGTCGAGCGTGCTCGACGTGACGTCTGCGGAGCCGGCGCGCTCGGGCCTGCACGGGACGGCCACGCTCTCGTTGATCTCATCGAGCCTCACACTCGGCAGCGCGAGCCATGATGGTCGTTCGGGATGGACGCTGTCGGGACGACGCACCTATGCCGACAAGCTCGTGTCGGCACTCAGCGACAAGAGCTTTCCGTATCATTTCTCCGACGCACAATTTCACGGCGTGCGCGCGCTCGGCGCGGGTGACCTGCGGCTCGAGGTGACAGCATACACCGGCGCGGACATACTGAACGGGGACTTCGCCACCTTTGGCGACTCGGCCACGGCCGGCGCCGGCGGCGGCACGTTCGGGTTCGACTGGGCCAACCAGGTGGTGGGCGCCACGTTGCGCGATACGTGGCGCGACGGCGTACACGTGCCGCTGCTGGGCACGGCGGACAGCGTGACCGCTGCGCAGCATCTCTCGTTCACCCGGTTTGCGACACAGCTCGACCTGGGCGCGGGCTCCTTCACGCTCAGCAACCGCGTGCACGAGGCGCGCGCGGCGGGCGACCTCACGTGGCACCGCGGCTTGCACGAGCGGCGCATGGGCTACGAACTGTCGAGCTACGCCATCGCCTACGACGTGGCGTCGAGCGCGGCCGCGGGCACGCTCTTCTCGCTGGCGCAGCATCCGTCGGCCGGCGCGCTCTTCTACCAGGAGCAGTGGAAGCCGACGTCGCGCCTCATCGCGGAGGCCGGGCTGCGCCTGGAGCACCTCACGAGCCGGCCATTCACCGCGCTCGAGCCACGCGTGTCCGCGAAGTACTTCGTGACGCCGGACTTCGCGGTCACCGCCGCCGTGGGACAATACGCGCAGTGGATGCATTCGCTCAACCGCGAGGACATTCCGGTGCGCGTGTTCGACTTCTGGGTGGCGAGCGATGCGTATGTGCCGGTGTCCACGGCGCGCCACTATGTGCTCGGTCTCGAGCGGTGGCTGAGTCCCCTGCGGTTCGCACGCGTGGAGGGATGGGTGAAACAGTACGACCACCTGCTGGAGCAGAACCCCGCGGACGATCCCGCCGTGCGCGGCGACGAGTTCACGGAATCGCGCGGCGTGTCGTATGGCGTGGACGTGCTGCTCCGGCAACTTGACGTCGGTCCGTTTGGCGGATGGCTCGCCTACACCTACGGCGTGAGCGCGCGGCAGCACGACAGCGTCGCCTACTGGCCGAGCCACGACCGTCGGCACAACCTCAACCTCGTGGGCACGTGGAACTCCGGCGGACGCTACACCGTGTCCGCGCGTTTGGGCGTGGCGAGCGGCACTCCGTTCACCGATATCGTGGGGCAACTCGTCCGGCGCACGTATGATCCGCTGTCGCACAGCTTCGACAATCCGGCACGCACCGCGATCGAGCCGGTGGGGGGGCTGCGCAACGGCGAGCGGTATCCGCTGTTCCAGCGCCTGGACCTCGGCGTCTCGCGGCGGAGTGAATGGCGTGGGATGCAGTGGTTGCCATACCTCAGCCTCGTGAACGCGTACAACGCGCACAACGTGTTCATCTACACTTTCGACTACACCACGAATCCGCCCACGCGGAAGGCGTCGTCGCAGTTTCCCTTCCTGCCGAGCCTCGGGCTGACGGTGACGTTCTGATGCGGCGGCTGGCATGGAGCGTATTGCCGCTCGTGACACTGCTGGTCGCGGCATGCACGTTCGACCAGCGCGCGATCGGCGTGCCGCCAGCGCAGCTGGTCGTGCATTCCGTACTCAATGAGAGCGAGTTCGAGCAGGAGGTGCTCGTCGAGCGGACACTGACGGGAAGCGTATTCATCGCCGATACGCGGCGCTTCGACCCGCTGGATCCGATCAACACGGGAGGCGGCGTACCCGTGACGCGGGCGACCGTCACTATCGCGGGACCGGATGGCACCTTCACCGGAACGGAACTCAACTATCAGGGTTTTCCGTCGCAGTATGGAGCGGGCCGCTACGTGGTCAGGATGCAGGTTCAGGCGGGCGCGCGGTACATCCTCACGGTCCGTGCATCCGACGGCGGTATAGTCACGGGCAGCACCGTCGTGCCACGGACGACCGCACTTCCACTCTTCGCGCCGGAGCTCTCGTTTCGTCGCGACCGTGACACGCTCACCGTCTCGTGGGCACCGGTGCCGCTGGCCCGGGCGTTCGGGTTGCGCGTGGACTCGCCGTTCGGCGCCTTCGTGCTCTTCACGGACTCCACGCATTCCTCCCTGCCGGGCGACATCCGGAACGTGTTCGCCTCGGACCTTCAGCACCTGTTCATCCCGGGCTTCCGGCAGGACTACACGGTGTTCGCCGTGGATACCAACTACTTCGACTACTACCGCTCGCGGAACGATCCCTTCACGGGCTCGGGCATCATCAACCGGCTCGCGGGCGGCATCGGGGTCTTCGGCTCCGTGGCGCTCCTGCGTTCGGGGGCGGTCGACGTCACGCAGTCGCCGGTGGATCCGTCGATCGAGGGGGACTACGAGATCGCGCAGGGGCCTGCACAGGCGATACCGTACATCGACGTGATGCGACTCTACGTCGAGACGCCGGGCGCGACGCACGCCTCATTGAGCGGCTGGTATTCGCGCAACCGGCGCCTCTCCATCCGGGATGGCATTGCCGGCACGCGCGACGGCACGCGCATCGAGCTCACCCTGCTGGTGAACCAGGATGCGCACCAGCACCTGGCCACCTTCGTGGGGACGCAGGTGGGGGACTCGCTGGTGGGCAATTACGCGGGCCTCACCGGTCGCGTGGTGCTCAGGCGGCGGGTTGTGCCGTAGGCAGCGTGGCGCGGAACTCGTCGCCGGAGAGACGCTCGACTTCGTCCGCGTCGCCCGAGCGGCGCTGCACGCCACGCACGACGGCGTCCACAGTGAGGAGCGGCGCATCCGCTTCCTCGGTGACGGACACGTCCCACTTGCCGCGGTCGATGCCCTTGAGCGTGTAGCGGTACCGCGCGCTGTAGACGGTGTAGCGTGAAGCGGGGGCGATGTCGAGGACGGGACGCTCGTCGTTTCCGGCATCGAGGTCGTCCATCACGTCGCGGCGGCCATCCGCGTCAGATGCGCTCGCGGCGTCGGGAGAAGCAGATCCTTCGCTGCGCTCAGGATGACACACCGAGGGCTCAGGATGACACACCGGGGGTTCAGGATGACCATCCGAGTACGGCGACGGCTCAACGGCCTCGTCGGCGACGAAGGCCGCCTCGTCGCTGAGCTCATCGATCACGGCAATCGCCGCGTGACTCTCCAGCTCCGCCGCCTGGGCCACGGCGGCCGCCGGTACGTAACCGCCGTCGACGTCGAGCGACGGCTCCGGCCTCGCCGCGGACGCGCGCTCGAGCGCGATCACGGCCACGCCGCTCTCCATGCCGCCCTGCCGGATGGCGCCGAAGAGATGCACCTCGATCACGCGGTCGGCGGGGACCTGCCTTGCGATGGCGGAGAGGAAGCGCGTGCGCGTCTCCTCGTTCATGCGGGCACCGGCGTGCCGCGCTGGTCGAGCTCACGCTCGACATACAGGCGGAGGATGTGCATGAAATCCTGCGCGTTGGTGACGACGCCGAACGCCTGATGGGTGCCGCGATCCTTCAGCTTGGCCACGACGAATTCCAGGGAATCCACGCAGATCGTCGACAGCTCGCGCAGCGAGCCGTCCGGCTCGGTGACGAAGGCGGGCAGCATGTTGCCCGTGGCGATGGCATGCAGCGCGGTGGCGATGAGGATCGCCATCGTCGCCTTGATGGCGTGCGCGCGCATGGCGTCCTGCGCGGCGAGCGAATCGGTGATGACGTCGGGCAGCGGGCCGTCATCGCGAATGGAGCCGGTGAGGACAAAGGGAATGCCCTTCGTCACGCAGGCGTGCATGATGCCGCTCGTGACCGTGCCGTTCTCCACGGCCGCGCGGATGGAGCCCGCCGCGCGCACCTTGTTGATGGCACGCATGTGCAGCCCGTGGCCGCCCGTGGTGTTCTCGCCCTGCCCCGTCATGCCGAGCGTGGTGCCGAAGATCGCGGCCTCGATGTCGTGCACGGCCACGGCGTT
>JBDTYL010000339.1:0-10892 GCA_040005695.1 bacterium | reverse complement strand
CGCGCGGCGTCCGCGGCAATGGAGTCGGCGCGGCGCTGTGACGCGTCGTCGGCCGTTGTGACGGGAACGGGCGCGGCCTCTGGCTTCTTGCGGCAGGCGCCGAGGCTCGCGGCCCCGAGGAGGACGACGAGCGACAGCAGTGCGTGGCGGTGAATCATTCTGGTCTCCAGGGTGAAGAAGTCGTGGCGAACCGACTTCGAAGGATCAACGGGAAGCAAGGCGTGGCGACCAGGCAGGATTTCGGGCGTCGCCTGCGCCGTGCGTGAGCTGCCGCGTGCGGCCGCTCTCGATATCCAGCACCCACAACTGCCGGGTGCCGGTGCGGTTGGACGTGAACGTGAGGTGGCGTCCGTCGGGCGCCCACGACGGGTCCTCGTTGCGGCCGTCGCTCGTCAGCTGCCGAAGACTCCGGTCGCGCAGGCTGATCGTCATCACCTGGAACGCATTGCCCACATGCGAGTGGAACGCCACGAGGCGGCCGTCCGGTGACCAGTCGGGTCCCGCGCGATGCGCACCCTCGCCAAGGGCGAGCGGGGTGAGGAGGTCCGCGTTCGTGCCGTCGGCGTCCATGGTGTAGATCTCCGGATGACCCGCGCGGCCCGACGTGAACGCGATGCGCCGCCCGTCGGGGCTGAAGGTCGGCGACACGTTGTCGCTGCCGCGTCCCACCGAGAGCCGTCGGCCGCCCCCCCCTGCCACGGGCACGGTGTAGAGGTCCACGCCGTCGTCCTCACCGTGCGCGTAGACCACACGGCTGCCGTCCGGAGTGAACACTGGCGAGATGAAGACACCATTGCCGCTCGCGACCACGCGCTCGGCACCAGTGTCGACGTCCTTGATCACGATCTGCGACGGCGCGAGCGTGTTGTAGACGACCGCCGTTCCCGCGGCACTCCAGGCACCGGACATCGGCGTGCCACGCTCGGCCAGCGCCGTGGGTTGCTCGCCGTCGCTGTCCACCGCCCACAGGCGGCCGCTTCGCGCGAACAGCACGCGCGTGCGCGAGATGCCGCGCGTCCCCGTGAACGACTCCTCGAGATCGTCCGACATGCCATGCACCACGGAGCGGAACTCCCGCATCTGTGACATCGGCGGCGACACGTAATCGCGGATCAGCGCCGTCGTCTGCTTCGCGACATCGTACACCGCGAGATGAAACCCACTCGTCGTCGGGGTCACCTGCACGGCGGCCGCTGCGCCCAGGCGCGCGAGCACGGGCCAGCTTGGCGCGGCCGCGCGCGTCGCGTCGGCGAGCAAGCTGCCATCGAGCACGATCACGTTGACCCGGTCACCGTAATCGAGGTCGCGCTGGAGGATGGCGCGGATCGAGTCGGCCCCGACGCCCTTGCCGGGGAGCACCACGACGCCGGGCCTCGACCCTGGATTGTACGTGAGCCCGATGCGGACGCCCCGGGTCGTGTCCTGCGCGGCGAGCGGTGCCGCGAGCAGCAGCAGCGCGGCGAACGCGCGGCGAATGGCCATGGGAACTGTCACCGGATGAGGCGTGGGTCGAAGCTGAAGATCACGGGAAGCACATCGTCCGAGAACCCCTGCGGGAGCGGTCCGAACGCGCGCGATGCCAGCTCGATTGCCGCCAGCGCATCCTGGTCGAAGGAATACACCGACGAGCGCTTCGTGAGGCGCACGCCGGCCACTGTTCCGTCGCGACGAATCATGAAGGCGACCTCCGCGGTGAGGGCACCGTGTGCAGACGGCCGGAAGTTCAGCGCGATCTGCCGCACGATGTTCTGCAGGTACACGGGATACGGGAATGCGATCCCGTCCGCCTTCACGTTGGCGACGTCCGCTCCCTTGCCGCCCTGCGGGCCTCCTCCTGCGACGGGCGCCGCCGCGGCCGGCGTGGCGCTCGCCTGTGTGGCATTCGGCGTGGCCGTTTTCGGTGCGCGCGGAGGCACTTTGGCCGTCTTCGCCGGCGCCTTCATCCTCGCGGGTTCCGGCGTCTCACGCGCGAGCGGCGTGGGTGCGGGGGGCACCGGCTTCGGCGTCTCGGCCACGGGAGGCGCCGGCTGCACGACGCCGACCTGTCGCGCACCCGCCGGCGCGGCCACGAGGCTCACCGAGTAGATGGGCGCCATCGGCGGATGGGGCGTGGTGCGCACGACGAGGAACGTCGCGGCCGCCGCAACGTGCACCACGACGGAGAGCGCCACTGGCGCGCGCATCGACAGCCGGTCCGGCGCGGTCGCCGACATCATCGCGACGGCTCCGGATCGGTCATCAACCCCACGTCGCCCACGCCCGCGGCGCGCATGATCGCGATTACCTGGGTCACCGTGCCGTACGGCACACTCGCGTCGCCCCGCAGGTACACGCCGTCGCCCGTGCGGCGGGCCGCCAGTGAACGGAACGCCGCCCGGAATTCGGAGAGCGTCATCTTCGTCTCGTCGACGTACACCGCGCCCGACCGGTCGATCGTCACCACCATGCCACTCTTGGGATCCAGCGGCTTCGCATCGGCCTTCGGGAGCGCGACGTCCACGCCGCCCTGCATCATCGGCGCGGTGATCATGAAGATGACCAGCAGCAGGAGCATCACGTCGATGAGGCTCACGACGTTGATCTCCGCATTGAGGGGCATCTCCCTGCGGCGGCGGCTCACCTAGACGCGTCCCTCGCGGACGAGCATCGCGATCACCGTGGTCCCGAATCCTTCGAGCAGGTTGTCGAGCCGGTTCAGCCGGTTGGCGAGGATGTTGTAGCCGAACGTAGCCGGAATGGCGACGGCGAGCGCCGCCGCCGTGGCGATGAGCGCCGCCGCCACGCCCGGCGCCACGGCCGCGAGGTTGCCTGACCCGCGCGTCGCGATGCCGAGGAACGCGGCGATGATGCCGAGCACGGTCCCGAGCAGCCCGATGAGCGGGCTCGCGGAGCCGATGGTCGCGAGCCACGGCAGGAAGCGGCCGAGCCGGTCGCGCTCCGACAGCGCCTCGGCGTCGAGCACGAGGCGCAGCGTCTCCGCGCGCGACGCCGCCGCCGTTGGGGACAGTTGCGCGAGCGGCTCCTCGGCGAACGCGTCCCGCGGGCGCGATGGCCCCACGTCGCCCACGAACTGCAACGCACGCACCAGCACCCGTTGCGCGGCATTGGGAGACGAGTGCTTCGCCACCTCGCCCGCCGCCGCGAGGCGCGACGCGCGTTCGACTTCGCGAGCGAACTGCGTGGCGAGGCGCAGCGATTGCGACAACTCGCGACCCACGCCGAACATGATGGCCCAGCTCACAAGCGACAGCACGACGAGGATCGCCAGCACGACGTGCGTCTCCGTGCCCGCGTTCAGGACGAGGTCTTTCGGCGAGGTGGGTACCGCCGCTCCGACCTGCAGCAGTGCAATCATGCACGCTCCAGGGTGGGCGTCGCGGCCTTCGCGGCGTGGCGCGCCTGGAACCACGTGTAGGTGCGCCCCAGTCCCTCCTCGAGCGACACGGCCGGTCGCCATCCGAGTTGCGCCGTCGCCTTGCCGACGTCGAGGAACGATGTGCGCTGCTCGCCAGGACGCTCGGGCGCATGCTCGATCGGTACCTCCGTGCCGGCGGCCTCCATCAGCGTGCGCGCCAGGTGCAGCACGTCCGTCGGGACACCGGTCCCCACGTTGAACGCCCTGGTATCGATGAGCTCCACGCGCGGCAGTGCGGCGGTTGCGCCGCGATAGGTGGCATCCACCACGTCGCCGACGAACACGTAGTCGCGCGTCTGCAGCCCGTCGCCGAACACCGTCATCGCCTGCCCCCCGAGGATCCGGCCGCAGAAGATGGCGACCACGCCCGCCTCGCCGTGCGGATCCTGTCGCGGACCATACACGTTCGCGTAGCGCACCACGGCGTACGACAGCCCGTGAACGCGGCCGTAGTACGCGAGGTAGTGCTCCACGGCCAGCTTCGAGATCGCGTACGGTGATTCGGGATTCTTGCCGAACGTCTCCACGTTTGGCGGTGCGGTGAAGTCACCGTAGATCGCGCCGCCGGTGGAGCTGAACACCACACGCGTGTTTGGCGAATGCTCGCGCACGGCCTCCAGCAGGTTCAAGGAACCGAGCACGTTCACTTGTGCATCGAACGCGGGATCAGATACGCTCCTGCGCACGTCCATCTGCGCCGCGAGGTGCACGAGGACGTCCGGTGTCACCTGCCGCACCAGCTCCGCCGCGGCCCGGTCGCGGATGTCGAGCTCGTGGAACGTCGCGCCGGCGGGCACGTTCTCCCGGCGGCCGTTGTAGAGATTGTCGAGGACGTGCACCGTCCACCCTTCGGAGAGAAAGCGGTCGGCTACGTGCGAGCCGATGAATCCTGCACCACCGGTGATGAGCACCGTCTTCATTGTGTATCGGTCGGGGTGGGAGAGGTCGCAGCGGAAGGTTCGGTCGGCGCGTCGGATGACGCAGCGCCCTGTTGATCGAGCGCGAAGAGGTATCGCGCGGCATCCACGACGCCGAGTCCGCGCCCGTTGGCCGCGGCACCTCGCAGTCGGACGGAGGGCTCGTGCAGGAACTTGTTGGTGAGCGACTGCGCGAACTGCTCGACGATCGCGCGTTGCCCTGGCGTGAGCTCGCCGAGGCGGCGCAGCACCAGTTCGAGCTCGCGTGCGCGGAGGCGATTCATCTCGTCGCGCAGTTGCGTGAGGACGGGAACCGCCGCGAGTCCGGCCACCCATTGCCAGTAGCTCTCGACCTCCGCGGCGATCACCGATTCTGCCGCGGGGAGCTCACCGCGCCGGCGCGCCAGATTCGCGCTGACCACGGCCTGCAGGTCATCGAGGTCGTAGAGGTACACGTTCGCAAGGCGCCCCACCTCGGGCTCCACGTCGCGCGGCAGTGCAATGTCGAGGATGCAGAGCGGACGATCACCGCGCCGGTCGATGGCATCACGGACGCGTGCTTCGGTCACCACGGGCCTCGGCGACGCGGTGGAGCACAGGAGCAGGTCCACCTCACTCAGGGCCGTCCACGCCTCCTCGTACCGAACGGCCGTCGCCCCGTACTGCGCGGCCAACGCCTGCGCGCGCTCGAACGTTCGGTTTGCCACGACGGCCGCATGCACGCCCTCCTGCTGGAGCGACGCGAGCGCGAGCTCCGCCATCTCGCCCGCGCCAAGGACCATCGCGCGCCGCCCCGCGAGGGAGCCGAAGATCTTCTTCGACAGCTGCACCGCCGCGGAGCTGACGCTGAGCGCTCCGTGTCCCAGCTTCGTCTCGTGGCGCACGCGGCCGCCCGTGAGCAACGCGTTCTGGAACAGCCGGTTGAGCACCGCGCCGCTTTCCTGGCGGCTCTTTTCCCACGCCTCCCGCACCTGCCCGTGGATCTGCGCCTCACCCATCACCATCGACTCGATTCCCGACGCCACGCGGAACAGGTGCGTCACGGCGTCACGGTCGCGTCGCACGTAGCCATAGCTGCTTGCGTCGGCGCCCAGCCGGTCCGACAGGATCCGCCACGCGGCGCTCGCCGCCTCGGTCTCGCCCTCCACGAGGTAGAATTCCGTGCGGTTGCACGTGGAGAGCAGCACGCCCTCGCGCACGCCGACGAGCGCCTTGAGCCTCGCAAGGATCGGCACCACTTCGCGCGACGCGAAGGTCAGCCGCTCGCGCACCTCGAGGGGCGCGCCATGATGGCTCACCCCCAGCACGATCACGGCCATTCCGCGATCCTCTCGGCGAGCTCGCCCCGCTCGACCGCTTCGCAGAAATCGTCGTCGATCAGTTCGGGCGACTTCTCCCGCCACCGGTGCGCATCGCCCGACGCAAGCAGGCGCCGGCGCAGCGCGCCGAGTTGATGCAGCGCGTCGCCATAGCGCGCATCGAACCGCTCCGCGATCGCGTCGCGGATACGGAGCGCGGCGGCGGGCACGCCGCCCGCGCTTACGCCGATGGTGAGCGGACCACGGCGATGCGCCGCCATGACCGCGAAGTTGCCCTCGCCGGAATGGTCCGCGGCATTCGCCAGGCGATGCGCCGCCTCGGCGTCGCGCGCCACCGTTGTGTTGACGAGCCGATCGTTGGTCGCCGCCACCACCAGGTGCGCGTCGCCGATGTCCGTCGACTCGTAGGGCCGGCGGTGGACATCCAGCGCATGTTCGAGCACCAGCCGCTCGAGTGCGTCATCCAGCGTCGGCGCGACGATGCGGACGACGGCCCCCGCCTGGGCGAACTGCTTCGCCTTGCGCGTGCCCACGGCGCCGCCGCCCACGATCAACACGCGCAGGCCATCCGCCTCGACGAGGAGCGGCACGCCACTCACAGGAAGCGCCCCCCGCCGTTCGCTTCGGTGAGCCGGACCGCGACGTAGAGAACGACCACGGCCGTGAAGCTCACGCTCGAGTAGATCGCCGCGCGCTGTGCCTGCCACCCCCAGACGGAGCGGCCCAGTGCGATGCCGCTCACCGCGAGCCACGCGCCCGCGGCCCACACGGCCTTGGGTGCGCTGAGCTCGTGATACGTCAGCGAGTAGGTGACAGCCAGCACGACACCCAGCGTCAGCACCATCCAGCCCGCAATCGCAGCCACGTGGTTGACGCGATCGAGCGTCGCCAGGGGAGGAAAGAACCGGAAGATCGCGCCGAACCGGCGCGACTTGAGCTCGCGCCGCTCCACGAGGTACATGCACCCCGCCGCCGCGGCAGTCGCGAACGACGCGATCCCCACGAAGCTCAGTGCGATGTGCGCAAACAGCCACGCCCCGCGCGCGCCCGCCGGTTCCACACCCGGCACCAGACCGATCAGGTTCGCGCAGATGGTCGGCACTGCCGCCAGGGGCGCCGCGACCAGCGTGAGGCTCACGTCGCGCGCCACGATCTCCACCACCAGCAGCGTGCCCGCGAGGACAAGACCCGCGAACGACAGCGACGGGCCGAGGCCCGTCAGGGGGAGCTGACCGACACGTTGCACGTAGGCCAGCAGGGCGGCCGCGTGTGCGAGCACGCCGACGGCCAGGATGGCGACGACGCCCCGCACGGGGGCTCCAACCGGACGTGCAAACGGCGTCGCGGCCAGAGCCGCGGCGCCGATGTAGCACGTGATGGCGATGAAGTGGGCGATCGCGGTCATGTCGGTCGCCTAATCTAATGCGCGGACACGCGTTACGTCATCCGTCCCCGCCCTGCCGCCGCTGGCTCAGGGCATGCGCGCCGTGAGCCGGACGGTCTCGCCAACGCGGATCGCCGGCTGCTGCTGCGACGTCACGCGCGCCGTGCTGCCGTACGGCGTGACCCGAACGATCTGCGCGGTGGCAATGGCGACTTCGGGCAGCGCCGGCCGCTCGTCGAGGATCGCCGCTTCCCGCGCATGATAGATCTCGACTTCGTCACCGATCTTCATCCCGTCGCGCGACGAGAGATCGATCAGCACGTCGTAGTTCAGCGACGGAAGGACGACCGGACGCCAGATCGCACGAATCTTCGCGATGCGGCCGTCCCGGTACGGCCGCGGATGGGCCGGTGTGCCCGAGCCAGCGGTGTCGATCGGAATCACGGGCGCGTTCGCATCCACCGCTCCATACACCTCGAGCACTTCGACGATGGCCGCCTCGCCATTCTGCGGCGCGCGCACGACCTGCAGCAGCGACGTCGGGATCACGACGGTGCCGAACTCCTCGACCGTCTCGCCCAGATCGTAGGTCATGAACTTCTCGTGCTCGGCCGCCACGCTTCCGACCGGTGGCACCATTGCCAGCTTGTCATACATCTGGAAATTCGTCGTGGACCGCGCCATGTCGATGCCCGGGAGGTCCGCGCCGAAGAGGATCTTCCCCGCGCCGCGCGGGCCATGCTCGGCCGTCACGAAGCTCGCACGCAGCACGTCGCCGATGTTCACGTGAGCGAGGGGTGCCGGCATGTCGATCGCACCCGCCGACCGCCCCGTCACGTTCCTGCGGAAGACGGTCGGTCCCACGCGCACGACCGGCCGCTCCGCCACTACGCTCTCCTCCGGCTGCGTCCGCGCCTGTCCGGGCAGGCGCAACACCTCGCCCGGATAGATCCAGTGCGGATCCTCGATCTGGTCGGTATTGAGCCGATAGATGGTCGGCCAGAGGTAGGGATCGCCGAAGAACGCATTGGCGAGATCCCACAGGGTATCCCCACGCTTCACCGTGTGCGAGGCCGGCATGTCGGCGCGAACGTCCTGCGCGCGAACAACCACGGTGGGTGCGAGGGAGATGATGGCGGCGGCGGGGATCGACCAGCCGAGACGGGAAATGTTCACGCGCTCGTGGGCTGCTGCGCCGGATGCGGCGCATGGGAAACGTCGGATGTCGACCGCCGTCTCCGGCGGGACTGCAGGTAGGACGATCGGTCGCCCGATGAGAAACTCGCTGCCGGCGTGACGTGCGTCACGCGTCCGTCAATCCCATTGCGCACATGAATTGAAATGCCACGACGCACGGACGGCGGGCGACGCAGTCGTCGCCCGCCGCCCGTGCGTTTTCCACATCCGCTGCACTCAGAATGGCAGGTCGTCGTCCTCGTCCGTGAGGGCGCCAGGAAAGTCCTCGAAATCATCGCCACCCGCGCCACTCTTCGCCTTCGCCGGCGCGGTAGCCGGACGCGCGCGACCATTGCCCGACTCGCTCTCGACGTCGCCGCTGGCACGACCGCCACCGCCGGAACCGCCACCCAGCATGATCAACTCGCGGACGTTGATCTCGGTGGAATAGCGCGTCTGGTTCTCCTTGTCCTGCCACTGCCGGTACTCGATCCGTCCCTCGACATAGAGCTTGTCGCCCTTCTTCACGTACTTCTCGACGATGTCAGCCAGCTGCGAGTTCTTGGTGTTCCACACCACACAGCGATGCCACTCGGTCTTCTCCTGCTTCGCCCCGCCCGCATCGTTCCACGAGCGGCTCGTGGCGAGCGAGAACGTCGCCACACGATTGCCCCCCGTGGTGGACCGCACCTCAGGGTCGTTCCCCAGGTTTCCGATCAGGGTCACCTTGTTCAAGCTCCGACTCATACCTCCTCCCTGGACGAGTAATCAATGCCTCGCCCCCACGCTAAAATGTAAGTCCTCGGCAACATCATCAATCGACCGCAACACCAAACATTTACTGCACTTACAAAACCAACCTCCTGTAACACATTACTTCAGGTCGGTGCCAATTCCCGCCTCAGCAACAGGGCGTCTTCGACTGGATGTCGATAATACCGCAGACGGCGTCCCACCGGTAGGAAAGACTGCGACGCATACAGCGCCCGGGCGGCCGAATTCGATTCCCGGACCTCGAGAAACAGCGTGCGCACTCCCTCCCTCGCCACCTCGGCGATCATGCGCTCCAGCAAGCGGCCGCCAACGCCGCACCGCCTCGCAGCCGGCGCGACGGCCAGGTCCGCGATCTCCGCTTCGTCCAGCAGCAACAGGGATACAACGAACCCAACGATCCGCCGCCCGCGAGAGCCCCCCTCGCGCTCGTCCCCGTCGGCGTGCTCTGCCACCAGCACGAACATCCGGTCCAGCCCCAGCACCGCCTCGAACGACTCGCGGCTCCACGGATCCGCGAACGAGTCGCGCTCGATGCCGAGGATGCCGTCGAGGTCCGGGCGCCGCGCCGGCCGGATGGCGAGCGTCCCGATCTTCACGAGGTCCGGAGGGGTCGCCCATGCTCCGCCTCCCACTTCACCTGCGCCTCCGCCAGGCGCCCGTAGCCTGGTTCCCACTCCGCCAGAATGGCCGACCCGGCAGAGTCGATCATTTTTGTGATGTTCACGGCAGCTGCGGCATGCGGGACGGCGAACTCCACGCCGGCGCGGCCGGGACCCACGGGCATCGCCGTTGATTCGGCGGTCAGCGCGTCGACTTGAGCAGTGGGGATCACGGACACACCCCCGATCGCCGTCATCTCGCCGTCGCCATCGACCTCGAACAACTGCACGTAGCTTTCGTCCCGCATCGCGTCGAGCACGGCGAGGAACCTTCCTGGCGCCTGCGGCGTGCGCGCGGCCACCATGAGCGCGAGCGATGATACGGTCACGAGGGGGATGTGCAATGCCATCGCGATTCCCTTGGCGATCGACGCTGCGACGCGCAGGCTGGTGAAGGCGCCGGGCCCTGCACCGCACACCACACGACCGATGGCGCCCCGCACGAGATCGCTGGCGGCCAGCAGGTCGGACACTGCCGGCATGAGCATCTCGTGCTCGCGGCCGCGCATCGCGACGGAGCGCTCCGCCACGACCGCCTGGCCGTCGAGCAGCGCCGCGCTCCCCGCGTACGTCGAGGCTTCGAGCACGAGGGTGATCAATGCGTCCACCCCGCGTACAGGAGCCGGCGGTCCGGGTCGTCCGGCAGGTGCTGCAGCGACAGCGTGACGTGCCCGCCCGGCAGGCGGTCGCCGGCGCGTTCGGGCCACTCCACCAGTACCAGCCCTCCGCCCGCGAGTATTTCGTCCCAGGCGAGTGCCTCCAGCTGGTCCGGTCGATCCAGGCGATAGAGGTCGAGGTGGTGCACGGTCGACCGCGGCGCGACGTACTCGTGGACGAGTGCGAAGGTGGGGCTGGTGACTTCTTCCGTGACGCCGAAGCCGCGACAGATCGCCTGCACGAGCGTGGTCTTGCCCGCTCCCAGCTCCCCGGTGATGGTCACGAGGAGCGGCGCGCGTGCCGAGCGTCCGAAGCGGTGTCCCCAGTCGCGTAGCTCGTCCTCGCTCATCGCGAGCGCTCCCTCCTCCGCCCGTGGCGGGACCAGCGGCGGATGATCGTGCGCGCCTGACGCGGCGGCGTCCGTCATCGTGCCGCCTTGGCGTCGGCGGCGACCTTGCCGCGTCCCGCTGCGGAGCCCATGCGCGCCTTGACCTCGAACAGCTGGTCGCGCAATCGGGCCGCCGCCTCGAAGTCCAGCGCCACCGCCGCTTCGCGCATCTGCTCCTCGAGCATCGTCACCAGGGTCTCCGG
>JBDTYL010000338.1:0-2889 GCA_040005695.1 bacterium | reverse complement strand
CCAGGCTGGGCAGCACGTTGGGGAGCAACACGCGCCACACGACATAGCCGGGCGACGCACCGAGGGCCTCCGCGGCCACGACGAACTCGACCTGGCGCGTGACCAGCACCTCATTGCGGACGACGCGCGCGAGAATGGGCCAGGACGTGAGGCCAAGGGTGAACACGACCCGATCGACACCCGGACCGAACAGCGCGACGACGATGGCAACGACGAACAGCCGGGGCATGACCTGGAAGAGTTCTATTGCGCGGCTCAGCGCATCGTCGATCCAGCCACCACGATAGCCAGCCAGCAGTCCGATGGACGCGCCGCACGCCATTGCCACCAGCACCACGGCCATCGCGATGAGCAGCGATGCACCCGCAGCGTGCACCACGCCGCTCAACAGGTCGCGGCCAAGCGCGTCCGTGCCCAGCGGGTGCGCAAGCGTTGGCGGTGCGAGTGGTGAACCACTGAGCGCAAAGGGATCGGTCCGCACGAATGCCGGAGCGATCACGGCGAGTGCCAGGGTGGCCAGCAGGAGGACCAATCCTGTTCGCCCCGTGGGTCGCGCCAGCATCGACGCAACCGCCGAACGCCGCTGAAACGCGACGATCGGTACGGCATGCGCCGGTGCAAGGTCAGTCGAGTGTGATGCGCGGATCGATGGCCGCATGCAGCAGGTCCGTCGCGAGATTCACGACGACCACCGAGAAGGAGATGACGATGAACAGCCCGAGCAGGACGGGCACGTCGCGCGTCTCGAGGGCGCTGAACAGCAGGCGACCCAGGCCGGGCCACCCGAACACCACCTCGACGACGGCTGCACCGGCGAGCAGGTGCCCGATGCGCGCACCGACGACCGTGATCGTCGGCGCGAGTGCGCGCGGAAAGGCGTGGCGCACGAGTACGGCGAGCTCGCGCACGCCTTTCGCGCGCGCGGTGCGGATGTGGTCGCGGTCGAGCTCGTCGATCAATCCGCTGCGGGTAAGGCGTACCAGCACAGCCAGTTCCTGCGCGCCAAGCGCAACGGCGGGGAGCACCAGGTGTCGGGCGATGTCGAAGACATGCTGCACACCGGTCGCGTCGGAACCCGCGGTCATCATGCCTTGCACGGGAAAGATGCGCAGGCCCACGGCGAAGCACAGGATGGCCATCTGCGCCAGCCAGAATGCCGGTGCGGAAAACAGCGCGAGGGCCATTGCGCTGATGGCGCCGTCGCGGGCACTGTCGGGATGCCGTGCGGCAATGACGCCGAGCGGGAGGGAAAGCACGAGCGCAAACAGGAGCGCGGCGCCGCCGAGCAGGGCCGTGGCCGGAACCCGTTCCATGATGATGGCGAGCGTGCTCCGCCCCTGCACGTACGAGTTACCGAGGTCGCCGCGCGCGAGGCGCGCCAGGTAGGTGAGCAGCTGACGAGGCACCGACTGGTCCAGGCCGAACCGCTCGCGCATGAATGCATAGTACGCCGGATCCCCGTGCTCCCCCGCCACAGCCATGACCGGATCGCCCGGTGCCAGGTGCACGAGAAGAAAGGCGACGAGGACGATACCGAGTACCGTGGGAAAGATCTGGAGCGTGCGCCGGACTATGTACCAGTGCGTCACGAGGAACAGGTCGCCGTGGCCGCGAAATGCGACGAAGGACCGAAGCCAGTGCATCGGCTCGTGTGCGCGCGCGTGGAGGTGGTCTCGACGAGCCAGATGTACGGCTGGTCCTTCACGGCCAGCACCTGGATCTCCCGATACAGTCGCTTCCGCTCCGTGATGTCGAGCGCCGATCCCGCCGCGTCGAACAGGCTGTCCATCGTGGTGTTCCGATAGCCCGCCATGTTGGAGAAGGGCACCTTGGCGATGCTCGACGTGAGGAACATGCGCTGCACGCCGATCTGTGGATCGATCCCCTGGCAGTACGGCGCGATGGAGACGTCGAAGTCGCGCGCCGTGAACACCGTCTGCGCAAAGACGACAGGCTCAAGCGCGACAACGCGGAGGTCCACGCCAACGCGCCGCAATTGCGCCCTGAGCAGCTCCCCATAGGGCGCCATGCCGCTCATCACCTTGAACGTGACGACGAACGGGGTGCCATCGGCGATCGCAGGTACGCCATGGGCCACACGCGTCGCCGAGCCGGTACGCTGCCATCCGGCCGCCGTGAGCAGGCGGGCGGCTTCCACAGTGTCGAACCCCGGCATGTGGAGATCGCTGGCGTGTGCGAAGGCGATGGCAGAGGAGATCGGTGCGTCGGCCATCCTGCCGTCCCCGAAGGCCACGCGCTCCACGAACTGCTGTCGGTCCAGCGCCTGGGCGATACCGTGCCGCACACGCACGTCGCGAAACACGGGCTTGTCGAGGTTGAAGCCGACCGTGGTGATGCAGTTCCCCCCGCCCGGACTCACGGCCGTCTGTTCGAGCTGGATGCGCGGATCGCGCTTGAGCCGTGCACGGTCGGGCCCGGGCACGCCAAACAGCCAGTCGACTTCGCCTGCCTCGAGCGCCGCCACCTGCGTGCTGCCGTCCGGTATGACACGCAACACCACTGAGTTGATGCTCGGTACGCGCTGGAAATAGTGCTCGTTGGCGGCGTACCGGATCTCGGCGCCGTGCGTGTACGACGTGAACCGGTAGGGGCCCGTCCCCACGGGTGCCATGTTCACGGGGTTCGTGAGTGGATCGGTGCCAGCGTAGAGATGTCGCGGCAGGATCGGTCCCTCACTCACGTCGAGCTGGGCCAGCAACGGCGCATACGGCCGCTTGAACTGGAACACCACCGTGAAGTCGTCTGGCGTGTCGATGCGCAGGAGGATGGGGCCGAGTGACGCACGCGTTCTCGAGTGGAAGCGCAGC
This sequence comes from bacterium, assembly GCA_040005695.1. Taxonomy (GTDB): domain Bacteria; phylum Gemmatimonadota; class Gemmatimonadetes; order Gemmatimonadales; family Gemmatimonadaceae; genus AG11. The sequence continues at coordinate 61 of JBDTYL010000338.1, read as the reverse complement.
AGCACTGAATCGAAGCTGAACTTGACGTCAGCGGACGTGAACGGGGTGCCGTCGTGCCACT
>JBDTYL010000337.1:0-5427 GCA_040005695.1 bacterium | reverse complement strand
ACTCGCGGATGCCGACGCCGATGACGTACTTGCCGTACTCCTTGAGCTTGTTGACCAGGCTCGCGAAGTCGCTGTCGCCGGAGAGGAGGATGTAGGTGCCGATCTCGGGCCGCGTGAACAGGAGCTCGATGGCGTCCACGGCGAGGCGGATGTCCGTCGCATTCTTCTTCGACGACCCGTAGGCGGGTGCGAAGATCATGTCGATGGACGACTCGGCGAGCGGGACGATGTACTGCGGGTAGCGGCGCCAGTCAGCGTAGGCGCGCTGGACGGCGACCTTGCCCTTGATGATCTCCGAGCCAAGGAGCGTGCGCAGCTCCTTGCCGAGGTCGGAGCGGATGCCCATCGTGACATTGTCGAAGTCGATGAGGAGGGCGGCGTTCGGGGCGTGCATCTGCGGCGCGTAGTTGGCCGAGGTGGCGCGCGGGGCGCTGAGCGCCTGGGGTCCGCGGTGGATGAGCGCAGCACCAGAGTGGGGCGCGTTCCGCGGGGAGCGTGGATTCATTCTGTCCCTTGCGTCCTGTGACGCATGGCGTGTGAGCGGGCGTGCCTTTCGTTTGTGTGCAGCCCGTGCTCGCATCGCGTCGTGCGCCAGAACAGCTTCGATCGGCGCTTGGCCGGCACGCGTGGAGCGGATGTTCGCGGTGCGCGGGTACACCGGCTCGCCCCACTGCGCGACGCGCAGTCAAACCAGGGCGGCACCGATCACGCCGTCACCGTCAGTGACTGGTCACCCCTGGCGCCGCGGGCTCACGAGCTCGCGCCTCCCTGAATGGCCAGTCAGTAATCTATAGCGGGCAGTGCCGCGGCGCTACGCGCAATGCCGCGACCGCCTCATGGCGGACGGTGACGGCGCGTCCCGTGACGCGCGTGCGATGTTCGTATGAGTCCGTACGCAGGGTGGTTGGGTACCGGAGCCGTCTGTATGTTTCCGACGAACATCCTCCTCGCGCGCCCGTCGGGAGCACTCGTGAAGCAGGTCGGTTTCCGCGCTCGTCTCTTCCTCATCCTCCTCGGCTTCGCGCTCATCCCGACGATCCTCCTCGCGGCGGCGTGGGAGCTCACCGTCGTGCGGGCGCTGCCACTCCTCGGCACCATCCCGGCGATGGAGCGCATCGCCGAGACGGGCAGCCGCGCGCTGGCTGCCGCGCGCACGGCGCCGCTCGTTCCCGCGCAGCGGCAGGCGCTCGACGAGCACCAGCGCACGCTGGAGGACGGCCTGCTGCATGCGCGCCAGATGGAATTCCTGATGACGCGCAAGGCGCCCGTCGTCGCGGCCAGCGCGGCGCTGCTCGCCTGCGTGCTGTTCGCCCTCGTCGCATCGCGCGTGGCCGGCCACCTCAGCCGCAACCTCAGCCGGCCATTGAGCGAACTGGTGGGGTGGACGTCGTCGATCGAGCGGGGCGAATCATTGCCCGAAGGTCCGCCGCGCAAGGGCGCGCCGGAATTCGTCGTGCTGCGCAACCGGATGCGCGAGATGTCCACCGAGCTGCGACTGGGCCGCGTTCGCGCGTTGGAGGCGGAGCGCGCCACGGCGCTGCGCGAGTCGGCGCGGCAGGTGGCGCACGAGCTGAAGAATCCACTCACGCCCATCCGCTTTGCCATCGCGAAGCTGCGGCGCGACGCACCCGATGCGCTGACGGAGACGATCGACGTGCTCGAGGTGGAGTCGCGGCGACTCGAGGACATGGCGCGCAACTTTTCGCAGTTCGGGCGACTGCCCGACGGGCCGCGCGCACCCGTGGACCTCGGCGAACTCGCCCGCAGCGTCGCGCGGAGTGCCGTGCCCGACGGGCATCCATTCGTCATCGAGATCGGCGACGACGTGCCGATGGTGCCGGGCCATGTCGATGCGCTGGGCCGCGCGCTGACGAACGTGCTGCTGAACGCCGTGGAGGCGAGCCCGCCCGATGGGCCCATCGCGCTGCGTGTGCAGCGAACGCGCCGCGGCGAGCGGCCCCTGGTGGAAGTGGTGGTGCACGACGCGGGCGCCGGCATACCGGCCGGCCGGCTCGCGCGGATATGGGAACCGTACGTGACCCACAAGCCTGGCGGCACGGGCCTCGGCCTGGCGATCGTGCGGCAGACGTTGCTGGCGCACGACGGTACGGTGGAAGTGGAAAGCGTGCCCGGCGAGGGCACGACGATGCGTCTGCTCCTGCCCCTCGACGCAGCGGTGCCCGAATCCAGAGGACAACATGCCTAGCCCGATACTCATCCCGATCATCTTCGTCTCGTCGATCCCGATCATCGCGATCTTCTACCCCATCGTGCGCGCCTACGCGCGTCGCCTGGAGATGAAGCCACTCGACTCGGCTGTACCGCGCGAGGTGGGCGACCGCCTCGAGCGCATGGAGCAGGCGATCGACGCCATCGCCCTCGAGGTGGAGCGCATCTCGGAGGGACAGCGGTTCACGACGCGCCTGCTGACGGAGCGCGCGGCGGAGCGGCCGGCAATTCCGTCGGGTCCCGAGATCCGGTAGGCGTGTGCCGAGCATCCTGATCGTCGACGACGAACCCAACATCCGCCGCATGGTGGGCGCCCTGCTGGCGAGCGAGGGCTATGAGGTGCGCGACGCCGCGGAAGGCGCGGGCGGCCTTGCCCGGGCGGCGGAGAGCGAACCCGACGTCGTGCTGCTGGACCTGATGATCCCCGGCGAGCTCGATGGACTGGCGACACTGGCGCGGTTGCGCGAGACGTCGCCCGACGTGCCGGTGATCATGATGAGCGGCAAGGCGGGGCTGAGCGACGCCGTGAAGGCGACGAAGCTGGGCGCGTTCAACTTTCTCGAGAAGCCGCTGACGCCCGAAGGGGTGTTACTCGCGCTGGCGTCCGCGCTCGAGTTGCGCCGCGTGCGACGCGAGGCCCGGGCGCTGCGCGAAGACCTGGGACTCGCTGGCGACATGATCGGCACGAGCCCGGCGATGGCCACCGTGCGCGAGATGATCGCGCGCATCGCGCCCACGGATGCCCGCGTGCTCGTGACCGGTGAGTCGGGCACGGGGAAGGAACTCGTCGCGGCCGCGATCCACTTCGGCAGCGCGCGCCGCGACCGGCCCTTCGTGCGCGTGAACTGCGCCGCGATCCCGCGCGACCTCGTGGAGAGCGAGATGTTCGGTCACGAGAAGGGCGCGTTCACGGGGGCGACGGACCGGCGCATCGGACGGTTCGAGCTTGCCCACACCGGGACGTTGTTCCTGGATGAAGTGGGCGACCTGGGGCTGGAGGCGCAGGCGAAGCTGCTGCGCGCGATCGAGGCGCGCGAGATCGAGCGCGTCGGGGGCGCGAAGCCCATCCGCGTGGACGTCCGCATCGTGAGCGCGACGAACCGCGACCTCGCGCGCGCAGTGGAAGACGGTTCGTTCCGGGAGGACCTGTTCTTCCGCCTGAACGTGATTCCCATCGACGTGCCGCCGCTGCACGAGCGTCCCGACGACATCCCCGCGCTCGTGGCGCATTTCTCCGCGATGCATCATGCGCGCACGGGACGTCGCGCGCCCAAGTGGACGCCGGCGGCGCTCGCCGTGCTCGGTGGACACCGCTGGCCGGGCAACATCCGTGAGCTGGCGAACATCGTGGAGCGGCTGGCGATCCTTCATGCGGGCGGCGACGTGGACGAGCGTCACGTGCTCGCCGTGCTTTCGATGGCGGGCGTGCCGCGACGTGCAGAGGAGCCGCTGCCCGATGCATCCGGGCTCGATCAATCGCTTACCGACACGCTGGATGCGCACGAGCGGCTCCTCATCGTGCGCGCCCTCTCGTCCGCATCGGGCAACGTCACCGACGCGGCGCGGCGCCTGAAGACGGATCGCGCCAACCTCTATCGCCGCATGCGGCGACTCGGCATCGCGGTGGGCGACGAATGAATCCGCGACTGGGACGTCCTGGCACCGTGTGCCTGGCCGCGACGGCGCTGTGTCTTCTGGCCGTCGCCGCCGCGCCAGCCGTCGCGCAGGGCCGTGATACGCTTCAGCTGCCCGCGGCGCTGCCACGGGACGTGGCGAGCGAAGCGGTAGCGCTGTTCAACTCGACGGTGGCCCTCCGGGCGATGGACTCGGTATCGGTGGACAGCGGCCGCACCGTGACTGGGGACGTGGCGGTGCTGCACGGACCCGTGGTGATCGCGGGCCACGTGACGGGGCGCGTGCTCGCGATCAATGCCGACGTCCTCCTGCGGCGCGGTGCGCGCATCGACGGGGATCTCCTCGTGGTGGGCGGCGAGGTGGATGGTGTGGAGCGCGCATCGATCGGCGGCGAGATTCGCGTGTATCACCCGCCGCTGCGGTTCACGCTGGCGGGCGACCAGCTTGTCGCCGCGGCGACGGACGGCGGGACGGAGGACCAGTGGTGGCGCCGCTTCGAGCGTCAGGGACGGCGCAACTTCAACCGGCTCGACATCGCCAACGCCGGCGTGTTCAATCGCGTGGAGGGACTGCCCATCCGGGTCGGCCCCGTGCTCTACCGCGACCAGGGCTGGGGACACCTGCGCTTCGACGCGACGGCGATCCTGCGCACGGCGAGCAGCTTCTCAAGTGCGTCTGCGGACGTGGGGCACGACGTCCATGGCGAGCTGCGCGTGGGCCGAAAGTACGGCGCCACGTTCGGCGGACGGCTGTTCGACGTGGTGGACGGGATCGAGCAATGGCAGCTCAGCGACGTGGAAGTCGGGCTCGCGTCGTTCATCTTCCATCGCGACTACCGCGATTACTACGGACGTCACGGCGGCCAGATCCACGCGGCTCTCCGCGCGACGGACAACGCGGACCTGACGCTCAGCTACGGCGACGAGCGCTGGCGGTCGCGCGACGCGCACGACCCGTTCACCGTCTTCAAGAACGACCTCCCGTGGCGGCCGAACCCCGCCGTGGACGCGGGGCGCTTTCACGTCGCGAACCTCACCCTCCGCATCGACACGCGGAACGACGCCTTCAACCCGTGGGCGGGCTGGTTCGTCCTGGCGGATTACGAGCGCGGCACGGGCACCATCGACGACCTCGCACCGACGTCCGCCGGCGTCCGCACCGCGCAGTCCGGACCGACGCGCTACCAGCGCGGCTTCCTGGACCTGCGTCGCTACAACCGCGTCTCCCCACCGTCGTCGCTCAACCTGCGGCTCGTGCTTGGCGGATGGCTGAGCGGCGACGCACTGCCCGTGGAGCGCCGACTGTCGATCGACGGACCGGGCACCGTTCCCGGCTTCGACTTCCGCACCACCGGCGGCACGGACGTGGGCACGTGCGCCACTGGCACTCCGGTGCCGGGTCGTCCCGCGCAGTGTGATCGCATCGCGCTCGCACAACTCGAGTACCGCAGCGACATCCGCCTGTCCGCGAGCGACGCCCATGCCGGTTTTCGACGCACACGGTTCCGTGCCGACGGCGCGTGGGTGTTCTTCGCGGACGCGGGGCGCGGATGGCTCGTGAACG
>JBDTYL010000336.1:0-11862 GCA_040005695.1 bacterium | reverse complement strand
GTGAACCGGCAAACGAGCAACCTCCAGTCGCTACTCAGCGCGGACCCACTCGCCCTCCAGCGCCTCGGCGTCCAGCCCGATTCCGCCGCGCGGTTCCTCGGCCTTCTCTCGGGATACGCGGTGCCGCTCACGCTCGGCAGCATTCCGTCCGACCGCCTCACCGACAATGCCACGGGCATCGCCCGCTTCGACTACCACATCAACGACGACCACTCGCTGACGGCGCGCCTCAACTGGTCCGGCTCGCACGCCGACAATTACCGCAGCGACCAGCTCGGCATTCCGCCACTCGGCGGCGATCGCGGTACGTCCGCGGGTGGCGTGATGCTCTCGCTGTCCTCCACGCTCTACGACCAATTCGTGAACGAGGGGCGGGCGTACTACTCGCGCAGCATCCAGTCGGCCAATCCGTACTACACGGGCCCCGAAGGACGCGTCCGCGTGTCCTCGCTGCTCTCCGACGGCGCGCTCGGCGTGAGCAGCCTGAACTTCGGCGGCAATCCGGCGTTGCCCACCTCGAGCACGAACGACGTGCTCGAAATCACGGATGAAGTCTCCTGGATCCGCACTGGCGGCCACCGATGGAAGCTCGGTCTGCTGCTCAACCTCTCCGACGTGTCGCAGTTCGCTGCAACCAATCGTGACGGCACGTTCACTTTCAACTCCCTGTCGGACTTCGCGGCGAATCAGCCGTCGCAGTACACGCGCCTCTTCTCGCCTTCGGCCCGATCCACGAGCGCGCTGAACGGCGGCCTGTACGTCGGCGACAGCTGGCGGAAGAGCGCCGCGTGGCAGTTCGTGTACGGCGCTCGCCTCGAGACATCCAACTATCGCGGCGCGCCAGCTGCGAACCCCGTGGTCGAATCGGAGTTCGGCCTGCGCACGTCGGACTTCCCCTCCGAAGTGCACGTGAGCCCGCGACTCGGGTTCACGTGGATCATCGGCGCGCAGAATCGCGTGAACGGCGTGGACCAGGTCCCCGACGCGGGCGGCGGTCGGGGTGGGCGAGGGGCCGGGGGTGGTGGCGGCGGCGGCGGTCGCGGTGGGCGCGGTGGCGGTGCCGGCGCAGCGGTCCCTGGTGGCGTGAACACCTTTGGCGTCCTGCGCGGTGGTATCGGCGAGTTTCGCGGCAAGGCGCCGTCGGCGCTGTTCAGTTCCGCCATTGCCGCCACGGGCCTTCCATCGGGCGAGACACAGCTCGTGTGCGTCGGCAGCGCGGTGCCCATACCCGACTGGTCCCTTTACCAGAGCGACCCCGACGCGCTTCCCGTCTCCTGCCTCGACGGCACCGGGCCGTTGCAGGACTTCTCGAACAGCAGGTCCAACGTCACGGTCTTCGACCCCGGCTTCACGGCACCGCGCGCCTGGCGCGGCTCGCTCGGCTTCCAGAAGCGGCTCGGTCTCCGTTACAGCGCCAGCGTCGATGGCTCCTACGCACTCGGCACCAACCTGTACGGCGTCGCCGATCTCAACCTCGACAACTCGTCGAAGTTCCAGCTCGGTGGCCTCGACAACCGCCCTGTGTTCGTGCCCGCCGCGTCCATCGTGCCGGGCACGGGCGCGGTGAGCGTGCTCGCGTCACGCCGCGTGAGCAACTTCGCGCACGTGTACGACATCTCCTCCACGCTCGCCTCGCGCACCGCGCAGGTCACCACGACGGTGAACGGTGTCAGTCTCACCAACCTGATCTGGAGTCTCTCGTACACCTACCAGAATGTGCGCGACCAGTCGTCGTTCTCCGGTGGATCGCCGGCCGGCGGGTTCTCGTCGGCCACGACAGCAGGGGATCCCAACGTGATTTCGTGGGCACGCAGCAATCTCGGGCGCACGCACAACATCCAGGGCACCATGACGTGGATGGCGAAGTCGTGGCTCGACCTCACCGCGGTGCTCGGGTACAGCTCCGGCGCGGCGTACACACCGCTGGTCGGCAGCGACATCAATGGCGACGGGGCGCGCAACGACCGCGCATTCGTCTACGAACCGGCCACCGCGCCGGACTCCGCCATCGCCAATGGCATGACGCGCCTGCTCGCCGGCGCACCGGCAAAGGCGCGCAGCTGCCTGCTCGCGCAACTCGGCACCATCGCGGGGCGGAACACGTGTGTCGGCGACTGGGCGCCACGCTTCGACGTGCAGGCGAACTTCCGGCCCAACCTCGGCGGCGCCATCCAGCAACGGCTCCAGATGCAGGTGCAACTCGTCAACCCGCTCACCGGGCTCGACCAGTTGCTGCATGGCGCCGACAACCTGCACGGATGGGGGCAGACCAGTCGCGTCGATCCCAACCTGCTGTTCGTGAGAGGCTTCGATCCAACTGCGACGCGGTTCCTCTTCCAGGTCAACGAACGCTTTGGCAACAATCCCGCGACGCGCTCAGCGGTGTTCAATCCCTTCCAGATCGCCTTCACCGGCCGCCTGCAGGTCGGGCCGGACATGCAGCGCGATCGCACCCAGGCAATGCTGCGCGCCATCACCGGTCGGGCCGGCGCCGCAGGCGGTGGCGTCGACGTGCAGGCCATCATCTCCCGCGTCTCGCCCAATCCCGCCACCACCATCCGCCTGTTCAATGACTCGCTGCACCTCGCGATGGACAGCGCGCAGCTCCACGCCGTCGACTCCGTGGCGTCGGCGCTCGAGGCACGGGACTCCGCGCTCGTGCTGGAGCTGCAGGTGCAGCTCGATTCCGCGGGCGGCGACATTCGGCAGGCGTTCCCGAAAATCCAGCCAGCGCTGCAGCTGGCGCGCGACTACTACGTGGCTGCGGTGAAGGCCATGCAGCCGATCCTCACGCCCGCGCAGTGGGACAAGCTGCCCGACTGGTTCCGCACTCCCGTCACGCAGGCCGGCGCCGGTGGTCGTGGAGCAGGAGGTGGTCGCCCCGGCGGCCGTCCGCCGGCGTAGGACTTCCGGTCGTTCGACTACGCGTCAGCCGCTCGCACTCGGCAGTGGCAGCAACAGTGAGAAAGTCGAACCGCCGCCGGGCGTTTCTGCGAGTCGGATGTCGCCGCCGAGCAGTCGCGCCAGCCTGCGGGCGATCGCGAGACCCACGCCGGTTCCCGGCGCCACGGCCACCGTGGCGGGGACACGAAAGAATTCCTCGAATACCCGCTCCTTGAGATTTTCGGGGATGCCGGGTCCGGAATCCGACACGTCGCACGCGATCACCGGGCCGATCTCGGCGTCGTTGCCGAGCGTGATGCGGACCTGCACGCGCCCACCCCGTGGCGTGTATTTCACGGCGTTCGAGAGCATGTTGCCCAGCACTTGCCTCACGCGCAGCGGGTCAGTCGAAAGGACGGCTGACTGGCCGTCCGGGAATTTCTCCACGACGAACAGGAGCGCGATGCCACCCGCGTCGCTCATCGCGCGATAGTCGTCCACGCAATCCTTCGCGATGACGGCAAGATCGCTGTCCCGCCGATCGATGCGAAGTCCCTCGACATCCGTCCGCGAGAGCTCGACGAGGTCGTTCACGGTCTCCAGCGTCGCCGAGAGCAGGCTCCGAAGGCGTGCGATCACCTTGGCCTGTGCGTCGGGAACAGGTCCCAGTGCTTCGTCCGCGAGCAGGTCCGCGTAGCCGCGCGCGGCGCCGAGCGGGTTCTTGAGGTCGTGGGTGACGCCGCGCATGAGTGCCGACTTCGCCGCCATGGCCCGCTCCGCGTCGCGTTGCCCCTTTTCCGCCGCCTGTGACAGCAGGATGGTGCGCCGTGCAGTCCACCCGACGGCGGCCAGCGCCAGCAGCGCCAATGGCACCAGCCAGGTGGGCACCAGCATGCTGAGTCGTTCCAGGTGGCTGATCGTCGCGCGCTGCAGCAGCGAGATGCGCGTCAACTCGTCCTCGAGCTTCTGGAGGTCCGCGAGCGCGAGCTCTACCGCTTCCCACCGTCGCGCACGGGCAGCGGTGGACGAGGCCCCATGAATGGCGCTCTGGTCCGTGCGCGCCTGTTCGGCGAAGCGATCCTCCTCGCGTCGCCATGCATCGATGGACGCCGTCGCGGCGCCGAACAGGGACGCGCTCTCGATGCCCACGTACTTCACCAGCGAGTCGAGGCCGCGTTCATCGTCGGCGATGGCCGTTTGCGCGGCGGCGGCTGCCTTGGCGGCCGCCGACGACTGGCCGCTGCCTTCCGCCAGTTCGCTCCGTGCCGCGAAGTCGGTGGCCAGTGCGGCTTCGAGGTCGTTCGTCCGGACCAGCGATGGCGACACGTACTCGGAAACGAAGCTCCGGATCCCCTGGAGCCGTCCACTGATGATCAACGGCACACTGAAGATGATTACCAGCGCACCGGCGATGAGCACGAGCGGCATCCACCACAGGCGGGATCGCCGGATCGGCTTGTTGTCGTCGTGTGCTGGCGTCATTGGGACCGTGAAGGGTACAGGCGCGGCATTCGTCGCGCGCCGGTTCTCATTGATAGCAGGATCGTGACCTCGAGTGCATCATCGTGTTTCTGGACCGGATGACGGAGCCCGGGACGGCGACAGAAAGGTTCACGCCCCGGGGCGCTTGTGAGTATGTACTCTGACATGTATAGTTCATAACATGAACTATGTGACGGGGGCTGAGAGGAAGGAGGCACACGATGTGGGTCCCGACAACGGGTCCATGTTCGCCGTGCTGAGCGCCGCGCGAGGAATTCAGGAGCAGCTGGAAATCGCGTTGGAGGGTGTTGGGCTCTCGCCCGCGAAATATCAGGCGCTCGATGCCCTGGCGCGAGCCGGCGAGTCGCTGGCGCTGAGCGAGCTGGCCGGCTGCCTCAAGTGCGTCCGGTCGAACATCACGCAGCTGGTCGATCGGCTCGAAGCGGATGGGCTGGTGACACGCGTGGACGATCCGACCGATCGGCGCGCCATCCGCGCCGTGGTAACGCCGCTCGGGATCGAGCGTCATGCTGCCGGCGTTCACGTCATCCGGGAGATGCAGGCTGCTCTCGCGATGCGCGTGTCGCCCAGCGACCGCGCCGCCTTCCTTCGGGTACTGGCCGCGCTGGGCTGAAGAAACCTTTTTCGCGAAAGTGCAGTTCATGTATGTACAATCTGCACGCCGTACGAGTTTCGATGTCGGATTGACGTGACCTGGTTCGACATGAGTGAAGGAATCCATCGGGGCCCTGTCCCCGTAGGTTGAGGACGCCACAGGTACGACCGGATGGCCGCGGGCGTTCGAGCAAGCCAAGGCCGGCAACGAAAGGCCGGAGGAGCAAGACACGTGTCATACAGCACCAAGCCCGTCGCCGGGAGTCGGCCCACGGGCCTGCGCACTGAACTTATCCGCATCGGCCTCGCGCTCGCGGTGATCGCGGCACTCACAGCATTCGCCGTACGCGCCAGCGCACAGGGCGCTCCGATGTCGAGCGGCATGGCGCTCCTGCCGGCCGGCGTGCCCCATGGCCCTTCGCGCGCCGCGGAGCCCGCGGGAGCGGTTCGCAATATCGTGCTGGCGCCCGTGCCGTTCGCCGTCGGTGAGGAACTCACGTACAAGGCGAGCTTCGGCGGCATTCCTGCCGGCTCGGCACGGATGCGCGTCGATGGCATCGAGATGGTCCGGGGACGGCCGGCATACCACGTCCTCTTCTCCATCGACGGCGGCGTCCCGTTCTACCGCGTGCACGATCGCTACGAGAGCTGGATCGATGTGCAGACGCTGGCATCGCTGCGCCACCGGCAGGAAATCGCCGAGGGGCGGTACCATCGAAGCACCGTGTACGAGATCTATCCCGAACGGGCGAGCTACCAGAAAGACGACGAGCCCATGGAAGCCAGCGTCGCGAACCCGCTCGACGACGGTTCGTTCGTCTACGCTGTTCGCGCGGCCCGCCTGCGCGTGGGAGAGACCCGTCGCGACGATCGGTACTTCCGCCCGGATCGCAATCCGGTGGTGCTCACGGGACTTCGCCACGACACGATCACCGTGACTGCCGGCACCTTTCCCACGATCGTCGTGCGCCCGTCCATCAAGGCGAACGGGCTGTTCTCGGAGAATGGCGATGCGCAGATCTGGTTCAGCGACGACGCGAGCAGGTATCCCGTTCAGTTGAAGACCCACTTCTCGCGCTTCTCGCTCACGCTTTCACTGCAGTCGGTGACGCCGGGGGATGTGTCGTCCCACGAGCGGCTGGTCACCACCGCAAGGGCGAAGTAGCGACGCTGCGGGTGTGTGAAGAAAAACGGCGGGCCCGACATTCGGGTCCGCCGTGGTGTTTCCGGGTCGCTTGTCGCGCAGGACGACAGCCAGCGCGGACCTGCGTGCGTCGTTACTCCGGTGCGCGTGGCAGGTCGGCAGGCGACGTCGGCAGTGGTGGGAGCCGGTACAGCGTGACGACGGTGTCGTCGAACATCCGTTGCCTGTCACCGGCCGGCACGACGTGCGTTCGCGCGTGCTCGATGACGAGTACACGCGCGAACCGTCCGGCACTCCAGCTCGCGAGGATCAGGTCGAGCATCCGAGACCCATAGGGCGGGTCGGCAAACGCGATGTCGTAGCTGTCCGGCTTCACCGCCGCCGCAAACGGGATCGCGTCGCGCTTGAAGATGCGCACGCGCTCCAGCAGCCGCAGTGTCGCGACGTTCGCCCGAAGCGCGTGCAGGCTCGACGGCCGGAATTCCACGAAGTCGGCGCTGTGCGCCCCGCGTGACAGCGCCTCGAGCCCCAACGCCCCCGTGCCGGCAAACAGGTCGAGCACCCGCGCATTCTTCACCTCCGCCGCGAGCATGTCCATGATCGCGACGCGCACCAGTTCCGCCGTGGGCCGCACGCGCGCGTCGGCGGGCGACAGGAGGTCTCGGCCGGCAAACTTTCCCCCGACAATTCGCACCGGTGTCCTCCTTTGTGGTGGGCACGTACCCGCTCCTGCCGAAACTAGCGCACCGAAGATCGGCATGCCCGCCACGCAGTGAAGCCAACCCCCAGCGAGTTCCCGCTGTCGAAGCCAGCGAGCCTCGTGACCGTCTCCCACCAGATCTCCATGCGTACAACCGCGATCTACATCGTCGTCGCCCTGATGTGCACCAGCACGGCCAACGCGCAGCAGCTGCCTCCGCGTGCCGACGTGAGGGTCTCGTCTGCGGCGTCGGTGCGCGCCCAGCAACCTCCGGTCATCGACGGCAGGGAAGACGATCCCGTCTGGCGCACCGTCGCGGCGACGAGCGACTTCCAGGAGTTCCAGCCCACGGAAGGAAAGGCACCGCGCTTCCGCACCGAATTCAAGGCAGCGTACGACGACCGCAATCTCTACGTGTTCGTTCGCGCATTCGACCCGCACCCGGACAGCATCATGACGGCGCTCACTCGCCGCGATGTGCGCGGGCCGTCCGATCAGCTCAAGATCATGATCGACGCGTACCACGACCGCCGATCCGGCTTCGAGTTCGCCGTGAATCCGCTCGGTGTGAAGCGGGACTACGCCATGTACAACGACCAGGACGAGGACACGAGCTGGGACGGCGTGTGGGAGGTGGGCACTCGCATCGACTCGGTCGGCTGGACCGCGGAATTCCGCATCCCGTTCTCGCAGCTTCGCTACACCAGTGAGGCCGAGCACGTGTTCGGGTTCGCGGTCTGGCGCGACATCGAGCGCTTCAAGGAGCGCACGAGCTGGCCGTTGTACCGCGCGTCGCAGAGCGGCATCTCGTCGCAGTTCGGCATCCTCACGGGCATTCGCGACATCGCGCCGTTCCAGCGGCGCGAGATCCTGCCGTACATCGTCGCGAAGAACTCCTCGATACCCGTCAGCACTCCCGCGGCCGGCGCCTCACCCTGGGGACGCGCGCAGAAGATCTCCGTGGGGGCGGACGTGAAATACGGCATCACGCCGAACCTGACACTGGACGGCACGGTCAATCCCGATTTCGGACAGGTGGAAGCCGATCCGTCCGTCGTGAACCTCACGGCCTTCGAGACTTTCTTCCAGGAGAAACGACCGTTCTTCATCGAGGGGACGGGGTTCTACAACTTCGCTGTCAACTGCAGCAACGTGAACTGCGGGGGGGAAGGCCTGTTCTATTCGCGGCGCATCGGGCGGTCACCCCAGCTCCTGGGCCTCTATGCCGACGCCGGCTCACCGAACGTCTCGCCCATTCTCGGCGCGGGCAAGCTGACCGGCCGGCTCACTGGCGGGCTCGGTGTCGGCGTCCTCGAGGCTGTCACGGGTCGCGTGGAAGGGACAGCAGGCCGTACCACGGAGCCGCGCACGAGCTACACAGTGCTGCGCGCACAGCAGGACCTGCGCAATGGACAGACCGTGATCGGGGTCATCGGCACCGCGGTGGATCGCGCTCTCGACACCTGGTCGGATGCCTGGCTCCGGCGCACCGCCTTCGTTGAAGGCGCCAACGTGCGGCACCGCTGGTCGCCAAGTCGCTACGAGCTCACCGGCAGCCTCACTCGCAGCGACGTGAGTGGCTCGGCGCACGCCATCTATCTCACCCAGACCAGCGCGGTGCACCTCTTCCAGCGACCGGACGGCGGCCTGGTCGCGGATTCGAGCCGCACGTCGCTTGGCGGGGATGCCGAGGAGATCACGTTCGGCAAGTTCGCGGGCAACATGGTGCATTTCCAGACGAGCTACGCGCGGCAATCCGCCGGCTTCGAGACCAACGACCTGGGCTACCTGCGACGCGCCAACCTCCAGAGCTTCAACAACTGGATGGGTCTCTTCTGGCGCAAGCCCACCGCCGTGTACCGACAGATGCAGGGCAACTTCACCGCATGGGGTTTCTGGACCGCGAACGGCCTGAGTACGGACCGTGCGCTGAACACCAACTGGCACGTCAACCTGGCGAACAACATGTGGGTGCACACGGGCGCCACGCTGACCCAGCTCCCCGCTTCGTACTGTGACAACTGCGCGCGCGGCGGTCCGGCGTTCCGGCGGTCACCGAAGGCCAACTTCAATATCGGCGTGCAGGGCGACGATCGTGGCCACGTGGTCCCGAGCCTGTGGATGTATTCCGGTCGCGGCGACTACGGTGCGTCGCATTATGTGGAGATCTCGCCGGAGCTGGTGCTCGTGCCGATGTCGCAGCTTCAGCTCGACTTCACCGCCGACTGGAGCGTGAATCATGACGATGCCCAGTGGCTTGGCAACTTCACCGACGCGGGCGGCGCAACGCATTACGCCTTCGCCCACCTCAAGCAGGACACGCGCTCGCTCGGCATCCGCGCGAGCTACACGGCCACGCCAACGTTGAGCTTCCAGTCGTACGCGGCACCGTTCGCGAGTCGGGGCCAGTACAGCGATATCCGTGAGCTGAGCACCACGCCCCGCGCCGCGCGTTACGAAGACCGGTACGCGCCATACGTGCCGTCCGTCGGCACGCCGCTCGGCTTCAACGTGCTGCAACTGCGATCGAACAATGTCGTGCGCTGGGAGTTCCGCCCGGGGTCCACGCTGTTCGCGGTCTGGACGCATGGGCGCAACGCACATGACGCGCGCTACGTGGAGCGGAGCCTGCGGGGACAGTACGATGACCTGGTCGCACTGCACCCGGACAACACGTTCCTCCTGAAGCTGGCATACTGGCTCGACTGACATCCGCGAGCCGGGACGCGGTTGCCGTGGAGGACCAGTCAGCAGCATGATTCCGATGTGCGTAACTCCGTCAGGATGCATGCTGGCCTCACGCCGTTGCCATGCCGGCATTCGCGTGCCTCGCCATACTCGACAAGCACGAGCGTCCGGCATCGACACTGCCTTCCGCGCCGGATGCGGTCGTGGTGTGGCTTGCTCCATCCCGACGCCGTCATGCATGTTCCGCAGGCCGCATTCCCGATACCTCCAGGACACCAATGATGAATCTTGCCGCCTCCCGCCTGTCGGCGGCCAGTCTCGCGCTTGTTGGACTGATCGCCGCACGTCCCGCGCATGCTCCGTCTGCCGCCCCGCTCGTGGATCCGCGTCTTTACGCGGGGCTGACATGGCGCAACATCGGGCCGTTCCGCGCGGGCCGGGTGGCTGCGGTCACGGGCGCCATCGGACAACCAGGGGTGTTCTACGCCGGGTTGCCGGCCGGCGGTGTGTGGAAGACGACCAGCGCCGGTCAGACCTGGTTCCCGATTTTCGACGCCATCACGGACGTCTCCTCCGTGGGCGCCATCGAGGTGGCGCCGTCGGATCCCGCCGTCGTGTACGTGGGGACCGGCGACATGGTGACGGGTGGCGCCATCAACGAGGGGAATGGCGTCTATCGCTCGTCGGATGCGGGGAGGACATGGCGACACGTCGGCCTCGAGCAGACCAAGCAGGTTCCGTCCATGCTGGTGGACGTGCGCGACCCCAACGTCGTGCTCGTGGCCGCCCAGGGCGACATGCACGTGAAGAGCGACGCGCGCGGCGTGTTCCGCACGACCGATGGCGGCACCACGTGGACGCGCACTCTCGTCATCGCTGACAGCCTCGGTGTCCAGAAGCTCGCGCGCGCCAGCGATGTTCCGTCCGTCGTCTTCGCAACCACCGTGCGTCACTACACGGCGCCCGTCACCTCCACCGTGGCCAGTGGCCCGCCCGCGCCGCTGCCTGATGGCGCATCGACTGGTACGGCGCTCTACAAGTCCACGGATGGCGGCGTGACGTGGCGCGAGATCGCCGGTGGCGGGCTGCCGAGGCTCAACGGACGCACGTCGGTCGCCGTGGCGATGCACACCAACGCCCAGCGCGTCTTCCTCGTCACCAATACGGGACTCTGGCGCTCCGACGACGGTGGCGTGAACTGGCAGCCGATGGCGAGCGACGACCTGCGCATCCGCAACGGGCAGGGCGGCTACAATTGCGGCGTGTATGTGGATCCGACGAATCCCGATGTCGTCTACACCATCAGCACGTCGAGCTACAAGTCCGTGGACGGGGGCCGCACGTTCACCGGCTTCAAGGGCGCGCCGGGCGGTGACGATCCGCAGCAGCTCTGGATCGACCCGACGGACGGCCAGCGCATGCTCATGGGCCTGGACCAGGGCGCGGTCGTCACCCTCGACGGCGGTGGCACCTGGACATCGTACTACAACCAGTCCACGGAACAGATCTACCACCTCGCGATCGACAACTCGTCGCCCTGGTGGGTGTACGGCACGCAACAGGATGCCGGCGCCATCCGTACGCGCATCCGCGGCAACCTGGGTGCGGTCACGCCACTCGACTGGAACCCCGTCTCCGGATGGGAGTGGGGCACCATCCTGCCCGATCCACTCGATCCCAACACCGTGTACTCGAGCGGCTCGGGCATCCTCAAGATCACGTACCCGAGCGAGCAGTGGATCAATGTCAGTCCCGCGGCAAACACGTCGCTGAAGCTGCGCACCACGTCGTCGCAGCCCATCGTGTTCGCGCCGTGGAACAAGCACCTGCTCATCGCCGGATTCCAGCAGCTGATGGCCACCACGGACAGTGGCGCGCACTGGACGCAGCTGAGCCCCGACCTCACCGTGCGGAGCGATGCACCGCCTGCACCGTCCACGGCGGGCGGTTTCGCACCCCCGGGCGGCGCCATCGAGTCGATTTCGCCGTCCACGGTCGCCGCGGGCACGATCTGGGTGGGCACGGGCAATGGCCTCGTCAAGGTCACCCGCAACGCAGGCAAGACGTGGGAGGACGCGACCATTCCGGGCCTGCCGCTCCCGGCACGCGCCGAGGTGACGATCGAGTCGTCGCACATCGATGCGGCGTCCGCGTATGCGTCGATCGACCTGCATCGCGTGGGAGACTACACCCCGTACTTCTACCGCACGCACGACTACGGCAAGAGCTGGACGAAGATCATCGGCGGCCTGCCGACGAACCAGCCGAGCGGCAGCTTCTCGCGCGTGATCCGCAACGACACGAAGAAGGCCGGCCTGCTGTTCGCCGGCACCGAGAGCGGCATGTACGT
>JBDTYL010000335.1:0-5130 GCA_040005695.1 bacterium | reverse complement strand
TCGAGGTCGCCGATCATGTCGGCGATGGTGACGTCCGGCGTGGCGAGCTTCTCGACGAACCGGCTGTCGCGGTCCACCCACGCGATCGGCGTGTCGTCCCCCGCCTCGGCGACGAGGTTCTTTCCGTAGCGCGAGATGGGCGCGAAGGCGTTGTCGTTCACCTCGCTCCCCTCGATGATCGGCATCGCGTCGTCGAGCAGCCCGACGAGGGCGCGGAGAATCCGCGACTTCGCCTGCCCGCGCAGGCCGAGCAGGATGAAGTTGTGCCGCGAGAGCAGGGCGTTGACGATCTGCGGCATCACCGTCTCTTCATAGCCGAGCACGCCGGAGAAGAGCGGCCCACCGGTCGCGAGGCGCGCCAGCAGGTTCTGTCGCATCTCGTCCTTCACCGACCGTGTACGGCGATCGGCAGTTCCGTATGCTGAGCGCGCCAGCGCGCCTAGTGTCTCTGGGTACGACGCCACACTTCCTCCGGCATTTGAAGTCCTTCTCGTGAATCAGTGGGTGAGCGGGAGCCCACGCAAGTCCTTTCTCGCCGTGCCGAATACAGAATCTCACCGGTGCGCTCGGCTTGTTTCCGCGTGTTGGGCCGCGGTGTTGCGCCAGCGCGCGCCACAAGGACCCGGGATCGTTGCGGATTCTCCTGATGGGACGGAAAGGGCCGGATGGAACTGCAGTCGGCTCTCGTCTCCGTGTCACAGAAGTTGGCAAACGGATCCGGCCCCTGTCATCCTGAGCGAAGCGAAGGATCTGCTTGTTCCCGCACCTGACGACACGACGGTCACGAAAGTGGCCCGCTCGGGGCGGTGCCCGCATTCGCCTGGGTCCGTGTGGCTCGTCGCGGCGGAATCTACCGCCCAACGCGCAAGTCAATTCGCGCACCGATCCTGTCGCGGCGGACACGCAGTGGACCACAAAGCCACTACACACTACACCAGCTCGACCTCCACCTGGTTGTCATAGAACACTGGCCCGTTCCCCAGGTCTGTAACGCGCTGGGACGTCGTCTGGTTCACGTTGGCGCCGTCGTCGGCGAGCTTGCCCCACCAGATGGATGGCGCCCACGCCACACCCTCGCGTATGCCCGGCTCCACGCGCGCCTTCGCGACGAATGCGCCCCGATCGTTGTGCACGGTGCACATGGCGCCGGCCGAGATGCCGCGGCGCTCCGCGTCCGCCGGGTGGAGGAGCACCTCGGGCTCATGCGCCTGTCGGCGGAGCGAAGTCACGTTCACGAACGTCGTGTTGAGGAACGTGTGCGCCGGCGACGAGATCAGCGTGAGCGGATAGCGCGCCACGAGCGCCGGCTCTCGCTCGACGGACTCGTACGGCGGGATGTACGTGGGCAGCGCATCGAAGCCGAGCGCCGCCATGCGCTCGGACACGAATTCGCACTTGCCGCTCGGCGTGGAAAACCCACCGTCGGCGTACGGGAGGAACGGCGTGGGCACATTGAGCCGAGTCCAGCCACGATCCAGGAGCGCATCGAGCGTCACCCCCTCGAGCCGGGGCGACTGCGATGCCAGCGCCTGCCGGATGAGTGCGAGGTCGTCGTCGCGGAAAACGGGATCCGTCATGCCCATTCGCGCGGCGATGAGGCGGAAGATCTCGCTGTTGGGCTTCGCCTCGCCCAGCGGCTCGATGGAGGGCCGGTTCAGCGTGACGTAGTGGTGCCCGTACGCGAAGTGGATGTCCCAGTGTTCGAGTTGCGTCGTGGCCGGCAGCACGATGTCGGCCCAATCGGCAGTGTCCGTCTGGAAGTGCTCGAGCACCACCGTGAAGAGGTCCTCGCGCGCGAGGCCGCGCAACACGGTATTCCGGTCAGGGGCGACGGCGGCCGGGTTGCTGTTGTACACGATCACGGCCTTCACTGGCGGCCCGCCCACGCCGGCGTCGGGGCGCGTGAGGGCATCGCCGAGGCGGATCATGTTGATGGTGCGGGCTGGCGGGCCGAGGTCAGCGCGCTCGAGCGCGGCGCGATTGAACTGGAAGTTGGCGGAGGTGGAGAGCTGCACGCCGCCGCCGGCGCGGCGCCAGTGGCCCGTGACCGCCGGCAGGCAGGCGATGGTGCGCACGGCCATGCCGCCGCCGGCGTGACGCTGGAGGCCGTAGTTGACGCGAATGAACGCCGCACGTGCGCGACCGAATCGCTCACCCAGCGAGACGATCGTCGCTGTGGGAATCCCCGTGACGGTCGCCGTGCGCTCCGGCGTCCACTCCGCGGCCCGTTCGCGCATGGCCTCGTGTCCCAGCGTGTGGCGCTCGAGGTAGTCGCGATCTTCCAGGCCGCGGGCGAAGATCACATGCATCATGCCGAGTGCGAGCGCGGCGTCGGCGCCGGGTCGAATGGGCAGCCATTCGTCGCACTGCATGGCCGTGCGCGTGCGGATGGGATCGATGCAGATGATCGTGGCGCCGCGCTCGCGCGCCTTGAGGATGAACGGCCAGAGATGCGGGTTGGCCGTGAGGGTATTGGTGCCCCACAGCAGTACGAGGTCGCTCTCCGGCACGCCCTCGCTGTCCGCGCCGACGTTCGCGCCCACCGTCATGCGCATGCCGACGGTGCCCGCCATCGAGCAGATGGTGCGATCGAGCTTCGAGGCGCCCAGGGCGTGGAAGAAACGGTGGTCCATGGACGAGCCCTGGACGAGTCCCATCGTGCCGGCGTAGGAATAGGGCAGGATGGCCTGTGGCCCATCCGATGATCGAGCGATGCCGCCGAGTCGCTCGGCGATCTCGTCGAGCGCCTCGTCCCACGAGATGGGCGCGAAGGATCCGCTGCCTTTCGCGCCGGTGCGCCGCAACGGCGTGCGGAGGCGGTCGTCGTGGTAGGTGCGCTCGACGTACCGGTTCACTTTCGCGCACAGGAAGCCCTGCGTAAACGGATGCTCGGGGTCTCCGGCGACGCGCACGGCGCGTCCATCCTCCACGGTGACGAGCATGGCGCACGTGTCGGGGCAGTCGTGCGGGCACGCGCCGCGAACGATGGTGGTGCCTTCCGTCGAGAGATCCTTTCGGAAATTTTCCATGGTGGTGATTGGGAGCAGATTGCCTCGGGCCAAGCTATACGCGTTGCGCGTCGAGGACCACGGCGCGGGCTGGCGCCCATGCTTGAGCAGGGTTCCAAGTCATTGCTGCCAAACGCGTTGGGTTGAAAATGGCGGCGAACCTGACGAACGTGACCGGGTGACGCAACAGCCCGTGCGGGAATGACGGTGGCACGGACGGCTGCTGTCGGGCACGAAGCTGTTGGGGCGCTTTCACTTGAGCCGCCTCAATTCACTCTTGACACGACGCCTCGAAATTCTAAGTTTCACGCCGCATGAAGCCGGGCACCGAGTACGTGCGCGGACCAACGCGTCATTCACCGAAACCATTCAGGGAGACACACATGAAGCGCCTGGCCCTTGTCGCAGTCGTGCTCGTCGCCGCCTGCAGCACGAAGGAAACCCCCAAGGCTGACACCGCCGCTCCGGCGATGGCACCTGCTCCCGCGATGGCAGCCGACTCGGCCGCGAAGACCGCGGACTCGGCGATGTCGTCCATGAAGATGGACACCGCCAAGGCGAAGATGGATACCGCCGCCAAGAAGATCGATGAGGCGAAGGGTGCCATGAAGGGCGCCAAGAAGCCGTAAACTTCGACTCCGTTCGAGTTGCACGTGCGGGGCGGTACACCTTCGGGTGTGCCGCCCCGCTCAGCATTCATCATCCTGCGCGCAGCGAAGGATCTGCCCATGTCGGGCACGCAGACCCATCACTCAGCGATGCGCGGCGGCCCAGCGAAACGCGTCCGGAATTCCTGCGTCCGGATGCACCGGCGGATCCCAGCCAAGCTCGCGGCGTGCGCGCGCCGACGTGAACGGATTGTCGCGCGAGAGGAAGTCGATGGCGGAGAATGACACCGCCTTGAAGCGGCGGCCGGGCACCACGGCACCCGCCGCGCGGATGATCGCTTCCACGCCCTTGCCGGCCGACCGCGGAATGTGCAGCGTGCGCAGCCGGCGCTCGAGACCGAGGCCCGCGAGCCGGAAGAACTCCGCGACCGTCACGTCGAAGTCGTTCGCCAGGTTGTACGCGCGACCCGCTGCGACGTCGGCAACCGCCGCGCGCACCATGCCGTCGGCGACGTTGGCGGCATGCACGATGGCGAGCGTGGACTGCCCGCTGCCGACGATCGGGGCGAATCCCCAGCGAAGCAGGTGCGCGACGCGCGGCACGAACTGTCGATCGCGCTTGCCGTAGATCACGTCGGGCCGCACCGCGGTGGCCCAGATCCGTCCCGCGCGATGCGCTTCGAGGACGAGCGCTTCCGACTCGCGCTTCGAACGCGCGTAGAACGCGCTTGCTGGAAGCGGCGCGAGCGCGGCGTCCTCGCTCGTCTGTTCACCATCGCGATAGCGCGAGGTGCCGCCATACACGGCGACACTGCTCACGTGCACCAGTCGCGCGCCAGCCGCCGCGACGGCCGCGATCGCGTGCTGCGTGCCCTCGACGTTGGGCCGCTGGAACGCCTCCCACCCGCCGGACGGCGTGACGGCGGCGGCGGTGTGGAACACGACGTCGCACCCGACGGCGGCGCGACGAAACCCCTCCGCTTCCAGCACGTCGCCAGTGGCGAGGGCAACGCCCGCATCGGCCAGGATGCTCGCACGCGCCGCATCGCGCACGAGGGCGCGCACCGTCCAGCCGTCCGCCAGCAGCCGCTCCACGACGTACGATCCCACGAGGCCGGTGGCGCCGGTGACGAGCGCCGATGACACGGTCAGGTCGCGGCGAAGGGGAGCGCGGTGACTTCCACGCGACGCTCGTGCGGCGCGTCGTCGTCCGCGACATCGCTGGGCCAGCGTGCCGTGAGCGACGAGCCGGCCGTCACTTCGCGGCGGATCATCGCGAGCGCGATGCCGCCGAGCCGCGGCGAGCGCGCGGTGCTTCGCACGTCGCCGACCTGAAGACCGGCGTCGTCGTGCAGCGAGGCGCCCGTGGGCGGCGCCTCGAGCCCGGCGGCGTGGATACCGCGAAGGTGCTTGTTGACGTGCCCGCGAAAGTGCAGGCGCGCCACCGTCTCCTGCCCCACGTAGCAGCCCTTCGTGTACGAGATGGCGTGCAGCTCGTCGAAGTTGGCTTCCTG
>JBDTYL010000334.1:0-18297 GCA_040005695.1 bacterium | reverse complement strand
CCGACCTCCAGATCCAGACCATGCAGGCCGAGCAGCAGGTGCGGCAGGCGCAGATCGAGCTGCTGAACCTGCGGACCAACCTCCGCAGCCAGGTGCTGACGCAGCAGGGCGTGGTGGCGACAACGCGCACGCAGTACATCAGCGCGACGCAGGAAGCGCGCGCCGCCGATTCGCTGGCGCGCCGCAAGCTCATCTCGTCGTTCGAGGCGAGCAGCAAGCGGGCGCAAGGCGAGGAGTTCACCACGCGGCTGCGCGTGGAACAGGACCGGCTCACGCTCATGGAGCAGGCGATCGACGCGCAGATCGCGACGCAGGCGCGCCAGGTCGTGCAGCTCCAGGCCATCGCGGCCAACCAGCAGGACCGGCTGCGCTCCCTCCAGGTGCGGGCGCCGGAAGCGGGCGTGCTCCAGGACCTCACCCTCCAGCTCGGACAGTGGGTGCCCGAAGGCACCACGCTGGCCAAGGTCGTGCAGCCGGGTCAGCTCAAGGCCGTGCTGCGCATCCCGGAAAGCCAGGCGAAGGACGTGTCGATCGGCCAGAAGGCGAGCATCGATACGCGCAACGGGCTCGTCGCGGGTCACGTGACGCGCAAGGATCCGTCGGCGCAGGGCGGCAGCGTGACGGTGGACGTCGCGCTCGATGGCGCGCTTCCTCCGGGCGCCGTGCCCGACCTGAGCGTGGACGGCACCGTCGTGATCGAGAAGCTCACGAACGTGCTCTACAGCGGACGGCCGGCGATGAGCGCGGGTTCGGGCAGTACTTCGCTGTTCAGGCTCGCGGCCGACGGGCGGACGGCGGTGCGCGTACCCGTGGACCTCGGTCGCAGCTCGGTGAACGTCATCGAGGTCACGCGCGGGCTCGCAGCTGGGGACAAGATCATCGTCTCGGACATGTCGCAGTACGCGAACGTGTCGCGAGTGCGCATCAAGTAACGGAACCAACAGGAGACGCGATGACGTCGTCGAACGGCAACGGAAACGGAACCGGCGCAGCCAAGGCGCTGATCAGCCTCACCGGCATCAGGAAGGTGTTCTACACGGACGACGTCGAGACCCACGCGCTTGCCGACGTGCACTTCGAGATCCGCAAGGGCGAGTATGTCGCGATCAGCGGACCGTCCGGCTGCGGGAAGACGACGCTGCTCTCCATCCTCGGCCTGCTCGACTCGCCGAGTGATGGCGAGTACACGCTCGCCGGGGAGAGCGTGGCGAAGCTGGCGCCCGCCGATCGCGCGCGCGTGCGCAACCGCCAGATCGGGTTCATCTTCCAGGCGTTCAACCTCATCGGCGACCTGACCGTGTTCGACAATGTCGAGCTGCCGCTCACGTACCGTGACACGCCGGCCAGCGAGCGCCGCGACCGCGTGGCGGCGGCGCTCGATCGCGTTGGCATGTCGCATCGCGCGAAGCACTATCCGGCGCAGCTGAGCGGTGGCCAGCAGCAGCGCGTGGCCGTGGCGCGCGCCGTCGCCGGCGATCCCGCGATCCTGCTCGCCGATGAGCCCACGGGCAACCTCGACTCGAAGAACGGCGAGGCCGTGATGGATCTCCTGCGCGAGCTGCACCAGAACGGCAGCACGGTGTGCATGGTGACGCACGACTCGCGCTACGCGCAGCATGCGGATCGCGAGGTGGCGTTGTTCGACGGGCGCGTGGTGGTGGAGGGCGCCGCCGCGTAGGGTCGTTCGCCGCGCCCCCGGGACGGATCGAACGCTTCATCCAACCGATCCGTTCAATCGGCGGAGGGTTGCCATGCGGCGGCAGTCGAGGATGCCCAGTCGCTCGGCTCCCCCGTTGTGGTTGTCAGGTCGTTGGGAGCACCGGGGTTTCGTAGATGCCGCGCTGCGTCTGAGTGATCCGCGACCGGAGCACCATCACGACCACACCCGCGGCGGCGACCACCAGCGCGATGCCTTGCGCATACGTGAGCCCCAGCAGCAGGCGGTCGTCCTTCGCGCGGAAGAACTCGATGGCGAACCGCTCGAATCCCGCCAGCACCATGTACACGCCGAACAGCCATCCTTCCGCGTGCTTGTGGTCGCGCATGCGCCACAGCACGATGAACATCACGAACCCCAGCACCACCTCGTACAGCTGCGTGGGATAAACGGAGAGCACGGTGGTCGGGCTCGCCCCGGCGGGAATGGGAATGCCGAAGTCGTGCGCCATCACGCCGGCCGTCGACGGCGGCGCACCCTCGGGAAAGATCACGGCGAGAAAGCCCTGCCACGGACGACCATAGTCGTCGCCCACGGCCCAGCAGCCCGTGCGACCCACGGAGTAGGCGGCCGCGCACGCCATGCCTCCCACGTCGAACATGCGCCACAGGCCGTAGCGCTTCTTCACCACCACCGCCATCACGGCGAGCGTCCCGCCCACGAGCCCACCCCAGTACACGAAACCGCCACGCTCGAACATCGCGTCCCAGTGTCCCAGCACGACGACGTAATACAGCTTGGCGCCGAGCAGCCCGCCGATCACCGCGGCGAACACCATGTCGCTCACGGGCTCGGGGTCGAAGCCTCGGCGCGCGAGCTCGTGCTGTGCCACCGCCTGGCCCACGATGAAGGCGAGCAGCACCGCGAGCCCGAACCCGGTGAAGCTCACCGGACCCCAGCTGTATGCGAAGGGATGATGGAGGATGGGGTGGGGTAGCAGCATCACGTGCTCACGAGGCCGGGAATGGGGAGGGACGCAAAGGCATTCAGGTCGAGTGGCGCGCGCTCGCCCCGCTCGAGGTGGAACAGTCCCGCGCGCGCGATCATCGCCGCGTTATCGGTTGCCAGGCGTGCGCTCGGCGCGAAGACCGTTACGCCGCGGCGGCCGAATCGCGCTGTCATCGCGGCGGCGAGCGTGCGATTCCCCGCTACGCCGCCGCCGAGCACCACACGCTCGCGACCATACTGCTCCACGGCGCGCGCGGTCTTCTCCACGAGCGTCTCCACGAGGGCGTCGTGAAACCCCCGTGCGATGTGCGGATGGTCGTCGGGCGTGCCGGCGCGCACCGCGTGAAGCACGGCGGTCTTGATTCCGCTGAATGACAGGTCGTAGTAATCGTCGTCACCGGGCTGCTGATTGCGCCGCAGCATTGGCCGCGCAAACCGGAAGCGCTGTGGATCGCCGGTGGCCGCGAGCCGTTCCACGTGCGGCCCGCCGGGATACGGCAACCCCAGCAGCTTCGCCACCTTGTCGAATGCCTCGCCCGCCGCGTCGTCGCGCGTGCGGCCGAGCAGCCGGTAGCGGCCCCACGCCTCGACATCGAGCAGCAATGTGTGTCCGCCGGACACCAGCAGTGCGGTGAAGGGCGGCACCGCCTCCGGGTGCTCGAGGGCCGTGGCGAAGAGATGGCCTTCCATGTGGTGCACCCCCACGCACGGAACGCCACGTCCGAACGCGAGAGCCTTGGCGAAGCTCACGCCCACGAGCAATGCGCCCACCAGTCCCGGCGCATGCGTGACCGCCACGGCATCGAGGTCCGCGAGCGTGACGCCGCCATCGTCGAGCGCGCGTTGCACCACGGGCACGATCGCCGTGAGGTGCTGCCGCGAGGCGATCTCCGGTACCACGCCCCCGAAGATCCGGTGCACGTCCTGCGACAGGATGACGAGCGACTCCAGCACGACGTCGTCGCCGGTGCCGCGCAACACGGACGCAGAGGTCTCGTCACACGACGTCTCGATGCCGAGGATGCGCATCAGGGGCGCTCCGGGCGCACGTGGACCTTCACCTGTGGCGGCAGCACCCGCACGCCGAGTCCCACGGTGTCGAGGTCGGCGACGTGACGGAGGGTGTCGCCCGGCGCGACGGTGAGGCGAAGGGGGCGAACGGACGCGATGCGGCGCACCGTGCGCCGCGGCCCCGTGATGCGCACCATCGCCGGCTCGAACTCGATGTGGTCCGCGGCGCGCACTGTCGTGTCGCCGCCGATCATGATCCGCCCACCGCTCACCACCGGCACGCGCCGGCTCGCGCGCGTGCCGAAGCGCAGGGTGACACTGCGCGGTTGCAGGTCGAGGATCTGCACCGCGTTCGTGAGCTCGGGCGGCAGCCGCACGTCACCCGGCGTGACGTCGAGCACGAGGGTATCCGGCGCATCGCCGTCGATGGTGCGATGCACCGCTGGCGGATAGGCGTGGAGCTTCGCGATGTCCACCGCGCGGCCCGCCACGAGCGCCTCCAGCGACGCGGGCGGATCGAGCAGCACGAGCGTGCTGTCGAGCACCGGCTCCACGGCCACCCGCACATAGCCTTGCACGGGCTGGCGGGCGCTCACGATCATCCAGAGCAGCACCGAGATGAGGAGCGCCGTGGCCTTGAGGCCGAGCCGCGTGGTGAACGCATCGCGGAGGGCGCTGGCCCGGGTCGGCCGCTTCCGCGGGGTGGGCGGCTGGGCGGTCACGAAATCGGCGCGGTCAGCGCGACGCCGTCGCGCTGGGCCGCGGCCCGAGCAGCTCGCG
Organism: bacterium; assembly: GCA_040005695.1. Lineage (GTDB taxonomy): Bacteria > Gemmatimonadota > Gemmatimonadetes > Gemmatimonadales > Gemmatimonadaceae > AG11. The sequence continues at coordinate 13,841 of JBDTYL010000334.1, read as the reverse complement.
GATCAACGCGCGGTTCACGTCCGAACTCCAGTCCGTGGCCGCGAACACCTTCCGCCGGATGGTGCCCTCGCGCCCGATGACGAACGACTCCGGATAGCCCGTGACCTGATAGTGCTGCACGGTCACCTTCGCCGCATCGTGGAGGATCTCGAAGGTGAGCCCGAGTTCCTTCGCGAAGGCGACGATGGTGGAGTCCGTGCCCGGCTCGTCGATGCTCACCGCGACGATCTTGAGGCCGAGCGGTGCGAACTCGCGATGCAGCCGCTCCAGACTCGGCATCTCCTCGCGGCACGGTCCGCACCACGTGGCCCACACGTTGAGGAGGACGACTTGTCCCTTGTAGTCGGCAAGCGTCTTCACGCGCGGAGTGCCCACGATGGTGGTGCCCTCCATCGGCGGCGCCTGCATGCCCACGCTCACGGGAAACAGCTCGTCGCCCAGGAAGTGCATGGCGGCCGCGAGCGCGCCGCCCAGGAGCAGCACCACCACGAGCACCACGGACCACTGCTGTCGCGCCGTCATCGGGCCGGCCTCACGCCGTCTGCGTGCACAGCGCGCGCAGCGCGCCGATCTCCGCCGCCGGATCGGGCGCGGCGAACACCGCGTTGCCGGCGACGAACGCATCGGCGCCGGCTCGCCAGCACTCCACGATCGTCCGGCGGTTGATGCCGCCGTCCACCTCGAGCGCGGCTGCACAGCCGGCGGCGTCGAGCATCCGGCGTGCGCGCGCGATGCGGTCCACGGCCCGCGGCAGGAACTCCTGTCCGCCGAAGCCCGGGTTCACCGACATCACGAGCAGCAAGTCGAGTTTGTCGAGGACGTCGGCCACCGCATCAAGTGGTGTGGACGGGTTGAGCGCCACGCCCGCGCGACAGCCGAGCTCGCGGATGCGCGCCAGCTGTCGGTCGAGATGGGGCGCGACCTCGGCGTGGATGGTCATGCCGGTGGCGCCCGCTGCCGCGAAGTCGTCGAAGTAGCGCTCCGGTTCCACCACCATGAGGTGCACGTCGAGCGGCAGGGTGGTGCAGCGGCGGGCGGTCTCGATCACCTTCGCCCCGAACGACAGGTTGGGCACGAAGCGTCCGTCCATGACGTCCACGTGGATCCAGTCCGCACCGCCCGCCTCGAGCATGCGAATGTCCTCGCCCAGCCGGGCGAAGTCCGCGCTCAGGATGGACGGCGCGATGCGGACACGTGCGATCACGGTCCTCCCCCGCCGTCCCCCGCCACACGCAGCTGTACCACGCTGCTCGGCAGCAGCGTCGCGCTCGCCGCCGGGTTCTGGCCCACGACCGTACCGCGCGCCCCGATGGCCATGGGATCCCACACGATCTTCACGTCGCGCACGCCAAGCTGCACGAGCGTCTGCCGCGCGCCTTCCATGTCGCGGCCCACGAGGGACGGCATCTGGATGGCCGCCGCGCCGCCGCTCAAGACGATGGACACCGTGCTCGGCACGCTCAGCTGCGCGCCGGCCGCCGGCCGCGTGGCGATGACCGTGCCGCGTGGCGCGTTGCTCGGCTGCTCGACCGCATCGCCCACGTCGAAGCCCGCCTTCTCGAGCACGGCCTGCGCCTCGCTCTTCGTCATGCCCGTGACCGTGGGCACCGCGACGATCCGCTGCCCGCCGCTCACGACGAGCGTCACGGGATTGCCGATGCCTTCGCGCGCGCCCGGCGGCGGTGACTGTTCGAGCACCGTCAGCTTGGGCGCCGTGTTGTTGAATCGCTGCTCGCCCTGCTCGGCCTTGAAGCCCGCCTGCGCCAGGCGCTGTGCGGCCTCGTCGTACGTGAGGCCGGTCACGTTCGGCACCTTCACGTCCTTCGGGATCACGCCGGCGGGGAAGACGACGAAGGCGACGATGAGGTACGCCAGCGCGAAACCGGCGGCGATGCTGACGAGGTAGAGCAGCGATGTCCGGACCCCACTGCGCCACGTCATGCCGCCACTTCCGCGTGACGGCGACGCAGCCGCGCGGCGAATGCGCCGTCGGTGCCGTGATGCTGGGGCAGCACGCGCAGGCGGCCGGCGTCGAGCACGGACGCGGGCACCACGCCGTCCGGCGGCCCTTCGAGCGTCCAGTCGGGATGATCAGCGAGGAAGCGGTCCACCTGTTCGTCGTTCTCCTCGAGCTCGAGCGAGCACGTGCTGTAGATGAGCAGGCCGCCGGGTCGCACGGCGGTGGACGCCGCGCGCAGGATCGCGCGCTGGATGGCGGGCAGCACCGCGAGGTCGCTCGCCCTGAGCCGCCAGCGCGCATCGGGATGCCGTCGAAAGGTGCCGGTGCCTGTGCACGGCACATCCACGAGCACGGCATCCATGTCGCGCAGCGGCGGCGCGGTCGCATCGCCGACGAACGGAATCACGTTGGGCGCATCGAGGCGCAGCACGTCCTCGCGCACGCGCTGCATGCGCCCGCGCGAGAGATCGCCGGCGAACACGGTGCCGGCCACGCGCGCGAGCTCCAGTGCCTTGCCGCCCGGTGCCGCGCAGAGATCCGCCACCGTGCTGCCGGTGGCGACGCAGGCGTAGCGCGTCACGAGCGTCGAGGCCGGGTCCTGCAGGTGGAACAGCCCCTGGCGAAAGGCGCCCAGCTCCGTGAGCGACGTCACGCCGCCGGTGAGCACGATGCTGTCGGACACGAGCGGCGCGTCGCTGGTGTCCACGCCCGCGGCCTCGAGCATCGCCTCGAGCTGCTCACGCACCACGTGATACGGGCGCGCCACCAGCGGCGCCTCGCCGTTGTTCGCGGCGAGCAGCGCGCGCGTATCGGCCTCGCCCCAGCGCGCCAGCCAGCGCGCCACGATCCACCGCGGATGCGAATACTCGAGCGCGAGCGCGTCAGTGAGATCGGGCGGGATGGGCACCGCGAGCAGCTCACGTTCCCGGTCCACGCGACGCAGCACCGCGTTGGCGAGCTTGCTCGCCCCGATGCCGTGCCGGCGCTTCACGAGCTCCACGGTCTGCGCGATCGCGGCGTACGCAGGCACGCTGCCCATCGCGAGCAGCTGGTAGACACCGATGCGGAGCAGGTCGGCGACGTCGGCATCGAGGCGCGACGGGCCGCCACTCACCCGGCTGGCGAGCACGGCGTCGATCCAGCTGCGGCGGCGGAGCATGCCGTACACCAGCTCGCGAGTCCATCGGCGGTCGCGCGGCTCGAGCTGCGCGGTGCGGCGGTCGAAGCTCGAATCGAGGAGGTCGCCCGCACGCAGGTCCGTGCAGACTTCGGCGGCGGCAGCCCGCGCGTCGGTGACCGCCGCCCGCGGCGCCATCGTGACGGGTCGCGCGTCGCTGGGACGTGTCACCGGCGGCTGCCGTCTCGCTTATCGGACCCCGGCGTCATCATAGGCCGAAAGATAGTCGCGCGCTGCCTGTTCGGCATTTGGCGCATCCCAGATCCCGCGGATCACGGCGATGCCGTGCACGCCGAGCGCCCGGAGCGCAGCCGCGTGCTCGACCTGCACGCCGCCGATGGCAATGACCGGCACCGACGTGGAGGCCACCAGCCCCTTGACCCAGCCGAGGCCGGGCAACGGCCCTGTCGCCGGCGCGGACGCGGTGAGCGGCTGGCCGGCCACGAGCCAGTCCGCGCCGGCCGCGACCGCCGCGCGTGCCTCGTCCACGTCGTGCACGCTCGCGCCGATGGCGAGCAAGGGCGCCACGCGTCGCGCGTCCGACGTCGTGAGGGACCGGCTCGTGAGTTGCGCGCCGCGCGCGCCGGCGGCGAGTGCCAGGTCCACCCGATCGTTCACGATGAGCCACGCGCCCGTGAGGCCCTGGGCAGCCGAGAGCCCTTCGGCGAGCAACTGGAAGCGCGCACCCGACGTGCGGCTCGCTCGCAGCTGGAGCGCGCCGCGGGCGCCGAGCGCGCGCATCACCGCGCCGGCCTCGTCGATGAAGTCGGGCCGCGCGACGACCTCGTCGTTCGTGACCACATGCACCACCGGCACGCCGATCATGCGCATCGCACCCTCGTCGTCGAGGATCATCCGACCCTACGACACGGGACCGTGATCCGTGTCGAACCGATCGCTGACGGTGACGCCGCGTCCGTGCGCCCATGCTGCGGGCGCGAGCCGCTTCTTCCCGGCAGGCTGTACAACGAGCACGCGCACGGCGCCCGAGCCGCAGGCCACCAGCAGTCCGGCATCATCCACCGCAATCACCTCGCCGGCCACATGCGCGAGCCCGCGCGGCGCGATGCGGACGCCGAACAGCTTCACCTCCGCGCCGTGCAGCATCGACCACGCAGCCGGCCGCGGGTCGAAGGCGCGAATGTGCCGGCTCACGTCGTATGCGGAGCCGCTCCAGTCCACGCGCGCGGACTCGCGCGTGAGCTTGCCGGCGTACGTGGCGCGCGACTCGTCCTGCGGCACGGGCGTCGCGCCGCCCAGCTCCATCAGGGCGAGCGCCTCGATGAGCGCGCCCGCCCCGAGCTCGCTCAGACGCAGGGACAGCTCGAGCGAAGTCTCGTCCTCGAGGATCGGTGTACGCGCCGTGTGCACGATGGGGCCGGCGTCGAGGGCCGGCACCATCTGCATGATGGTGACGCCGGTTTCGCCGAGTCCCTCACGGATGGCCGCCTGGATGGGTGCTGCGCCGCGCAACGCGGGCAGCAGCGATGCATGGATGTTGAGCGTGCCGAGCCGCGGCAGGTCGATCACCGCCTTCGGCAGGATGTGGCCATAGGCGACGACGACGCTCACATCCGGCGAGAGTGCAGCGATCTCCGCGAGGAACGCGTCGCCGCGCGGCGTGTCCGGCTGCAGCACCGGAATGCCTTCCTCCAGCGCCACGCGCTTCACCGGCGACGCGTGCACGGTGGAACGGGAGCGGCCTACCGACTTGTCCGGCTGCGTCACCACGCCGACGACGTCGAAGCCTTCGCCGAGGAGTGCGCGCAGCGGTGCGGTCGCAAACTCGGGTGTCCCCCAGAACAGGACTCTCATCTGGTCTCGTCCTGAAGCAACGGGGTCACGACACAAGGGGATCCTTCGCTGCGCTCAGGATGACAATGGGTCGCACCGCGTGCTTCGCTGCGGGTCACAGTTCTTCCTCGAGGTGCTCGTGTTCACCGAGATCGTCCGGTGTCTCCAGCGCGACGCGGCGGACGTGACCCGGATAGTCGTCGGCCGCGAGCTTCCACTTCGCGAGCGCAGCGGCGCGCTTGAGGACGCTCAGGTAATCGAGGAAGAGCTTCCCGTCGAGATGATCGATCTCGTGCTGGAGGCATCGCGCGAGCAGGTCCGCCGCGTCGCGCTCGAAGGGGTTGCCATGCCGGTCGAGCGCGCGCACCGTCACGGTCTTCGGCCGCTCGACGTCCGCGTAGATGTCCGGGATCGAGAGGCAGCCCTCCTCGCCCTTCACCTTGCCCGACGACGACGTCACCACTTCCGCGTTGATGAACACGAGCGGCTCGTCACCCAGGTCGATGACGGTGAGCCGCTCCGTGCGACCCACCTGCGGCGCCGCCAGGCCGATGCCGCGCGCATGGTGCATCGTGTCGAACATGTCGTCGATCAGGCGCTGCAGCTCGTCCGTGATCGTCGTGACGGGAGTCGTGGCCTGCCGGAGAATGGGATCCCCGAGCACGCGGATGTCGAGGATGCTCACGGCCGCGAGCTACTCCTTGGTCGCGGGAGCGGTCGTCCCGCCCACGATGCGCACGATGCGACCGCGCTCGACGATCAGCCGCGACTCGGCCGACTTGATCGTGATCTGGTCTTCCATTGGCTTCGCGCTGTCGCCGCTGCCCGCCTCCTTCACGTGGATGACCTCCGCCACGATGCCGCCGGCGGTGACGATCACGTCGCCGCGCTTGATGTTGCGCAGGGCCTCCTCGTGCTTCTTCTTCTGCGCCTGCTGCGGCCGGATGAGCAGGAAGTAGAAGATGCCGAAGATGGCGGCGAGCTGGACGAGAAAGGGCGTGAGGCTGCCGCCGGCGCCACCGAACTGCAGGGCGAGGAGGGCGGGATGCAGGCCGGAGTACGTCATGCGGGAGTCGTGGCGGTGTTGGAGTGATACCGCTGGAGCCAGGCCGCGCTCCAGGCATCGAAGTCGCCGGCGAGCAGCGCAAGGCGCGCCTGCCGCATCAGCGACACGAGGAAATGTACATTGTGCAGCGAGAGGAGGCGCAGGCCGAGGATCTCGTCCGCCAGGAAGAGGTGCCGGATGTAGGCCCGCGTGAAGCGCGTGCACGCGGAGCAGTCGCAACCGGGATCGAGCGGCCGCTTGTCCGTGCGGAACTCCGCGCGCTTGATGTTGAGCCGCCCCACGCGCGTGAACACGGCCCCGTTGCGCCCCATGCGCGTGGGCGCCACGCAGTCGAACAGGTCCACGCCGCGTCGCACGCCCTCCACGAGGTCCTCCGGAAAGCCCACGCCCATCAGGTAGCGCGGTCGGTTTGCGGGCAGCACCGCGTCGACGTCCTCGAGGATGCGGTACATGTCCGCCTTCGACTCGCCGACCGACAGCCCCCCGATGCCGAACCCCTTCCAGTCGCCCATGTCGCGGATGGCCGTGGCCGCCTCGCGCCGGAGGTCCGCATGGATGCCGCCCTGCACGATGGGGAACAACGCCTGCTCGCCACGCCCGTCGATGGGGTCCTCCACCATCAGCCGGTCGAACGCCGAGCGGCAGCGCGCGAGCCACCGGAGGCTGCGCTCGCTGGCGTCACGCGCGGGGGCGGCGTCGCTCTGGCCGGGAATCACGTGGTCGAACTGCATGATGACATCGGCGCCGAGGTTGCGCTCGATGCGCATCACGCTCTCCGGTGTGAAGCGCCGCTTGGACCCATCGATGTGGCTGCGAAAGTCCACGCCATCCTCGTCGATGTCGCGCAGGCCCTCGAGCGAGAACACCTGGAAGCCACCGGAATCGGTGAGGATCGGGCCGCTCCACTGCATGAACTCGTGCAGGCCGCCCAGCTCACGCACCAGCTCGTCGCCGGGACGCAAATGCAGATGATACGCGTTCGCGAGAATCATCTGCGCGTCCATCGCGTGGAGGTCGTCGGGGTCGAGGGCCTTCACGCTGGCGAGCGTACCCACTGCCATGAACGCTGGCGACTGCACGTCACCGTGCGGTGTGGCAAAGGTGGCGGCGCGCGCAGAGCCCGCCGTCGTTTCCAGGGTGAAATCGAAGCTCACAGGATGGCCATCGCGTCGCCGTACGAGTAGAAACGGTACCCCTCGGCAATTGCTTCCCGGTACGCGCGCATGGTGAAGTCGTAGCCGGCGAACGCGGCAACGAGCATGATCAGCGTGGAGCGCGGCAGGTGGAAGTTCGTGATGAGGGCATCCACGGCCTTGAGGCGCGCCGGCGGACGCAGGAAGATACGCGTCTCGCCATCGCCGGCGGCAATCGCGCCGTCGTGCATCGCGCTCTCGAGCGTGCGCACGGTGGTGGTGCCCACGGCCCACACGCGCTTGCCCGCCGAGCGCGTGTCGCGCCACTCCTGCGCGGCGTCGTCGGGTACCGTGAACCGCTCCTCGTGCATCACGTGCGCGGCGGGGTCGTCCGCCTCGACCGGCTTGAACGTGCCCGCGCCCACGTGCAGCACGATCTCCGCGCGACGCATACCGCAGTCGGCGAGCGCCGAGAGCAGCGCAGGCGTGAAGTGCAGGCCGGCCGTCGGCGCGGCGACGGAACCCGCTTCGCGCGCATATACGGTCTGGTATCGGTCCACGTCGGCGGCATCGTCGCCACGTGCGATGTACGGCGGCAGGGGAATGTGCCCGTGCGCGTCGATCGCCTCGGCGATCCCCGTCTCCGCGCGCAACTGCACCACGCGGGTGCGCCGCTCGGTGACGCTCAGGATCTCGGCCGAGAAGCCCGGTGCGAATTCCACGACGCGTCCGGGCTTGAGCTTTCCGCCGGGCGCGACCATCGCTTCGTAGCGGCCGTCGCCGAGGGGCGTAAGGAGGAAGACCTCCGCGGGTGCACCGGAGCCGGCGCGTCGCCCGAGGAGGCGCGCCTTCACCACCCGCGACCGGTTCACCACCAGCAGGTCGCCGGGCTCGACGAGCGAGGGCAGGTCCGCGAACCGCCGGTGTGCAATGGTGCCGGCGGCGCGATCGAGCACCATGAGCCGGCTGGCGTCGCGGTTCGCAAGGGGCGCCTGCGCGATCAGCGCGGGCGGCAGCGCGAAGTCGTAGTCAGTGGTGGAGAAGCCGTGCGGCACGTGCGGCGCGCTGTCGGGACGGAGGTGGCAGGACGAGCTCGGGAGCCGGGAAGGGAAAGGTAGCGCTGGCGCCCCCTGTCATCCTGAGCGCAGCGAAGGATCTGCTTTTGGCCGGCACACGAGCAGATCCTTCGCTGCGCTCAGGATGACACGGGAGTCGCTGCGCTCAGGATGACAAAGGGCTGCACTGGGGATGACAAAGGCTTGCGCTCAGGATCCCGCCGTGGCAGTGCCGTGGCAGTGCCGTGGCAGCGCCGTGGCACGCCGTGGCAGGCTCGCCGCAGGGTGCGGTAAACAGTCAACGCCCATGGCGACCTTGCCCTCGCTGACCCCCTGAATCGGGGGCGGGGCGCTGGTATGACGTTTGACCAGTGGGGTGCGCGAGAGCGATTCCGCAGGACGGCGGATGCACTCGCCAAGTGATGGATGTCAGGCCGAGACGGGGGGGTATCGTGCTGCTGCGATGGGACGATGTCACGACAGTACACCCCTCGGGTTCCACACCGCGCCGGCATGGCCTGTCAGCCTGGACGGACCCGGACCACGAACTTGCGCGCGCGGCACATGCGCCGACACGCAACGTTCGTGGCCCGTCCGGGCTTACGCAGCTACTTCACCGCGGAGTCCTGCGGTGCCTCCATAAAGACGGACCGATGGGCCCGCCGATGCTCATGCTCGTTCCCGCTGCGCGCCGGCGGAAGCGCTGAGTCAACTGCTCAGCGCGGGCGCACCACGTTCGGCGACGGACGGGATCGCGATCGCGGCTCCGCCCGTCGTCCGCTAGAACAGGCCCACCTGTTCGGCGCTGCCCGCAGGCGGTGCGTACCCGAAGTGGCGATACGCCATCGCCGTGGCCACGCGGCCGCGGGGCGTGCGCTGCAGGAAGCCCTGCTGCACGAGGAAGGGCTCGTACACTTCCTCGATCGTGTTCGTGTCCTCGCCAATGGCCGCCGAGATCGTCGAGACGCCCACGGGGCCGCCGTCGAACTTCTCGATGATCGCCTTGAGGATGCGCGAGTCCATGTCGTCGAGGCCGAACTGGTCCACGTCGAGCATCGCGAGCGCCGCACGCGCGACGTCCGCCGTGATGATGCCGTCCGCGCGCACCTGCGCGTAGTCGCGCACGCGGCGCAGCAGGCGGTTGGCCACGCGCGGCGTGCCACGCGAGCGACGCGCAATCTCGCGCGCGCCGGCCGGCTCGATCTCCACCCTGAGCACGTCGCTGGTGCGGCGCACGATGAGCTCGAGATCCTCCGGCGAGTAGTAGTTGAGCCGCTGCTCGATGCCGAAGCGCGCGCGCATCGGTGGCGTCAGCATGCCGAACCGCGTCGTCGCCCCGATGAGCGTGAACCGCTCGATGGGCATCGTGATCGTCTGCGCCTTGGGTCCCTCGCTCAGGCGGATGTCGATCTTGTAGTCCTCCATCGCGGGATAGAGGAATTCCTCGATCACCGGCCGCAGCCGGTGGATCTCGTCGATGAAGAGGATGTCGCCCGCGCGCAGGTTGGTGAGCGTGCCCACGAGGTCGCCGGGCTTCTCCAGCGCAGGACCGGACGTCGTGCGGATGTTCACGCGCAGCTCGCGCGCGATGAGCTCCGCCAGCGTCGTCTTGCCGAGTCCCGGCGGGCCGTAGAACACGGCGTGGTCGAGCGGCTCGTTCCGCGCCAGCGCGGCGTCGATGGCGAGCTGGAGGTTCGCCTTCACCTTCTCCTGCCCGATGAACTCCTCGAGGCGCTGCGGCCGCAGCGACAGCTCGACGACCGACTCATCGGACAGGCTTTCCGGCGTGGTGATCTCGGCGCGGGACATGGCCAACTCTACCTGCTCAACGGGGAACGACACGGGAATCGGGCACCGCGAATATATACCGAAACGCCGGCGCGCAGCAGGTGAGCGTGTCGGGTGGTCCTACGGGGCCAGCACCTCGCGAAGCGGCCGCAGGCTGCCATCCACCCTGGGGACATGCTCCAGGCGCAGCAGTGCAGCGACGAACGGATAGACGTCCACGTTCTCGAGCGCGGGGATCATCCCCGCCGCCTTCACGCCAGGGCCTGCGGCCAGGAAGATCCCCTGCATGGCAGGCAGTGCCGGGTCGTAGCCGTGCACGCCGGTGGTGGGTGCCCTGTCCGAACCGCGGCGCTCGAAGACATATCCCTCGTCGGCCACCAGCAGCACATCCCCGAACCGCGGGTTGTTCGCCACCTCCCAGCGCGACGGCGTCTCGCTGCGCAGGTACGCGTGCGCATGCGCCATCGACTCACCGAGCACGGCGCGGGCACGCCGGATTCGCGCGGAGTCGGCGCCGAACCAGAGCGACATCACTGGCCCGTTGTCGCTCACTTCCATGCGCGACGTATCCACGCCGGCGCGGGCGAGGAGGTCCGTTACCGCGATGACATGCTCTGGTGCAACCGTCGCCATGCCATGGTCGGACACCAGCACGACGTTCACGCTGTCGTGAAACGGGAGCTGCGCGATGCTGTCGAGCAGCTGCTGGAGCGATCGGTTCACCGAGACCACGGCCGCCGCGGTCTGCGGCGCATCGGGTCCGTGGCGATGCGTGGTGTCGTCCACCTCGGAGAAGTAGAGCAGCACCAGGTGCGGGCGGTCGGCGGGCGCCGTCCGGAGCCACGACACAACACCGTTCACGCGATCCGCATTCGGCACGGTGGCATCGTAGACCTCGTAGAGGTTCGGACGCGTTCCCATGATCTCTGCTTCGGATCCCGGCCAGAAGTATGTGCCCGTCTTCACGCCGTTGCGCTGCGCCGTCACCCAGATCGGCTCGCCGCCATACCAGCTGCCGTCGCTCACGGCAGTCTTGTCGCCGAGCCGGTACCAGGCGCTGCGGGCGGGGTCGAAGAACGCGTTGCCAACGATGCCGTGGTGACCGGGCGCGAGGCCCGTCGCAAGCGTGTAGTGATTGGGGAAGGTCTTCGACGGAAAGGACGGAATCAGCCCCGCCGCACGCACGCCGCGCGCGGCTACCGCGAGGAACGCCGACGGCTGGTACCGGTCGATGTAGTCGTGGCGGAACGCATCGAACGACACGAGCACCACGTAGGGATGGCCGGCGGTGGCGGGAGTCGTGCGCGCGGCGGGCGCGCACGCGAGTGCCACGGCGAGCAGTCCGCCCAGAATGCTCAGGCGGCGCGTGACCATCGACATCGAATCAGACCGAGGCGCGAACCGTCGACAGACGCTCCGCGGCGCGCTTGAGCGTGTCGTACTTCTTGCAGAACGCGAAGCGCACGAGCGAGCGGCCGAGTGACTTGTCGGAGTAGAAGCTGGACCCCGGCACGGTGGCGACGCCGATCTCGGTGCACATCCACTTCGCGAACGTCACGTCGTCCATGTCGCTGAGCCCCGAGAAATCGGCCAGCACGTAGTACGCGCCTTCCGGCTGCGTGAACGAGAAGCCCGCCTCGGTGAGCGAGTCGCACAGAATGGAGCGGCGTGCGCGATAGTCCAGCGCCATGTGGTTGTAGTAGTCCGCATCGAAGTGCATGCCGACGGCGCCCGCCGCCTGCAGTGGCGCCGGGGCACCCACCGTGAGGAAGTCGTGCACCTTGCGGATGGCCGCCGTCTGCGCCTCGGGCGCCACGGTGTAGCCGAGCCGCCAGCCGGTGCAGCTGAAGGTCTTCGACAGGCCCGAGATGGTGATGGTCCGGTTGCGCATGCCGGGCCACATCGCCATCACGTGGTGTTCGCCCGCATACCGGATGTGCTCGTAGATCTCGTCCGTGATCACCCACACGTCGTGCTTGATGCACAGCTCCGCGATCATCGTCATCTCGGCGCGCGTGAACACGCGGCCAGTGGGATTGTGCGGCGTGTTGAGGATGATGGCCTTCGTCCGCTTCGTGAAGGCCTTCGCGAGACGCTCGGGGTCGATCGTCCAGTGTGGGCGCTCCAGCGGCACGAAGGTCGGGATCGCACCCGCGAGGATCGCGTCGGGGCCGTAGTTCTCGTAGTACGGCTCCATCACGATCACCTCGTCGCCCGGATCGATGAGCGCGAGGAACACCGCCGCCATCGCCTCCGTCGCACCGCAGGTGACCGTCACCTCGCGCTCGTGATCGACCTCCATGCCGTAGAAGCGGCGGTACTTCTCCGCGATCGCGATGCGCAGCGCCGAGCTGCCCCACGTGACGGCGTATTGATTGATGTTGCCGTGAATGGCCGCGCAGGCAGCATCCTTCATCGGCTCGGGCATCGGGAAGTCCGGAAATCCCTGCGCGAGGTTCACGGCCTCGTGCTGGTTCGCGATGCGGGTCATCTCGCGGATGACGGATTCCGTGAAGCTGTTGGTGCGGCGGGCTGCGAGCATGCGGAGGAGTGTGGCGATTGGTGCGTTGAGAAGCTAGTGCGCCGCGCGCGCCATCATCGACCGCCGATCTTCGCCAGCGCGGCGCGAATGAGCTCGGGCGCCGTAGCGCCGGTGGACCCCAATGCAAGCGCGGCCCGCACGGCCTTTTCCGCATCGGCAGTGGAGTAGCCGAGCGACACCAGCGCCCGGATCGCATCGTCGGTGCTCGGCAAGCCGCTCCCGCGCCCCACGCCGGATTCCGCGCCCGACACCTGCAGCTGGTCGAGCTTGTCCGCGAGGTCGAGGATCATCTGCTCGGCCTTCTTCCGCCCGACCCGTGGAACGGACTGCAGCACCGCGATGTCCTTCTCGCGGATCGCGCGCACCAGCCGGTCCGCCGTGAGCGATGAGAGCAGGCCGAGCGCGAGCGCGGGACCAACGCCCTTGGCGCCGAGCACCTTGTGGAACACGCGCCGCTCGTAGGCCGAGGTGAAGCCGAACAGCTGCCAGCCGTCCTCCTTCACCACGAGGTACGTGTGGAGCATGCACCGCTCGCCGGCCTTCGGCAACGCCTCGTACGCATTGAGCGGCACCGCGAGCTCGTAGGCGACGCCGCCCTCGGTCATGATCTCGACGCGGTCCAGTTCCTTCACGAGCAGCGTGCCGGCAACCTGGACGATCATGCGCGCCGCACGATCGGCGCACTCGGCAGCAGCACTCGCTTCGCCATTCCCCGAGTCGGTTCGCGAACCGCACCGGCGCTGTCCATGCGCGGCACGCCCGCACTCATGATGCACGCGAGCGATGCGGCCACGCCGTCCGCAGCGTCCGCGGGCTGCGGCACGCTCTTCAGGCGGAGCAGGCGGGTGAGCATGAACTGCACCTGCTCCTTCGTGGCGGCGCCGGTGCCGACGATCGCCTTCTTGATCTCCGCCGGCGCCAGCTCGTTCACGATCACGCCGCGCATCTCGGCCGCGAGGAGGATCACGCCGCGCGCGTGGCCGAGGACGACGGTCGTGCGGACGTTGCGCGAGTAGAACACGCCTTCCACCGAGAGTGCATCCGGCGCATGGCGATCGATGAGCTCGAGGATGCCGTCATGGATCTCGCGGAGGCGCGCCGGCAGTGGGTCGCGCGCCTGGGTGCGGATCACGCCGCACTCCACCAGCACGGGTACCTCGCCCGCTCCGCCGCGCACGACGCCGTATCCCGTGTTCGCAGTGCCGGGGTCGATGCCCAGGACGAGCACGCGGCTGGCCTAGGCCTCGAGGGCTTCCATATCGGCGTCGGCAACGTCGAAGTTGCCCCACACCTTCTGCACGTCGTCGAGATCCTCGAGCGCCTCGA
>JBDTYL010000333.1:0-21996 GCA_040005695.1 bacterium | reverse complement strand
AGACTATCACTGAGAAAGGAGCATCTTCCATGGCGATGCATAGCCCACCCCACCCCGGATCGTTCATCCGAGATGAGATCCTCATTGCGAATGGACTGAGCGTGACTGCTGCGGCCGACCTGCTCGGCGTGAGCCGTCCGGCTCTGTCGAACTTGGTGAATTGCCGCGCGGATCTCTCCCCGGAGATGGCGCTCCGGATCGAGAAGGCGTTCGGGGTTCGCATGGACACGATGATGGAGATGCAGCTCAGGCACGACCTGGCAGCGGTGCGCCGCAGAGCCTCTACGATTCGGGTAAGGCGCTTTCACCCTGTGGCGGCCTGACGAGCGCGTGCGCGCGTGGTTCAACTGACGCGAGGGTTCACTGGCGGTCCACCAACTCCGTTTTCCAGCAATCGCCGCGCGAGGAACGATCATGCTCGCACGATCGGCCGCATCAAAGCCCGGCGTCCCGTTCATTGGCGATTGTACAATTGTCATACTGTACTTACTATGATAGTATGACCGCACGGAAAGGGCGCCTCACAGTCACCGTCGACCGAACACTGCTCGATGCGGGCAATCAGGCCGTGGCGGATGGTCGCGCTGACTCGCTCAGCGCGTGGGTGAACGTCGCCTTGGCTGAACGAGCCGCCAAGGAGCGCCGCCTTGCAGCGATGCGGGACGCGGTCGCTCACTACGAAGCCGAGTTCGGCGCGATCTCCGACCGGGAGATGGCGGTGCAAGCGCGCGAGGACCGCAGTGCCGCCGTTGTAGTCCGGCGGCCCGCCAACAAGCAAGCCGCCTCTCGTGTAACCGCCCGCAAGTCGCGCGGCGCTGCGTGACGCTCGTCCTCGACAGCGGCGCGCTGATCGCCCTCGAGCGAAACGACCGAGCCATGTGGCGCCGGTTCAAGGCGGCGATGCTCGCGGAGAGTGTGCCGCTGACGCACGGAGGCATCGTCGGTCAGGTGTGGCGCGGGGCCGGCCCGCGCCAGGCCCTCTTGTCCATGGCCCTCGACGGCGTCGACGTTCTTCCGCTCACGGAGGCGCGAGGACGCACCGCCGGTGAACTTCTCGCTCGGACACGAGGTAAGGACGTCATCGACGCGGCTCTTGTTCTGCTGGCCGGCGATGGCGACGAGATCCTCACGTCGGACGTCGGCGACCTTGCGCCGTTCGCAAAGGTTCTCGGACGGCACGTCGAACTGATCGAAGCCTAGGTGCGGCACACTCGAATGCTCAGGGTCCACCGAGGGTCCACCAAGTCCGTTTTCCAGAACGGTCCGACCGCTCTATAGTCCGGTGTTCTGGACGTCCACGCCCCGGGGACCGTTCTGCACCGCATCCACCGTCCGTAGACCGGTCACCTTCCCAAGCTGGACGTCGCCGGTTCGGGTCCGGTTGCCCGCTCCTTGCTACGTAGTTGATACATGTGACCATGAGAGCCACCCAGTGTGCATGCGCTGGGTGGCGTTCCTTTGGGACCCGCCGGTTCGGCACCACTCGTCCGCGCGGATGCGTGACTCGATCCTCGCGCCCAAGGGGGCCGCAGCGTTGCTGGCCATCTTGTTCCTCGCAGAACAGGTGATCGAACGCCTGAGGGCGACGATAGGCGGACCGGTGTCGAGCGTCTGGCCAGAATCGGTCGAGATCACGTGTCTTGCAGCCTGATGACCGGACGCACGCGCGGAACCTGACGAAGTCGGGAGGGGTGTCGGATCAGGGCTGAAGCGTTCGTAGTAGAGTGAGCTGCCGAATCGGAGAGATCACGCGCATTTCGAAAGGCGAGAGTCGGTCGCGCCAGGCACCGAACCACGACCCAGACTCCGAGGGGAGTATCGCAATCATGTAACTGGCACTTGAGCTGGTCGATTCGCGGGCCGACTCGAAGGGCGTCATGATCCAGCTCTACCGGCGCGCCGGGCGCCCGCAGTACGTACCCGTCACCAACCGTCCGAATTAGGCGAGGAGATCGTCCCAGATGCAGTATGTCCTTTCTGTGATTGCTGACCACACTGAATTGGCCACCGCAGGCGAGATGGCGGCCATCGACACCTTCAACGAACGGCTCCGCGCCCAGGGTTACTGGGTCTATGCCAACGGCCTGGCGGAGCCGAGCACGGCCACCGTCGTCGACGGGCGCGGTGAAGAACCGGTCTTCACCGACGGCCCCTTTCTGGAGTCGAAGGAGTTCCTCGTCGGCTTCTGGATCATCGAGGCTCCCAACCTCGACGTGGCGCTGAAGCTCGCCGTCGAGGGGTCGAAGGCCTGCAACCGGAAGCTGGAGCTGCGGCCGGCCCTCGTTCTCGAGGAGTGAACGTGACCGACGCTCGGGAGGCGCTCACCCGGACCCACCACGGGGAGTGGGCGCGCGTGGTCGCCGCGCTGACCAGGCGTTTCGGTGACCTCGACATCGCCGAGGAGGCCGCGGCCGCGGCCTTTGCGATCGCCGTCGAGCGATGGCCGGTGGACGGCGTGCCTCCGAACCCCGGCGCCTGGCTGACGACTACCGCCACGCGCAAGGCGATCGATCGGATTCGGCGCGAGAACAAGCGCGAGACAAAGCAGGGGGAAGCACAGATGATGATCGATCACGAATCGCCCGAGCCTCCTGGCGCCATCGACGACGACCGGCTCCGGCTCATCTTCACCTGCTGCCACCCGGCGCTCGCGATGGAGACCAGAGTGGCGCTCACGCTTCGCATGGTCGGCGGCCTCACCCTGCGTGAGATCGCCCGCGCCTTCCTGGTGCAGGATGCCGCAATGGGGCAGCGCATCACCCGCGCGAAGGCCAAGATCAAGGCTGCGCGCATCCCCTATCGGGTGCCGGCGGCGGAGGACATCCCGGCGCGGCTCTCCGGCGTCCTCGCCGTCCTCTACCTCGTCTTCAACGAGGGTTATCTCGCGACCGGCCCCGACACCAAACCGGTGCGTCACGATCTCACGGCCGAGGCGATCCGGCTCACCCGTCTGGTTCGTGCTCTCATGCCGGAGGACGGCGAAGTGATAGGGCTGCTGGCGCTGATGCTCCTCACCGAGGCCCGCCGCTCGACTCGTGTGTCGGCGCGCGGCGAGTTGGTCGCCCTCGAGGAACAGGACCGTGGCGCCTGGAACGCGGACCGCATTGCCGAGGGACATGAGCTGGTGCGCGATCGGCTGGCCGCGGGCGTGGCGCCCGGTCGCTACCAGATCCTCGCGGCGATCAGTGCCGTGCACACCTCCGCGTGCAACATGCGCGACACGGACTGGTCGCAGATCGTCGCTCTGTACGACCAGCTCGCCCGTCTCGACCCATCGCCGATTGTCGCCCTCAACCGGGCCATCGCCGTCGGCGAGCTCGAGGGTCCAGGGGTGGCGCTGGCCGTCGTGGACCGGCTCGAACATCGGTTGGCGGGTTATCACCCCTTCCACGCTGCGCGCGCCGAGCTGCTGCGCCGGCTGGGCCGGAGCCAGGAGTCGAGCGCGGCATACGACCGTGCCATCCAGCTGGCGGGCAACACCGCGGAAATCGCCTACCTGACACGCCGCCGCGACCAGCTTCGGTAGTCCGTCCACTGCGACTGCGCGCAATCGTTTGATAGCCGGCCCGCCACGCGATTCGACAGGTTACTCGCGCCGTCACCGTCAGCGCACGACCGCATCGGTGCCGCCGCGCGGCGCCGCGACGTGGCCGGCTCCGTTGCCCCATCACACCGAAGCTTAGCCATGAGTGCGCGCCTCGTGACCTACATTCGCCGGACATTTTCCTCCATGCTGACGTCGGTCGCGCTCCTGTCCCTCCTGAGTGCCAACGCGGCCGGACAACATCAACATTCGACGATGGAGCCGACCGCGATGGCGGTCCGCGCGTCGGTCGCTCCCACGATCGATGGGCGTGACGATGACGCGGTGTGGCGCACCGCGCCGCTGGCCCGCGAGTTCCGCACCTATGTGCCTGTCGAGGGGCGCGAACCCGGATTTCGCACCGAGGCGCGCATTGCCTACGACGATCGTGCGCTCTACGTCCTCGTGCGCGCATTCGACCCCGATCCCGCCGCCATCGAGCGCCGGCTTGCGCGTCGCGACACGTTCGACCCGGCGGTCGACCAGATCCAGCTATTGCTCGACCCGTACCACGATCGCAGAACGGGCTACGAGTTCATGCTCACCGCGGCAGGTGTCAAGCTGGATGCCGCGCTGGCCAACGACAGCGAGGAGGACTTTTCCTGGGACGGGGTGTGGGACGCGGCAGCCCGCGTGGATTCCCTCGGGTGGGTGGCCGAATTCGCCATCCCGTTCAGCCAGCTGCGATTCACCGACCGACGCGCACCAGTGTTTGGTCTCATGATCGGGCGCACGGTCGGACGGACCGGCGAGCGCGCGAGCACTCCGCAACTCAGTCGATCCCGCGCCGGGATCGTCTCGCAGTTCGGCGACCTGACGGGGATCCGGGAGCTGGGTCGGGTGCCGGCGCTGGAGCTGCTGCCCTATGCGCTCGAACGCTCGCGGAACGTTGCCCTCGGGGTGCCCGCGGCGGATGGTGGCGCTGGCCCAATGCGGCTGGCGCACCAGATGTCGCTCGGGGGCGACATGCGCTGGATTCCCCGCCCGACGGTCTCGGTGGGACTCACCGTCAACCCGGACTTCGGTGAGGTCGAGGCCGATCCGGCGCTGCTCAACCTGACGGGTGTCGAGGCGCGACAGAATGAACGCCGCCCCTTTTTCATGGAAGGAGCGAGCCTGCTCGCCCGCCCGCTGGCGAGCAACGGCATCGACCAGCTCTTCTACTCGCGGCGTATCGGCCGCCGCCCCATTCTCGCGGATGCTTTCGGAGCGCCCGATTCGCCGAACGAATCGACAATTCTCGGCGCAGCGCGGGTGACCGCGCGCCTCACGCCCGGCACCTCCCTTGCCGCACTGAGCGCCGTCAGCGCTCCGGAGCGCGGTGCGTTGCGCGCCGATGGCGTCGGCCGATATCTCATCGAGCCGTCGTCGCGCTTCGGCGTCGTGAGCCTGCAGCACGACTTCCGGGACGGCCGTAGCGGTCTGGGGCTGATGCTGACTCATGCCCGTCATGAGGTCACTGACACCTTGCTCGCGGCTATGCTCCCGTCATCGGCCGATGCCATCGCGCTGAGCACGCGTCACCAGACGGCCGACGGCGCCTATCAGGCCAGCGCCCTGGTCGCCACGAGCCGAGTACGTGGCGGTACGCGAGCCATCGAGCGCCTGCAGCTCTCGCCCGTGCATGCCTTTCAGCAGCCAGGAGGCGGCTCGCACTTCGACTCCACGCGGACGGGATTGAATGGCGTCGACGCGTCGGTGGTGCTCGGAAAGGTGAGCGGCGTGCTTCGATACGATGCGTCCTACCGGCGCACCTCGCCGGGCTTCGACGTGAACGAGCTCGGATTCCTGCAGCGCGCCGATCTTCAGACGGTAAATGGAAGCGTCGGCGCGAAGCTCACGAGCCCCGGCTCGTTCGCCGGCCTGTCCTATCGCAGCGCGGAAGCCCTTGCCAGCTTTTCGGGATCGTGGTCGACGGCGACAGGCCGTCCGGAGGACCGCAGCCCGTTGCTGCATGCGCTCGTGGAGCTGCCGAGTCTCGTCGTGCTGCACGTCATGGGGTCGACGCAGCTCTCCGACAACTACTGCACGATCGCCTGCACCCGCGGGGGCCCCGCGCTGCTCCTGCCGCCGACGCACGTGCTGTATCTGGAGGCAACCGGCGACCCGCGACGCACCGTCGTGCCGCATGCGCAATTGACTCGCAACGGGGGAGGGCGGCACGGCGTCGACGCGGAGGCCGATGCATCGTGGCGAATCCGGAGCAATC
Organism: bacterium; assembly: GCA_040005695.1. Classification (GTDB taxonomy): domain Bacteria; phylum Gemmatimonadota; class Gemmatimonadetes; order Gemmatimonadales; family Gemmatimonadaceae; genus AG11. The sequence continues at coordinate 16,204 of JBDTYL010000333.1, read as the reverse complement.
TCAAGCTCTCGCTCGCCGCCAACGTCGCCAACGGCGACGATCCCGCTGCCTCCTATGATCGCTTCGGGGACGTTCGCAGCGATACGGCGCGCTATGCCGTGGCTCGGCTGCGGAGCTACACCCGGTCCCTCACGCCGCGGGTGGATTATACCGTGTCGCGCACGCTGAGCCTTCAATGGTATGCACAGGCCTTCGTATCGCGCGGCACGTACGACGATTTGCGCCTCATCGCGAACCCCGGCGCGCGCGACGAAAGTGAACGCTTCGAACCGGTCGCCGACACGAGCATCTCGGCCCATCCGCGAGGCCTGGATTTCAAGCAGTTTCGCTCGAATGCGGTGCTGCGCTGGGAATACCGCCCGGGGTCGAGCTTCATCGTGGTGTGGTCTCAGGGCCGCGACCTGGACGAGGCGACACCGGGAACGATCGGCGTGTGGCCGGGCCGGGAGCTGCGCGACCTGTTCACGCAGCTGCCGCACAACACAATCGCCGTGAAGCTGTCGTACTGGCTCGCGCGCTGAACCGATCGACGGCGCCCGAGTGTCACGAAAAATGGCCGCGTGCGTGGGGCAGTGCCCCGCGCATTCGGCCATCAGTCGTGCCCCAGCAGGACGCGTGCACGCGGACAGATGACTCAGCGCGGGTATGCCTGCAGATCAAGGCATCACGAGAACGCAGTCGGTGCGCGGGTTGTGTGTCCGGAATCCGGCCTCAACCCGCTTCTGCCGGCATCGCGTGCGTGGATCGCTGCCAGCACGAAGGCGTGCACCAATGGTGGAAGCGTCCGATCGAGCGCGGCTCGTTCCGGTTGGAACAGTGTCGCGACGAAGAATGGATGCTCATCCAGCTCGAGCGCGCGCATGTCCCCATCACGGTCCGTGGCGGTGATTCGCAGTGGTCCCGTCTTCAGCGCGCGCTGAAAGACGGGATCCACCGCGTATCGGCAGTGATAACCTTCGCTCACCTCGTCCCTGCGATAGGCGCGGCCGATGCGGGAATCGGCGAGGAGCCGCAACGTCCCAGTCACTTCTACGAGCGCGCAGGCGAGTGGCGCAATCACCACGCGATCGGCATCCGGGGCGAGCTCGGCATGCTCGGCATTCGCCCACCCCAGGACGTTGCGCGCGTACTCCACGATCGCATACTGAAATCCACCGCACGTGCCGAGGTAGGGACGCGGCGATTCTCGCGCGAATCGAATCGCGCGCAGTGCGCCATCCGTGCTTCGATATGGCGTGGCGGGAACACACCAGATCCCGTCGAATACATGCAACGGCGACGAATCACGAATGCTGTCAGTAGAGAGCCACTCGTAGGCGACGAGCACGCCAGCTGCCGCTGCAGAAAGCTCCAGTGCCGGGGGAATCGCCTGGTGGGCCCGCACGCTGGCGTCGTACTCTCCGATGAGGGCGATTCGTACCGGTGCCTTCATTAGTTACGCCGCCTCGTCGGTGGATGATAGAGAGTGTGCAGCGGCAACATCGTCCGATCCGGCATCCGTGAGTCCTGCGCGGGACGATGACGAGCGACGACCGACGAGCGCCGGTCAGTATAGGCCCGTGCTCGCTGTGCTGCTGTCAATTTCCTGCGGTCGCCGCCGAAAGGAACGCACGATATCCAACGAAGCCAGATCGGCCACCCGCCGGACGCTGGGCAATGCGGCCCCACAACAAATTGATAGCAGCACGACGGCCGGCCATTCAACTTGTCTCGAACGGAGATGCCGTTTGAGTCAAGCAACCTCCCCGCCGGCCTCCTTGCCGCGACCATGGAGATGCCTCTTGACGAAGCTGATCGCGTCGGCCGACGGGACGCGCGTCGTCATTCACTCGCAGTGGCGGGACTTCGCCTGCATCGAGGCGATGCGGCGCGAGCCGCGGATGGCCGCCTCCCTCCCGCGCATCGCCGCGCTCGCCGCGTTTGACTCCATCGTCGGCGACATCGCCTACGCTGCGGACTGACGCCCACCTGGAGCGACGAAGACTTCATGAAGAACATGACTGGCCGGCACGCGGTGATCACCGGCGCGAGCGAGGGGCTCGGGCTCGCGATGGCGACAGCGCTCCTCGCACGGGGCGCCCGCGTCACCGCGATCGCGCGTGGTGCCGAGAAGCTCGCGCACGCACGCGAAGCCGGCGCCGCGACCATCGCCGGCGACGCAACCGACGCCGGCCTCATGGCCCGCATCGTCGCCGCCGAGCAGCCCGACGTCCTGATCCTGAACGCCGGTGCACGACTCCCGATGCAGCCGATCGACCGGCAGACATGGGACGAGTTCTCGTCGGCGTGGAACACCGACGTAAAGGGCGGCCTGGTGGGCATTCAGGCAGCGCTGAACGTCCCCATGCGGCCAGGCAGCCGCGTATTCACCATGTCGAGCGGCGCGGCGATGGTGTTGGGCGTGCCGTTCATCGATCCCGCGAGCCTGCGGCTCTCCGGTGGCTACGTCGGCGCCAAGCGCATGCTGTGGTACATGGCCCACCAGGCGAACGCCGTGTCGCGGGAACGCGGGCTCGGTGTGCAGTTCCAGGTGCTCGTCCCGAGCCAGCTCATGCCCGGCACTGCCCTCGGCCACGCCGTCGCCGCAGCGTACGCCGAAACAGAGGGAGTGACGCCGGAGGAGCACGTCATGCGTCGCTATGGCTCGATCCTCGAGCCAACACGTTTGGGCGAGATGGTGGCGGACGTCGTCGCCGACGCGCGCTACGCCGACGGCGTCGCCTACGGGTTCCGCGCCGACGCGGGCATCATCCCACTCGATGTGGAGTTCCAGCCGCCGACCGGGAAACGTTGACCGACCACGCCGGCGATCGGCGACGAGCGTGGGCTACCCTCTCTTCGGCAGCCATCGGGACCTCCCCTGAACTCCCGATGGCCCGTCGCTGGCCGCTCGGGTGCGGACTGCTCCGATGGACACCCGAAACGTCTTCGCATCGTTCGACTCAGCGCTCTTTCGATCCGTTTGACCACCGTCCCAGAGCGACCGCGAACGTGGTCACGTGCTCCACGGTGTCGTTCACGGCAAAGACGGGAGAATCTGGCAGCCCCGCACCCCAGATTGCGGGGTCGGTCTGCGAATAGAACAACATGATATGGGAAGGCCAGTGTTTGCCGCTGTCGCCGGCGTATCCGTGCTTCGACATCATATAGCTCATTGCTCCGGCTTCCATGGCTGGCAGTTCTTTTGTCCCGACCGCGGCTGCGATGGTCTCGTCCGTCTGAGCTTTCGTTCGGCCCGCGAGGATCAGTTCGGCCCTTCTCGTGATGCGGAGAAGGTGCGAGCGCGCGGCTGGCGCATTATCGCACATCGGTACTCGCACCTTCGGATTCCAAAAGTCAGGATCAGGAGCGGAACTCCACGAACGGTCCACGATACAAACGAAACCGTTCATGCCTTTGATCGCTGTTTCGAAACCACGTCGGCCGAGAACCATTATCTCTGCATGTCGTGAGATGGACGCCGGTGCTGCAGTGCGCGCCAGCGCAACTTCGGCAGTGCGGTCCATCAAATACTGCTCGACCGGTGCCATCCTCGGATAATGTGTCGTGGCATCCTGTGCCGTAGCGGCGTTGGAGGTACTGAGCACACTCAGCAGTGCGAGTCCTGCAATTGTTGCAGCCTTCTTGCGGTTCATTGTCCCCTCATGATGATCGGCCTGATTCGGTGGCGTTTCGGAACGATTTGGGCCAGTGTGGCCAAATGGTCTGACCCTGCAACGAACGGTGCCCGGTCAATTCGACATGGCTTAACGTTGTGTCCATCTCGGGCACGTCGTGCAAGCTGCCTTCCGCCAGGGAGAACGTTCGGTGAGTCGAGGGCAATAGTGGGCCGATCGCCTCATCCGGCCAGCAGGTCTTACGGACACTTCACGTGAGCCAAACACTCTTCCTCGTCCCTGACCTCCCCTGGGACTAAAGCTTGATGGGGAGCAGGCATCGGCTCGCGAATGCCACTCGTGGCGGGTGCGTTCGCGTCAGTACCTGGCTCGACGCCAGACGAGGATGCACGGCGTGGACAGGACTGATGGACACGCGGTGCGTCTCTATGCGACCGAAGATGGGGAGCGCGGAGCGATGTGGGGCGTCGTAACGGGTCGCGAGACGCGGCTCTCCGCCTCGCAGCCGAGCGTCCATCCGTCGCGCCACACCACGACGACGGCGCCGACGACCAAAAGGCCGACCCAGGTCATGAAGGGCCGCAGCTCGCCCGTGCGAACGGGTCCGAAGAAGTAGCCGGCTCCCGCGTCGATGGCGGCATGGAACACGATGACCGGGAGCAGCCGCTTCCCGGTGCGATGGTAGATCCACGCGAAGACGATGGAGAGTGGAACGATCCCGACGAGGAACCACGCGATCAGGACTGGCGTGCGGGCCCCTTCACTATTGAGCCGCAGGTACATCGGCAGATGCCACGGGCCCCATGCCAGGGCAACGAGCAACGAAGCGGCCAGTGGCGTCACTCGTCGCTCGAGCGACTCCTGGAGGAATCCGCGCCAGCCAACCTCCTCGAAAAAGCCGGTCAGCGGCACGAGCACCAGCGTTCCGAGCAGGGGAGAGTACCATGGGCCCAGTGTCGGCAGCGGCTGGCCGACCGCGGGGAGCACGAGGAGGCTGAGCCCCGTCAGGATGATCGGCCCGAGCCAGGCAAGCAGATACCAACGCCACCAGCGGCGCCATTCGGCCCGCCACACCTGCCGCCAGACGGTGCCGATGCCGGCCCGTCCATCCGTGGCAAGCAGGAGCGCCAGGGCGACGATGCTCGGCGAGAAGCCGGCAAGGGTGATGGCACCTCCCGAGCGATGGGTGTGCCCGATGCCGTGCGCGGCCAGTGCTGCCGGAACCCCCACTGCCCACGTCCATCCGTAGGTCGCGGCGAGAAAGAGCGGGACGCGATATCGACGCAGCCAGGCGCGCATGGAAACCGGGAGAGTTCGCAGGTCGTCGGCGTGTATGGCCGTGAGCCACTTATGATGCAGGCGGTCCAGCGGTTCCACAACGTTCCGCCGGCGCCGGCTCGTGCGCCTCGATGTCGGCAAGCGTCGCGAGTGACGCAGTGAAACCCTGACCGGCGCGGGACGCACTGCCGACCGGCACGGCGTCGTCCTCGGCTACGCCCTCACGCTTCCGTCGAGAAAGGCGAAACGGGATCGGCGACGATCAGTGGATGGCAAGCACGTGAATGAGCCCGACGCTGAGTACCACGAGCACGGCGAGTGAGGCTGTGACGGTCAGGATGACGGGACGACCGACCTTCGCGATCGCCTTGAGGTCGACCCCGAGCCCGAGTGCGGCCATCGCGGCGACGGTGAGCCACGCCGAAAGGGACCGCGTCGGCGAGACCAAGCCTTCGGGGATGATGCGGGAAGAGCGCAGGAGTGCCAGCGCCAGGAACCCGATGATGAACCACGGCACGAAGCGGGTGATCGAGAAGCGCGTGCCCTGATCACCACGGGGCGCGTCGACATCGTTGCGATGTTTCACGGCAAAGAAGAGCACCACAGGGCCGAGCATGAGTACCCGCACGAGCTTCACCAGTGTTCCCACCTGGCCGGAGAGCATGCTCACCGGAAACGCAGCCGCCAGCACCTGCGGCACGGCATAGACGGTCAGGCCGGCGAGGACGCCATACTGATAGTTGTTCAGCCCCAGTGGATGCATCAGAAAGGGCAGCCCGATCACGACGACGACGCCAAGGATGGCGGTGAACGCGATGGACGAAGCGACATGTTCCTTGTCGGCGCGGATCACCGGGGCGACGGCGGCGATGGCGGAGTTGCCGCAGATGGAGTTGCCGCACGCGACGAGCACCGCAAGCTTGTGCGGCAGGCCGAGCGCTCGCCCGATCACGTAGCTCGCCGAGATCCCGAGGACGACGAGCAGGACAATTCCGATCGCGAGCGACGGTCCCGCCCTGAGCAGCAGGGGGAGATCGACAGAGATGCCGAGCAGCAGCACGGCCACCTCGAGGATCTCCTTCGCGACGAAGCCGACGCCAGCCTCGAGGCGCGCGGGCGGGGTCCACGCCGTACGCACGATCATGCCGAGCAGGATGGCCACGACGAGCCCTTCGACGATGGGATGGCCGAAGAGGCGCTCCTCGATCGCCGCGATGCCGAGCGCGATGACACCGACGATCACGGAGAGGAACACGCCGGGCAGCAGGCGAGCGAAGGGACCGGTGTGGGGCGCGGGCTGGAGCGTCGAATTCTCGAGAGCGAGGAGCATGATGAGCCGGTGAGCGAGACAGGAGGTGCGGGTTGCACGTGAAGGCTACAGACGCCAGAATCATTCGACAAATACATTTATCCCATAAATACATAGGGCATTGTTATGGCACTGAATCTCCATCATCTGCGCGTGTTCGCCGCCGTCGCGGACCGCGGTGGCTTCTCCCGGGCCGCCGAGGCACTCCGACTCAGCCAGCCGGCCGTTTCGAAGTCCGTGCAGGAGCTGGAGCGGCAGGTCGGCACGGCGCTCGTGGAGCGAGCGGGCCGGGCCTCGCGGCTCACGGAGGCGGGGGTCGCGCTCGCGGCGCGGGCGCGGGAGCTCTTCAGCGTGGAGGCTGCCGCAGAGGAGGAGCTGCGGACACTGCGTGGAATGGAAGGGGGAACGCTTCGCGTGGGGGCCAGCACGACTATCGCGACCTACATGCTGTCCCCCATCCTGGCGCGCTTCGGCGCGGAGCACCCGGCCGTGACACTGCGGGTCGTCAGCGCGAACACGCGGGACATCGCCCGGAGGCTCCTCGAGCGCCGGCTCGACGTGGCGCTCGTCGAGGGGCCGGTGTCACATGCACGGATCGAGTGCCAGCCGTGGCGCACCGACGCGCTGGTGGTGATCGTTGCACCGGACTCTCCGCTCGCGCGCCGGCGCGCCGTGGATCCGGCGACGATCGCGGCCGAGCGGATGATCGTCCGTGAGCGTGGGTCGGGCACGCGCGAGGTGGCCGAGCGCGCGTTCGCGGCGCGAGGCCTCACCCTGTCGGTGGCGCTGCAGCTTGGCAGCACGGAAGCGGTCAAGCAGGCCGTCGCCGCTGGGCTCGGCGCCGCGATCGTTTCGCGGACGGCAGCTGAGGACCAGCTCGCCCTGGGCCGTCTCGTCGTGGTGCCATTGCGCGGCCTGTCGCTCGAGCGCGAGCTGAGCGAGCTGCAGCTCGTGGGACGTTCAGCAAGTCCTGCAGCGCGTGCGTTCACGGCGCTCCTGCGCGAGTGAGCGCCTCCGGCGACGTCCGGACATCCGGACATCGGGCTGCGGACCGGACCCGGTGCGGTGCGCGCGCAGTCTGCACGACGACGACACACCACCGGCCCCATAACCTGTACGCGCACCGGGCAGGATGCGCCCGATGCGCGCGGAAGTGTCAGGTCAGCCGTCGCCCGGTTCCATGTCGTCGCCGCCGCGGCCATCGTCGCTCAGGTCGACGCGCAGGATCTCGCCCATCCCCGGCGGACCGAAGCCGTGGTTGGAGATGTAGAGGCGTCCGTCGGGTCCGATCGTGATGCCGGTCGGCAGGAAGAGATGGTTCACGATCACGGTGCGGCGTCCCTTCTTGTCGAGGCGCACGACATCACCCGTGAGCGGCGCGGGGTAGCCGTCCAGCGTCGACGACTCGAGGACGTACAGCCGGCCCGAGTGATCAAAGACGAGGCCGAGCACCTTGGTGAATCCGGTGGCGACGACGGAGATGTCGCCCTTTCGGGAAACGCGGTAGATCGTCTCCGCGCCGGCCGCGCTCGGGAACGTACCCAGGTTACTGATGTAGAGTGCGCCCTTTCGCTCAGCGACCACCGTCGGCACGATGTGTCCCTGCGAGGCGGAGACGTCGATGATACGCGACACGACGCCGGAGCGTGCATCGGCGCTGACGACCTCGCCGTGGTTCGGCTCCACCGCCACCAGCGCATGTTCCGTGGCGATCATGCCGTACCATGAGCCGTCGGGCTCGAAATCGTCGGGTTCGGGATTCGCGACGTGATGCGTCGCCTGCCACGCGCTGAGGTCGGCCATGATCGACCACGAACCCGTCGAGCTCACGCGGGCGATCCCCGCGGGCGAGGCGAGCGTGCCGTGGGAGCAGCCACCGCCAGAGGAGAGCGCGTACATCTTGTTCTCCACGAACGCGACGTCGGCAACGCCGAGCACGTCGCCGAAGGAGTTGACGGCCGAGGGGAAGCCGGACGCGAACGTCGTCCGCGCGCCGCTCGCGGTAATGCGCGAGATGCGCGCGGTGGCGCCATTGTGATAGGGGCCAACCGGCGGCACCACCTGCGGGCACTGCGACTCTGTGGTGGAGTTCGGTCCCGCCGTACCCGCCTCGGCCACATAGAGCGCGCCATCGGGGCCGAACTTCAGTCCGCGCGGATACTCCAGCCCCGAGGCGAACACCATCGGGGTCGCGGGAAAGGCCACTTCGTTGCGCGCAGCCGACGGCGCGTCGGGCGCAGCGAGCGGGCTGGACGCCGGCCCGGTGCCGGCCTCGCAGCCGGTGGCCGCGACGGCGAGCACCAGTGCGCCCGCGAAGCGACGGAGCGGGATGGAGTGTTGCGTAAGCATGGATGATCCCTCGGATGGAAGAATCTCGCTGGCGGACGCGAGCGAGCACGCCATCGTTCGTGGCGGCGCTTACATCCCATCAAAGCGCGCATTCCGCGCAGTAGCAGCGCTACGTCGCGAACGATTATCCGGGGACACCTTATCGGGCGCCATCAGCTCCAGGGCGTTGTAATCGCTCCGAGGCCCGATATTGTAGTCCTTCCCTGGTCTGGTGTCCAGAGCTCGCGGTTACGGTTCGCGTTAGACGGGTGCGAGGCAAGGTCGCCACGGTGCCGGGGGACGCCACCCGTTGCTGGTCTTCACACCCGCATGGTGACTGTCACCTCATGCGACACGGTGTCGTTCGGTCGCATGGGTGGCGTTTACCGAATGAGGGTTACAGCGGTAGTGCGCTGCGCCGTAAGCGCACCGCGCCGGCAACGAACATCGCCGCGACCGCGAACCCCGCCCACAGCGTCGGCTTCATGACGAATTGCGAGAGCGGCATCAGCGACATCGAATCCAGCAGGGCACCACCGGCTGGCGTCGGCATGGATTCCAGTCCGGCGCTCAGGCGCGAGAGCATGAGATGCGCGAAGTGCGTCGTGCCGAACGCCACGCGCTCGAGAAATGCGATGGCGACCGGCGGCAGCACTGCCCACGCGAACGGAGCGCGCGTCGCCCAGGCCGAGACCAGCAGCAACCACCCATACAGTGGCGCAGTCAACAGGCCGTGCAGTGCGAGCAAGTGATAGAGCAGGGCGAGGGAATTGGCCGCCAGCCCCACGGATGTCCACACGGGCAATGCACTCTGACCTGCTGCCGCCAGAATCGCCGTACTGGCAAGCAGCATCGCGAGATGCACCGCGACGGTGCACGCCCAGACAATGAGCGGCATCACGACGACGGGAATCGTGATCTTCGCGACCACCGTCATGAGATCCGAGACGGGCAGCGATTTCCAGAACAGGACGCTGCGATCGCGTCGCTCACCATGCAGTGCATCCACGCAGTAGATGCTCCCGATCAACAGCCCCGCGATCATCATCAGTCCGGCGGCGACATCATACGGTGCGAGCAGCGCGGCCCGTTGCCGGGACGCACCGAGCGTTGCGGCGGCCGCCACGTGCGACGGCAGGTTGATGGCATACACGCCGAATCCGGCGACGAGCACGCCTGCCATGCCAAGCGGCGCCAGGTAGAGCCAGCGGTTCTCCCACAGCTCGCGCCTCAGCGCCCACACGAAATGGCGAATCATCAGACCGCCCCGGCATGCAGCGTGGCCACGAACAGGTCCGACACACTCGGCGTCCGCACATCGCCGAGGTCCGCGAGTTGATCGAGTGCCACACCGTCGAAGAGCATGACGCTTTGCCCCAGGACATCGCGTTCGTCGATCGGCCGGAGCCTGCGCGCTGGCGGCACGTGCTCAGGACGCACTCGCACCTCCCGATGGCGCACGTCGATTTCGTCCATCGATGCGCGCAACACGATCCGGCCCCGGTCTAGAAAGATCACGTCCGTGACGACGTGCTCGATCTCCTCGACGTTGTGCGTCGTGAGAAGAATGGTACGATTGCGTTCGTGGAAATCGACGAGCAGCGAGTCGTAGAACTGCTTGCGGAAGAGGATGTCGAGTCCGAGGGTCGGCTCATCCAGCACGAGGAGGCGCGCGTCGATCGCCATCACGATGGCGAGGTGCAGCTGCGTCACCATACCCTTCGAGAGGTCCTTCACCCTGCTGGCGCGCGAGATGGTGGTGTTCGCGAGCAAGCCCTCCGCCCGCGCCCGATCGAAACGAGCATGCACGGCCGCCACATACGTTAGCAGGTGCGATACCCTGATCCACCTCGGCAGCACGGCCACGTCGGCGATGTACGCGACGTCCCGCATCAGCGCGCTGCGATCACCCCACGGATCGCGGCCGAGCACGCGGAGCTCGCCGTCAAACGGGGAGAGGCCGAGGATCGTGTTGAGCGCTGTCGTCTTGCCGGCGCCTGCGCGAAGGGTCACATGGACACTGTGCCCGACGGACGGCAGTATTCCGGGATCGGGGGGGATGGTCGCGCGGACTCGCTCAGCGACACAGGCGCGCGCTCAACGCACGCGCGACGTGGCCATTCAGGGCCGGCGGCAGTGTGCGCCGCTTTCCGTCATGCGGTGTTCGCTGCGCGCTTACCAACGCCTGTTCCGTCGCCGCTATCCGTCATGCGTTGTCGGTTGCGCGCATGCCAGACGCACGTTGTCAGCCGGTCACCTGGGACCGTGGTCGGCGCGCCACCGGCGATAGGCGAGCACCGTGATCCCGGTGCAGATCAGGAATGCCGGCAGGACCACGATGAGCATGGCGGGCAATATGTCGCGTAACGTCATCGGCATGACCATCAGCGCACCTCGTATTCGTCAGTGAAGGCGCAGAGTGAAGACGCGCAACGCGTCCGGCCACATCTGGTTCATCATCGAGAGCACGAAGAGGAGCGCGCCGACCATGCCCCATCCGAGGATCTTCCGCTCGTGGCGCAGGTGCATGAAGTAGACGAGACCGAGCCCCCCCTGGATGGCGGCGAGGACGAGCAGCGCCGTGAGCAGCGTCGGCATTGCCGGCCGCAGGTAGGTGGCGGAGACCTCGAGCACGGTGACGCCAAGCATGGCGATCCAGACGAGGAGATTTCGGCCTCGATGGCCCAGCCGCTCGTGCACCGTGGTGCTCGCCGGAGCAGGGACGTCGGAGGCGATGGTCGTGTGGTCGGTCATCGGCGCTTCCCTCAGCGGGCGTTGAGCAGGTAGACCAGCGGAAACACGAACATCCACACGAGGTCGACGAAGTGCCAGTACAGCCCGGTGGTCTCCACGTGTCCTGGCCGGAGACGGCCGCGCCCGAACTTCGTCGCGACCACGATCATCGCAATGATGCCGCCAAACACGTGCAGCAGGTGCAGGCCGGTCAGCCCGAAGAACGTGCCGCCGACGAGCACGGAGCCGCCGAGCGGGTTGTGCGACGGAGACCATCCCTCGTGGAACATGCCGAACCATTCCCGCAGGTGGAGCGTGGCGAACACGACGCCGAGGGCAATCGTGACCCATATCCAGCGGACGCTCGCTGCCCGGCGCTCCTCGCGCGCGGCTTCGACGGCGAACAGCATCGTCAGGCTGCTCGTGAGCAGTACAGCCGTCATCACCATCGCGTTGATGATCGTCGGCGCGAACGCGAAGGGCCTTGTCCAGTCGGGGCTGCCCAGACGCAGGAACCCGTAACCGAACAGCATCGCACCGAACGTGACGGCATCAGCGATGATGAACAGCCACATCACCAGCTTCTTCGATTCGACGCCGAACGGTGACGCTTCCAGTTCCGGCAAGTGCGCCGCGCCGTGCGGCATCTCCATCTCCATCACCGTACCTCCACGTGCAGGCTAGAGTCGAACGAGGAGCAGCAGCATGATGAACACCCACAGGACGGCCATGAAGTGCCAGTACAGGGTCGCGGCGCTCAGGGCGGGCCCCACATCGAGCGCTCCGCTCCGGCGCAGGCGCCTTTGCACGTACAACAGTCCGCCGAGACCCCCCAGCAGGTGCAGGGCATGCAGCGCCGTGAGGATGTAGAAGAAGGCGCTGCTGGGATTCGTCGCGAGGAAGAGTCCCTGGCTTGCGAGCTGCCGCCAGGCGACGATCTGCCCGGCGAGAAAGAGGACGCCAAGCAGCAGCGTGACCGAGAGCCACGACGCCGTACGCGAGGCCGGACCCGGCAGCACGACGATGTCTGGCGCTTGCGCCCGTCCCGCCGGCGCGTGATTCCGTCGGGCCAGCTCCAGCGACACGCTGCTCGCGAGGAGAATGATCGTGTTGACGTAAAGGATTGCCGGCAGCTGAAAGTGCAGCCAATCGGTGCCCATGCCCTGCCGGACGACGAGGGCGCTGGTGTACGCCGCGAACGACATCGAGATCGTTGCCACGCCGACCCAGACGCCCGTGCTCGGTGCGGTCGGGTGCGCAGCAGGGCGCGGCGTGGAGCGAAGGGGCAGGTTGCTCATTCCCATCTCAGCGCACCGGCAGCGGCTCGGGTGAGTCCTGCATCACGTAGTCACCCGTGGGGCCGGCCATGCCGTATTCATTGGGTCCATGATAGACGACGGGGTGACGGCCCCCGAAGTTGTCATGTGGGGGGGGCGAGGGGACCGTCCACTCGAGCGAGGTCGCCTCCCAGGGGTTATCGGGCGCGAGCGCGCCCCGACGCCGGCTCCAGAAGATGTTGAAGAAAAAGAGGAGCTGGACGGCCCCGGTCGCGAGTGCGCCGATGGTGATGAAGCGGTGGAGCGGCAGCATCCCCTTCATGTAGTCGTCCGTGAAGGCGGAGTACCGTCGCACGTTGCCGGCAAGCCCGAGCCAGTGCATCGGCATGAAGATACAGTAGACGCCGATGAAGGTCAGCCAGAAATGCCACTTCCCGATCGTCTCATTCAGCATCCGGCCGTACATCTTCGGGAACCAGAAGTAGGTCCCGGCAAAGATGCCGAACATCGACGCGACGCCCATCACGAAGTGGAAGTGTCCCACGACGAAGTAGGTCCCGTGCAGGTACGTGTCGATGGAGGGCTGGGCGAGAAAGAAGCCGCTCAGCCCCCCCGTGACGAAGACGGACAGGAAGCCGAGGCAGAAGAGCGACGCGGTGGTGAGCCGCAGCCGCGAGCCGTACACCGTGCCGATCCACAGCAGCGTCGTGATCGTCGCGGGGATCGTGATGATGAGCGTCGGCACGGAGAACAGGGTCGCCGAGAGCGGATTCATTCCGCTGAGGAACATGTGATGGCCCCACACCATGTAGCTCAGGAAGCCGATCGCGACCATGCACCCGATGAAGATCCGTGGTCCGAGGAGCGGCTTGCGCGCCATCGCGGGCAGGATCGTGGACACGATGCCGAGCCCCGGGAGGATGGCGATGTAGACCTCGGGGTGGCCGAAGAACCAGAACAGGTGCTGCCAGAGCATCGGCGAGCCGCCGGAGTGTGGCTGCAGCCGGTCGCTGATCACGAGTCCGCCCGGGATGAAGAAGCTCGTCCCCGCCGTGCGATCGAGGATGAGCAGAATGCAGGCGGGAAGCAGCACCGAGAAGGCGATCAGGCCGATCACGGACGTGATGAACCAGGCCCACGTGACGTACGGCAGCCGCGCGAGCGTCATTCCCTTCGTCCGCAGATCGAGGGTGGTGGCGATGAAGTTCAGCGACCCGAGCAACTGTCCGACGCAGAAGATCGCGATCGAGACGGCCCAGAGCGTCTGCCCGAGCTCCTGGCCGGGTCCCGCATCCTTGCCGACGGCACTCAATGGCGCGTAGGCGGTCCAGCCCGAGATCGCGGGCCCGTCCGCGACGAAGAACGACGCGACGAGAACGAGAAACGCCAGCGCCGTGACCCAGAACGACATCATGTTGAAGCGCGGGAACGCCATGTCCTCCGCACCAACCTGGATGGGCAGGACGAAGTTGCCGAATCCGGCAAACGGCGCGGTCGTCAGGACGAAGAACACCATGATGGTGCCGTGCATGGTCATCAGCGACAGGTAGTACTCCGGGCTGATCACCCCATTGGCGGCGCCATTGGGCGACAAGTGCTGCAGTCCCGGCACCGACACGGTCGGGAACGCGAGATGGATGCGCATCAGCCACGAGAGGACCATCCCGGTCGTGACCGCGACCAGCGCGAGGTCGAGGTACTGGCGACCGATGACCTTGTGGTCGAGCGAGAAGACGTGCGTGCGCCAGAATCCCAATGGCGGGCCATGGTGCGTCGCGGGAGGCGTCGCACCATGGCTCGCGTGGGACGCGCCGGCCTCCGGACTCGGGACTGCCTCGCTCATCGCCGGCTCCTCATTGGCTCTCGTGGTCCGTCAGCCACTTGTCGAATTCCGCCTGCGTCACGATCTCGACGTAGGCGCGCATGTTGTAGTGCCCCAACCCGCATAACTGCGTGCAGACGAGTTCGTACTTGCCCGTCTTCGTCGCGGTGAAGTGCAGCGGTATGACGATTCCCGGCACGAAATCCTGCTGGAGGCGCAAGGTGGGCACGTAGAACGAATGCCCGACGTCTTTTGCGTGCAGGGTGAGGGAAATCGGCGTGTTGACCGGGGCCTCGAGGGACGCGGAGACGATGTCATCGCGCGCGGTGGTATCGTTCGCCGGATCGAGACCGAAAAAATTATCGTTGCCCTCGTCGATCTTGTCGGGATGGACCGGTCCGAACTTTCCGTCCTTGCCCGTGTAGCGAAAGTAGTACGCGAACTGCTCCGCCTGCACGTCGATCTGCACCGAACCCGGCTCGGGCGGCGTCATGTAGATGGATGCCCAGACCTTGCTGCCGACGAGCGTGAGCACCAGCACCTCGGCACCGACGATCAGGACGGCAGCGGCGACCATCGGCAGCGGACCGCCGGGAAATGCCTTGAGCGCGCGGAGCGCGTTGCCGTCGGCGGCGCGCCAGACGATGGCCGCCAGCAGGAGCTGTGCGCCGACGAACATCGTCCCGGTGGCGCCCATCGTCTCGATCATCTGCTGGTCGATGCCGGCGCCGAGCACCGAGATGTCGGGCGGCATCCACCAGATCCGCATGGCGAAGATCGCCGCGGAGACGACAGTGATGATCGTGACGACGACGGCGAAGAGTTTGCCCACGACGGCCTCTAGTAGGGGGTCGCCTTGAACACGAAGTTCACCTTGGGCGGCGCGCCGGCGCCGATGGTGACTTCCTGGCTCTGCGTACCGAAGCGCTCATGCCATGCCGTGACGGTGTACTTGCCGGCCGGAAGCCCCTTCAGCGAGAAGGTGCCGTCCTCCCCGCTCGTCGTGGCGTGCGACGTATTCAGCACCGCGAAGTATCCGTGCATCCACGGGTGGATATTGCACTTGACCGGGATGAACTCGGCCTTGGCGAAGCTCTCCTTGAGGGGCGGCGCACCTGGCGGCTGCGACTTGTTCCATTCCGCGTTCGCCTTGGCGAGCGGATGGATGTTGTGCGACGTCTTGTCGAGGTTGGAAATCTCGATCGGCTGATTCACTTCCACGATGGCGACGTGCGGGACGTACTGGCAGCCACGCTGGTCGTATCGCACGGCGTGGGTGGACGGCGCGGACGGCTTGTCACCGGCCGAGATGTAGATGACGACGTCCTCGAGGGAGTTGTTGGGTCCTCCGACTGCGCTCTCGGTGGTGACGGGCGTCTTGTGGTCGGCGGCGCAGGTCGGCTCCTTGGCCATGTCGATCGGCTTCATCTTGGGGAGCGTGCCCGTGTAGGTCACCGTGCCGGTGATCGAATCCGCGGCCGGGGCGGCCGGCCGCATCGCAGCGGTCGTCGCGGCCGCTCCGGCCGCGAGCAGGGCGAGTGAGGCAATGTGCTTCGTGTGCATTGTCCGTCCTTCTGATGGGTGAGTCGTAGTCCAGGGAAGCGAGCAGAGTGCTACGCGTACATTGGCGTGGTGGCCGTGTCGTCGCCGGCGCGGGCTAGCTCGGCGGTGGCGTTGCGGCGTCAGGGCCGATCGGGGGCAGCTCGGCGGCGTGCGCGTGATGATAGGGTCCCCAGAGGACGGCTTCCGGCGACTGGGCCGGCTGGAGCGTCCGGAGAATGCGGAAGACCTGTGGACCATGCTGCGCGACCTCGATCCCCAGCACATCGGCGTCTGCTTC
>JBDTYL010000332.1:0-8353 GCA_040005695.1 bacterium | reverse complement strand
TCGCCGCTGTAGGTCTCGTCGTCCCACTGGATCCACGCGGGCGGCTCGTGCTCCTTGAGGATCACCATGCCGCCGTACTTCTCGTAGTACTCCGCCGGCGACAACACGCCGAGCTTCTCCTTCATCTCATCCGCGCAGCGCTCGAGGATCTTGCCCACCACCATGCAGGTGCGCGACGCCACGGTGGGCCCGCTGTCCGGCACGCGCTGCGTATCGGGCTGCGCGACTTCCACTTGCTCGTACGGAATGCCGAGTGCGTCGGCCACGATCTGCGCGTGCATGGTACGCGTCCCCTGCCCGATCTCCGTGCTCGACACAAGGATCCGCACGCCCGTCGGCGTGAGCTCGAGTGACGCCTTCGACGCGAGCCGCAGCTCGCCCGAGCCGGTGAAGCCCGCGCCGTGATAGAACAGCGCCAGCCCGATGCCGCGGTTGGTGCCGGCATACTCCGCACGCTTGCGGTGGAAGTCCGAGCGGCGCACGGCCTCGCGCAACACGGCGAGCGCGCTCGTGTCGCCCGTGAGGACCTGCCCGGTCGCGGTAGTGTCGCCGGCCACGAGCGCGTTGTGCTCGCGGAACGCGACCGGATCCATGCCGAGTGCGTCGGCAACACGTTCCATGTGTGCTTCGACGGCGAAGAGCGTCTGCGGCGCGCCGAAGCCGCGAAAGGCGCCATTGGGCGGCGTGTTGGTGAACATCGCCTTGCCGCGGATGCGCGTGTTCGCGCAGCGGTACGGACCTGCCGCGTGGATGCCGCCGCGCGAAAGCACCACGGGGCTCAGCGTGATGTACGCGCCCCCGTCGAGGACGACGTCGACGTCCATCGCGACGAGCGTCCCATCCTTCATCACGCCGGTGCGGTGGCGGACGATGGACGGATGCCGCTTCGTGGTGGCGATCATGTCTTCCGTGCGGTCGTACACGATCTTCACCGGCCGGCCGGACTTGAGCGCGAGCAGCGTCGCATGACCCGCGATCATCGACGGATACTCTTCCTTGCCACCAAAGCCGCCGCCGGTCTCCGTCTGCACCACGCGGATGTACGCGCCCTTGCCCATCAGGCTCTTCAGCGCCTTGTCCACATAGAAGGGGCACTGGATGGAGCCGTGCAACGCGATGCCGCCGTTCTCCGGATCCGCGATGACACCGTTCGGCTCGATGTAGACGTGCTCCTGGTGGCCCGTGCGGTACGTGCCCTCGACGATCAGGTCCGCCTCGAGGAAGCCGGCGTCCACATTGCCCTTGTCGATGGCCAGCGCCTTGAGGATGACGTCGCTGTGCTCGGGGTCGAACTCGGGCTCGTCCGTTTCGTACGCGATGACCACCCGCGCGGCGAGCAGCGTCTCTTTGTCGGCATGCGCGAGGAGCACGATGGGCTCGGCGAGATGCCGTACCTCGGTCTCCACGAGGAAGGGCTGGTCGGCCTCGATGAGCGCCACGATGTTGTGGCCCGCGGCCGGAATGTCGCGCCAGTCCACGATGGTGAAGCCCGTGGTGTCGAAGTCGTAGCGGATGCCGGTGACGCGGCCGCGGGCGATCGTGGAGCGGATGGTCCGGCCGTGCAGCATCCCGGGAAAGTGGAGGTCATCGGCGTACTTCGTGGCACCGGTCGCCTTGCCGATGCCATCCTTCCGTGCCACGCTGGTGCCGACGGCTCGCATGCTGTGAATCCTGTCTACGGTTTGCGAAGATTACCCAGCGCATGTACCCCGTCAACTGGCCGATAGCCAACGCGTTCACGACGCGATTGAATACTCGCGCGGACCGTGGCGCTTGCTAGCTTCCGCTCCATGCCTGACCTCAGCGTGCGCGTGGATTATCCGGACTGGGTCCGCCAGACGGTGGACTGGGAGCGCATCTATCCCACGGACGAGGATCGGATGCGGCTCGCCATCGCCGTGTCGCACGAGAACGTGGAGCGCGATACCGGCGGCCCGTTCGGCGCCGCCATCTTCGAGGCGGGCACGGGCCGTCTCGTGGCGGTGGGCATGAACAGCGTCGTTCGCCTGAACAACTGCACGCTGCACGGCGAAATGGTGGCGTTCATGATGGCACAGCAGCGCCTCGGCTCGTTCACGCTCGCCGCCCCCGGGTTCCCCACGCACGAGCTCTTCACGTCGTGCGAGCCGTGCGCGATGTGTCTCGGCGCATCCCTCTGGGCCGGCGTGAAACGCATCGTGTATGGGGCCGGTCGCGAGGATGCCCTTCGGCTCAATTTCGAGGAAGGGCCCGTGTTTCCCTCGTCGTACCAGTACCTCGAGGATCGCGGCATCACCATCGTGCGCGACGTGCTCCGCCCCGAAGCGCGCGCCGTGCTGGAACGCTACCGAACCCGCAGCGGGATGATCTACAACGCATGACGACACACGACACCGGCAGCGCCGACGCGCTGCGCGCGGCCAACCTCGCCTTCGCCGCACGCTATCCGGGAGAAGCGGGCGCTCGACAGCCGGTGCACACGGTCTACGGCGGTGCGCAGCTGTTCGGGCCGGACGCGGCACGCAAGCTCGGCGACGTCGCCATCCGCGCCCTGCAGGAATACGCGCCGGACCCCGCGACGCTCGGCCGCGCGCTCGGCATCGCGGATCATCCCGCGCTGGAGACGATCTACGCGCGTGTGAGCGAGAAGCTGCGGCGCGAGCCGGTGGAGGATTTTCGCATCGACTTCGAGGACGGCTACGGCAACCGTCCCGACGCGGAGGAAGACGGCCATTGTCGCACGGTGGCGGAAGCGCTGGCCACCGGCATGGCGCAGGGGACGCTGCCGCCGTTCATCGGCCTCCGCATCAAGCCGCTCAACGAGGAGCTGCGTGCGCGCTCCACCCGCACCCTCGAGCTCGTGCTCACGGAACTCGTGCGTCGAGCCGGGGGATTGCCGGAGCACTTCGTCGTCACGGTGCCGAAGATCGTGATCATCGAGCAGGTGGAGTTCATCGTGGCGGAGCTGGCGCGCCTGGAGCGGACACTGGGACTCCCGGACGGCGTGCTGAAGTTCGAGGCGATGGTGGAGACCCCGCAGATTTTGCTCGACGCCGAGGGTCGCTCGCTGCTGCCGCGCATCCCCGCGGTGTCGGGCGGACGGCTCACCGGCGCACATTTCGGTACGTACGACTACACCGCCGGCGTGAACATCACGGCCGCGCATCAGCGCATGCGCCATCCCGCCTGCGACTTCGCGAAGCACGTGATGCAGGTGTCGTTCGCGGGTACGGGCGTGTGGCTGAGCGACGGATCCACGACGGTGATGCCGGTGCCGCTGCATCGCGCCATGGCCGGAGAGACGCTGACGGCGCAGCAGGTGGCGGCGAACCGGGCCAGCGTGCATGGCGCGTGGAAGCTGCACTTCGACGACATCCTGCACTCGCTCGTGGGGGGCTTCTACCAAGGCTGGGACCTGCACCCGGCGCAGCTCGTGACGCGCTATACGGCGCTGTACGCCTTCTTCCTCGACGGCATCGACGCCGCGGCGGCGCGCCTGTCGAACTTCGTGGGCAAGGCCGCGCAGGCGACGCTCGTGGGCGACGTGTTCGACGACGCGGCAACCGGCCAGGGGCTGCTCAACTTCTTCCTGCGCGGCGTGAATTCAGGCGCCATCACGGAGGAGGATGCCGTTGCCATGACGGGGCTCTCCGTGGAGGAGTTGCGGGGACGGTCCTTCGTGAAGATCCTCGGGAATCGCGGCGCGGGCGGCAGGTCGTCGCCCTGACGTTGCGCCGCGGCGTCGGTCGCTCCGCGCCGCGTTACATTACGGCTGCTTCGAGAGGAGGGAGCTGTGACGGCGTCGGCGGGCATCATCCTTCTGTACTGCATTGCAACGGTCGTCGCGATCGCCTCGCGACGGCTGCGCGTGCCGTACACGACGTCGCTGCTGCTGGCCGGTATCGCGCTCGGCGCGATGCACCTGGCATCCCTGCCGCACCTCACGCGCGACCTGCTGTTCGAGGTCTTCCTGCCGGGCCTGCTCTTCGAAGCCGCCTACCACCTCGAAGTCCGCGAGCTGCGCGAGAATTCCTGGACCATCTCGCTGATGGCGGTGCCGGGCGTCGCCATCGCGATCGCCCTGACAGCGACCTTGTTGTTCGGCGCGGCGATCCTCACCGGGGGGCACCTCACGTGGCAGACGGCGTTCCTCTTCGGTGGGGTCATCGCGGCCACGGATCCTGTTGCCGTCACCGCGCTGTTCCGGCAGCTCGGCGCGCCGCGGCGGCTGCACGTGCTCGTGGAGTCCGAGAGCCTGCTGAACGATGGGACGTCCATCGTGTTCCTCACGCTCATGCTGGCGTTCTTCGCGGGTGAGGCGACGTCGGCGGGTTCACTCGCCATCAGCTTCGTGCGCATCGCGGTCGGCGGCGCGGTGCTCGGCGGGATCATCGGGTGGGGCGTCTCGCACGTCCGCACGCGCGTGGACGATGCCGCCATCGAGATCACGCTCACGACCATCGCCGCCTATGGGTCGTTCATCGTGGCGGAGCAGCTGCACTGCTCGGGCGTCATCGCCACGGTGGCGGCAGGCGTGGCCTGCGGGAACGCGGGACGCCATCACCCCATGACGGCGAATACGCGTGGCGCCGTGAACAGCTTCTGGGAGTGGCTCGCGTTCGCGCTCAACTCCGGTGTGTTCCTCCTGCTGGGTGCCCAGTTGTCGCTGGAGCTCCTGCTCGCGAACTGGTTCCTCATCCTGCTGGCGGCTGTCGCGACGCTCTCTGCG
Source organism: bacterium (assembly GCA_040005695.1). Classification (GTDB taxonomy): domain Bacteria; phylum Gemmatimonadota; class Gemmatimonadetes; order Gemmatimonadales; family Gemmatimonadaceae; genus AG11. Next base: position 3,645 of record JBDTYL010000332.1, on the reverse strand, counting down.
CGGGCAATCGTCGTGGGGCTCGTCGGCACCATTGTCTCGCGGACGGAGGAGCGAGTGCCGAAGGCGTGGCTGGCCGTCATGACGTGGGGCGGCCTGCGTGGGGCGCTGTCGCTCGTCCTGGCGCTCGCGCTGCCGGATACCAGCGACGGGCGCGACCTGATCATCGTCATGACGGCGGGGACGGTGGCGCTGTCGCTGGTGGGCCAGGCGGCAACGATGCCCGCCCTGATGCGCCGCCTCGGCGTTGGTCGGTCGATACCGCCGCAGCAGGCTGCCGCATGACGATGCTCCACGGCTCGGGCGAGGGCGATGGGAGTGCGCCACCACGTGGCTGACATCGACCTGTCGGAATCGGTGCGGCTGCTGCTGCACCAGCACCTGCCAACGATGGACCACGTGGCGCTGCTGCTGGCGTTCCGGTCCGACCCGGAGTGCCGCGACGTGTCCACGCTCGTCTCGACCGCGCGGCTGCAGAGCAACGTCGCGGCCGGCGTGCTCGCCGACCTCACGGCGGCGCACCTGCTGCAGCGGAGCGGCGCGGACTATGTATACGCGCCCGACGCCGCGACGAGCACGGTCATCGACGAGCTGGCGGAGCTGTACAACTCGAAACCCGTGACACTCGTTCGCGCGATCTACGACCGGCCGGCCAGCGCCGCGCGGTCGTTCGCGGACGCGTTCCGCATCCGGAAGACGGAGGGCTGACGTGGGCATCTTCGTGTACTCCCTGTGCGCGCTGACGAGCCTCATCTGTGCGGTGATGCTCCTGCGCGGGTACCAGCGGTCGCGCGTGCGGCTGCTGCTGTGGAGCGGCCTCTGTTTCGCCTGCTTCGCGCTGAACAACGTCATCCTCTTCATCGACCTGCAGGTCCTGCCGGATCGCGACCTCTCCGTGCTGCGTTCCCTGCCCTCGCTCGTCGGCATGGGGCTGCTGCTGTACGGGCTGGTCTGGGAGTCGGACGCCCGATGACCAACGCCGAGATCTCGCTCTTCGTCTCGGGCGTGCTGGCCGGCGCGTATGCCATCGCCGCGCTGTTCTTCCTCAAGTTCTGGCGCCAGACGCGCGACCGGCTGTTCGCGTACTTCAGCGCCGCGTTCGTCCTGCTCGTTGTCCAGCGCATTTTGCTGAGTGTCACGGTGGGTGCGCGGGTGGACCCGGCCGTCTACTACCTGGTTCGCCTCACCGCCTTCTTCCTGATCCTCGTCGCCATCGTCGAGAAGAACCGGCGCTCGGGGTCGTGAGCCCGTGATGTCGCTCCTGCACAGGCTCGCCCTGCGCGTCCAGCACGAAGCGGCGACGGCCATCGGCATCGACGAAGGCGGGCGAAGCGAGACCGTCGTGACGATGCTGGCGAACAACGCGCGCCGGGCGCCGGGCTACTGGATCCAGCTCGCTCTCTCGGCCGGCATCGCCACGCTCGGCCTCGTGCTCAACAGCACGGCCGTGGTGATCGGTGCCATGCTGGTCTCGCCGCTCATGGGGCCGATCGTCGAACTGGGGATGGGATTCGCCGTCGGCTCGCCGTTGCTGCTCATGCGGGCGTTCGTGCGGGTGACGCTCAGCATCATCATCGCGACGGGGTTCTCCGCGCTGCTCACCCTGGCGTTGCCCTTCCACGAGATCACGGCCGAGATCTCCACGCGCATCGCACCGACGGCGCTCGACCTTCTGGTGGCGGCGTTCTGCGCGCTCACGGCGGCCTACACGACCGTGCGTCCCGGATCCGACACGGCGGCGGCGGCGGCCGGCACGGCGGTCGGCATCGCCCTCGTCCCGCCGCTCTGTACGGTGGGCTTCGGCCTGGGGACGGGTTCCCTGTCGGTCGCGCGCGGTGCCGGGCTGCTGTTCACCGCCAACCTCTCGGCGATTCTCGTCCTGTCGGTCCTGAGCTTCCTCCTCATCGGGTACAACCAGGTGGATGCGGCGGCGCTGGAGCACGGCTTCATCGACCACGACGACACGCGCACCGACAAGGTCGCGGCGCGACTCCAGCGCGGGCTCCAGCACATCATGGGCTCGCGGTTCAGCCTGCCGACGCGCGTGATCGTGCCGGGGATCTTCTTTCTGGCGGTGTTCTTTCCCCTGCGGCAGGCGCTCATCGAGGTGACGTGGGAGGTGCGCGCCCGCGACGCCGTGCGGCGTATCGTGTCCGCCATCAGTCCTACCGCGGTCCAGTCGCAGTTGTCGGTCGAGCGGCACACGTTGTCGCTGCGCGTGCTCATCGTCGGGAGCACGGCGCGCGCGGTGGCTATCGAGGATTCGCTCATCGGCCTCATCCAGCGAGCCACGAACGTGATTCCCTCGGTATCGGTGGTGGCCTTGCCCAACGCCCGCGCGCTGCAAGCCACGGCCGCGTCGGATGCGCAGGCGCCGCGCGTGGTCACGCCCGCGCGGGCACTCGCGGACCTCCGCAGCAGCGTGTCGACCGCCCTCGCCGCCGCGTGGCCAGCAGCGGCAGGTCCGTCACTCGGCTGGACCCTCGGGGTGTCGACGGGCGACACGGCGCGCGTGACGCTGCGCTACCTGGGCCCGCCGCTCGGACCGTCGGGCGATGCCCTGCTCACCCGCGCGCTCGACGCGCGACTGAGCTCCCCCGTGGTGGTCCGCACGGTGCCCGTGCCAGCGACGGTGTACGCCGCCGCACCGCGGCGCGAGAGTGCGTGGACCGACTCGACACTCGCGCTGCTGCGGGAGGTGGCACTCACGGACAGCGCGATGGCCTGCGTGCGCGGCCCCGTCGCGAAGAATCGGCGCCTGACCAAGGCGCAGAAGTCGATCGCCACGCGCCTGCTCGCATCGGAGCCGGCGCAGACGGGGCGCCTGTCCCTCGCGGACGCGCCGCGTTGGGATGTGCGCATTGCCGCCAGCGCATGCGCACCGACGCCCGTGCCCGCCACCCCGGCCGCCACGAATCCTCCGGTGTAGTCGACGGCGTCAGAGGATGACGCGAACGCCGCCGAGCTCCTCGATGCGGTGCGGGAAGCGGTCGCTCGGCGTCCCGATGAACATGAGGTTCTTGGGGATGGCCAGATGGCGTGACAGCTGTTCGATGATCTGCGGTCCGAACGTGCCCTTGACCGCGAGAAAGTCGATCCGCAGCGGCGGGTAGAGGCGGTCGAGCGTGGCGAGCTGGCTCCCGAGGTCGGGCGGGATGTCGCCGTCCGCGCCGTAGACGTGCACCACCTTCATGCGCGTGGTCTGCTCGTTCTCGAGGACGTACAGCGCCGCGCGATTGAGGACGTCGAGCGCGTCGCCACGCGTGAAGTACACCACGCCGATCGTGCCGACCGCCTCGATCTTCCGCACGACGGCCGCACGCAGCCGGCGGTTCAGCAACGGCGCCGATTCCAGGATCGAGCGCAGCACCGGCAGCGACAGCCGGAGGATGCTCAGGCGCATCAGCATTACGCCGACGACCGTGAGGGCGACTCCGTAGTAGATCGCAAACACGGCGACGTCCTGCGGCGCGAGGAGCAGGTTGCCGACCAGCGCCGTGAGCACCCCGGCAAGCGCGAGCCACACCGTCGTCCAGCTCGCGCGCACATCCCGCGGCAGCTGCTGACGCTTGCTCTTCAGCATCATGTTGCCCACGGCGAACAGCGCCATCACACTGAGGAACGCCAGCGTGTACACGCCGGCCAGCA
>JBDTYL010000331.1:0-3266 GCA_040005695.1 bacterium | reverse complement strand
GGGGGAACATCGGGTGGCAGGCCGTCGGCATCGCGCCCATCCGGCCGAATTCCAGTGGGCTGGTGCCCGTGCCGGGCGACGGCCGTTTCGATTGGGCGGGCTACCTCCCCATCATACAGAAACCGCATGCGTACAATCCACCGGAAGGCTACATCGGCACGGCGAACAGCAACCTGACGCCGAACGACTATCCGTACCGCAACGCGATCGGGTGGACCTGGGCCGACCCGTATCGGTGGGCGCGGATCAACGAAGTCCTTGGCTCCGGGCGCCGCGTGTCGATGATGGACATGGAGCGACTGCAGACGGATTACACGTCCATCCCGGCCCGGTCGCTGGTCCCGATGCTCGCCGCGCTCCCGAGCACCGATGCGGCCACCGAACGCGCACGCCAGTCGCTGCTCGCCTGGAACGATGTGCTGGACAAGACGTCCGTTCCTGCCGGCATCTACGAAGCGTGGTACCGCGCGTTGTCGACGAATGTGGCGAACGTGTTCATTCCGCCGCAGGCGCGCGGCATGCTTCGAGGCATCTCGACGCATCGGCTCATCGAGTGGCTCGTCTCGCCGGGCGGAGAGTTCGGTCCGAATCCCCTGGCCGCGCGCGACTCGATCCTGATGACGAGCCTCACCAGTGCCGTTGCGGAACTCACGAAGCTGTACGGCGCGGACATGAACGGCTGGGCGTGGGGCAGCTACCATCACGCGCTGCTGGCGCACCCGATGAGCGCTGCGCTCAGTCCGGAACTGAAGGCGAAGTTCGAGGTCGGTCCCTGGCCACGAGGTGGGGATGGCAACACGGTAGGCGCGACCGGCGCAGGACCCAACCAGGTGTCGGGCGCCTCGTTCCGGTACATCGTCGAGGCCACTGACTGGGATGCCTCCGTCGGGGCGAACACGCCGGGACAGTCGGGCGACGTGAACAGCCCGCATTACCGCGACCTGTTCGAGCTGTGGAAAAACGACCGGTTCTTTCCCGTGAAATACTCGCGTCCCGCCGTGGAGGGCGTCACGGAAGCGCGCCTGATTCTCACGCCGGAGCAGCGCTAGAATTGCCGCACGATTCACTCGATCCGCGGCACGCATGAGGCGTCGTCTCTACAAGAACCTGACCGTTCAGGTGCTCGTCGCCATCAGCCTGGGCGTGCTGCTCGGGCTGGTGGCGCCAGATGCCGGTCGCGCCATGCGACCGCTCGGCGACACCTTCGTGAATCTCGTGAAGATGGTGATCGCACCGGTCATCTTCCTCACGATCGTGCTCGGCATCGCGAACATGAGCGACCTGAAGAAGGTGGGCCGAGTGGGCGGGAAGGCGTTGCTCTACTTCGAGATCGTCAGCACGATCGCGCTCGGCATCGGGCTCGCGGTCGTGAACATCACCAAGCCGGGCGTGGGGCTCGACGTGGGCGCGCTCGCCAAGGGCGACGTGAGCAAGTATGCGGCGCAGGGCAAGGAGATGAGCTATCTGGAGTTCTTCACCCACATCGTCCCCTCGAGCGCGGTCGACGCCTTCGCGAAGGGAGATGTGCTCCAGGTGGTCTTTTTTGCCGTGCTGTTCGGGATCGCGCTCGCCTCGCTCGGCGAGCGCGGCGCGTCGCTCACGGAGCTGCTCGAGAAGCTGAGCCAGGTGATCTTCAAGATCGTCGACATCGTGATGAAGGTGGCGCCCATCGGCGCGTTCGGCGCGATGGCCTACACCATCGGTGCGTTCGGCGTACAGGCGCTGCTGCCGCTCGGGCGCCTGATGCTCGATGTCTATGTCACCATGGCGCTGTTCATCTTCGTCGTGCTCAACCTGATCCTCCGGGCGTACGGCTTCTCGCTCTGGCAGTACCTCAAGTTCATCCGTGAGGAAATCCTCATCGTGCTGGGCACGTCCTCCAGCGAGGCGGCGCTGCCACTGATGCTGGAGAAACTGGAGCGCTACGGATGTGCGCGATCGGTCGTCGGACTCGTCATTCCGGCAGGCTATTCGTTCAATCTGGATGGGACGTCGATCTACCTGTCGATGGCGACGTTGTTCATCGCGCAGGCGTTCGGGGTGCACCTCTCGCTGGCGCAGCAACTGAGCGTCCTGGCCGTGCTGATGCTGACGTCGAAGGGTGCGGCGGGCGTCACGGGCTCCGGATTCATCGTACTGGCGAGCACGCTGTCCGCCATGCGCGTGGTGCCGGTGGAGGGAGTCGCCATCGTGCTCGGCGTCGATCGATTCATGAGCGAGGCCCGTGCGATCACCAACCTGATCGGCAACGGCGCAGCGACGCTCGTGGTCGCCCGCAGCGAGCACGCGTTCGACGAAGCCGCGCGGGTGCGTGCGGTGGAGGAACTGCACGCGGAACGGATCGCGGGGGTGGCGGTCTAGCGCCCCACCCGCATCACGGGGTCACACCAGCAGCTGGGCGCTGGCCTCGCTGATCAGGCGCCGCGGAGGCTGCCGAGCGATCGTTTCTGGCGCCCGGCGGCATCGAAGTTGTCCTCGGACAGCCAGCGCTCGAAGGCCGCCTTCACGCCGGGCCATTCGGAATCGATGATGGAGAACCACGCGGTGTCGCGGTTGCGGCCCTTGTAGACGATCACTTCCCGGAAGATGCCCTCGAAGGTGAAGCCGTACCGCTTGGCGGCGACGATGGATCGCTCATTCCGACTGTCGCACTTCCACTCGTAGCGCCGATAGCCAAGGTCGTCGAACGCATGGCGCATGAGCAGGTACATGGCTTCCGTCCCGGCGCGATGCTTCTGCAGGCGACGCGAGTACGTGATGCCGCCGATCTCGATCACGCCGTGCTGGGGATCGATGCGCATGAGCGCCGCGGTGCCCAGCGCCTTGCCTGACACGGCGTCCACGATGGCGAACTGCAGCGGATCGGCCACCTTCGACACCATCGACACCCATTCGCCAAACGCAGCACGGTCGGTGGGCTTGTTCGTGAACAGGTAGGTCCAATCCCGTTCGTCCGGGGCCTCCGCATAGGCCGCGTAGAGGTCGTCGGCATGGCGCGCGACGTCGAGCGGCTCGACGCGGCAGTAGCGGCCCGGCAGGTGCACGTGCACCGGCAGCGGACGCGGCGTCCATCCCGAAATCGGCGCGCCGAGGGGCTGTCCATAGGTGTTCACGGGATCCGTCATTCACCACACATCCGTTGGGGGCGGCGTCGTCATGATTCGAGTCGTCGGACTCGCGAATGCAAGTTGGGCAAGGGGCACTGCAGCGGCTAGTGAACCAGTTGTCGGCGGCCGGCGGATGTGGATCATCGTGATCATATGGCT
>JBDTYL010000330.1:0-8054 GCA_040005695.1 bacterium | reverse complement strand
GTCGTCCGCGAACGCATTGAGGGCATCGGCATCGAGCACGACGGGACCGTCGAACATGCGCAGCACGCGCTCGACCATCGCGCGCGCGCCGTCCTTTCCGAGGCCCGGCCCAACGAGTATCGCGTCCGCCCAGCGGCCGATTTCCGCGACGAATGACGCATCGTCCGTCGGCCACGCAGTGGAGAGCGCCGCGGGTTCGGCTTCCTGCAGCGCGGGCAGCGACTCCGGCGCCACCGCGCACTTCACCATCCCTGCTCCGCTGCGCAGCGCCGCGCGCGCCGCGAGGATGGCCGCGCCGCCCATGCCCGGCGCGCCGCCGATGATCGCGATCTTGCGTCGCGTGCCCTTGTTCGCGTCCGCGGCGATGGGTGGCAATGCATCGCGAAACCACGCCGGCGTCGCGAGGCAGGCTTGCGTCGCGCGCTCGGCATGGAGACCCAGGCCGATGTCGAGCGCGACGATCACGCCGCAGCGGTCGCGCGCGACGAGCTGGCCGCGCTTCACGGTGCCGAAGGTGAGTGTGAGCGCGCAGGCGGGCGCGCCGACGTGCAGTCCGGTGGTGGCATCGAGGCCGGTGGGGACGTCCACGGCGACGATCACGCGGCCGCGCTCCGACAACGCCTGCATCCCGGCGACGGCATCAGCGACCTCGCCGCGCAGCGGCTCCGTCGCCGTGAAGCCGGTGCCGAGGAGGGCGTCCACCACGATGCGCTCGCCGCCGGTGGGGAGGGATGCCGCGTCGCTCGTGAACGGCACGCCGGACTGGATGGCCTGGGCACGTTCGGCCTTTGCGTCGGCGGCGCGCGCCGGCGCACACTCCACCACGCGCACGGCGATGCCGACGGCATGGAGCGCGTGCGCGATGACCCAGCCGTCCCCGCCGTTGTTGCCGGGCCCCGTGGCGACGACCACGCCGTCGGCGATGCGGTCCGCGAATCGCGCCGCGATCTCGGCAGCCGCGGCGGCGGCGGCGCGCTGCATGAGTGCGCGCGAGGGTATGCCCGCCGCGATGGCGCCCGCATCCGCGGCAGCGGAGCCCGCGGCATCGGTTACCGGGATCAACCCGTTCAGGCGATGCGCGGGTTCAGGCGAACTGGGCGCACCACGGATAGTCGCGCTCGAAGGCCTGGCCGAAGTCGAACACGTCGGCAAACTCGTCGCGGGTGTCGGTGGGCTGGCTCATGAGGAGCTCGAGGTCCACGAGGGTGAAGACGATGTCGCCGATGTCGGAGGAGGCGCGGATTCCCCAGTGCTCGAGGACCATGCCGGCCATCACGCCAAAGCGCTCGAGAGCGAGGTCCCGGCAGGAAAGGGCGAGCTCGCGGCCGGAGATATGGCGGCGCTCCGGCAGCCGCTGCTGGCAGAACTCGAGGGCACCGAGCACGAACAGGTACGCACGCTCGTCGAACCGCGGCTCGCGCATGCGTATCCGGTCCATGATGCCATCGCGAAAGGCGAGCTCGGGCACGGGCGGTTTCTTCTTCCTGGGAAAGCGATCGACAGTCGTGCGGGCACTGGAAAATGGAGCCGGGCACTCGCGGGCACAACGGCGACCCGTGCTTGTGTACGCTGGGTGGGCAATAATGACTCCCGCGCGCGCGCTACCGGCGGTGATCCGGGTCGCCCGGCGTCGGGGCGGCTACGGCGTACAGGCCGAACATGGTGCCCACGAATCCGCCGGCGAACCGCGTGCTCAGGATCACACCGTCCACGTCGCCGGCGAGGAGAGTCCAGACGCCGGGCCGCTCGGCATACGAGAAATCGTAGCGCGGGCCGCGCGCCTGGATGCGAAGCTCCACCGCACCCGTGCGCGCCGCGGCAAGTGGCGCGGAGGCGATCACGGTGCCCATCGGGCCGGTTGGCGCGCCGGCATGTTTCTCCAGCTGTACGACATCCGTTCCGCGCACGCGCGCCACGGCGAGGAAGTAGTAATCGTCCTCGTTCTGGAACGCGACCAGGCCGGCCTTGTCGCCGTCGCGCGAGGGCGCGTAGCGCATGGCGGTGGTTGCCGAGCCGACCATGTGCTGTTGTCGGCGGAGGATGACGGAGGGCTGCGGCGTGTTGGGCCCGAGTCCGTATGGCCGCGCGTGGATGGTGAGCGCCCCGTCCGCCAAGTCATACCAGGAATCGTGCGGCGTGCGCATCAGCTGCCAGTACGGTGCGAGCGTTGGTCCGGAGAACTCGTCGCGCACCGTGAAGTTGCCGCTCGTCGGCACGGCGGGCAGGGGTTGCGGCGGCAGCGTGGGCCGCCGGTGGACGTACGGAATCGTCGCGTTGCCCGCGAGGATCGTCGGCCAGCCATTCGCCCAGGTGACGGGCAGCAGGAAGGTCTCGCGTCCGGTGTTGTACTCGCGGTTGGAGTAGTCGCGCGTGGCGAGGAAGACGGCCCACCATTCCCCATTCTGCGTCTCGACGAAGTCGGCGTGGCCCGCGGTGGCGATGGCGTCGGGTCGCGCGGGATCGAGATGGCGCTGGGTGAGGATCGGATTCGCGGGGGACGGCTCGTACGGCCCCCACACGGCATCGCTCCGGAACACGACTTCGGAATGCTGGTCCGCCGTACCGCCCTCCGCGCAGATGAGGTAGTAGGTGCCGTTGCGACGGAAGATGTGCGGCGCCTCGATCCAGGCGGGATGCCTGGTGAGGTCCACGCCGCCGTTCACGATGAGCTTGCGGTTGCCGACCATCTTCCGCGACGCGACGTCGAACTCCTGGAGCCAGATCGCGCGGTGACCCTCGTAGAGCGGCGTGCCCTCCGGCGGTCCGTTGTTCACGACATAGCCCTTGCCGTCGTCGTCGAAGAAGAACGACGGGTCGATGCCATCGATGCCCTTGAGCCATACTGGATCCGACCACGGGCCGGCAGGATCTTTCGCCGTGACGAAGAAGTTGCCACCGCGATCGACGAGCGTGGTGATCATGTAGAACGTGCCGGCGTGATACCGGATGGCCGGGGCAAAGATGCCGCGCGACACGCCGGCGCTGTCGAGATCGAGCTGCGACGGACGGTTCAACACGCTGCCGATCTGCGTCCAGTGCACGAGATCGCGACTGTGAAAGATCGGCACGCCGGGGAAGTACGCGAAGCTCGAGACGACGAGATAGTAGTCGTCGCCGACGCGCACCATGCTCGGATCCGGATAGAAGCCGGCGAGGATGGGATTGTGGTATTCGTCGGCGCCGGCCGGGTGGTTCGTGTAGACGGAATCGTGGCCTTCGTACTGGAACCAGTCGAAGTGCGGGTCCGCCGCGGCACGCTCGGCATCCGTGCGCTGGTGCATGTCGCACGCGGCGAGCACCGGCAGGATGAGCAAGGGCAACAGGCGGTGCGCGTTCACGTCGGGTGCGACGCCGCAACGCTGTCACGGAACCGGCGGTATGGCTCATCGTACGCGTGATGCGCGCGTGGCTCCGAATGCTCCTGTGGCGCGCGCGTGAGCGTGGCCCGCGCGGCGCTCGCCAGGTCCGGGAACGCGCCGGCACCGACGGCCGCCAGCAGCGCCGCTCCGTATGCAGGACCCTCCTCGCGATTCACGATGCTCACGGGAAGCCCGAACACCTCCGCCTGCAGCCGCCGCAGGAACGCGCTCTTCGCGCCGCCACCAGTGAGCAGCAGGTGGCTGGGCGACAGCCCGAGCTCCTGCAGGATCGTGAGCGAATCGCGCAGCGCGAAGCACACGCCCTCGAGCACGGCGCGCGTCATGTGCGCCCGCGTGTGCGCGAGGCTGAGGCCGAGGAAGGCGCCGCGTGCAGTGGCGTCGCGGTGCGGTGTGCGTTCGCCCTGGAGGTACGGCAGGAACGTGACGCCGCCCGCTCCAGGCGGAATACTCGCCGCTTCCTCGTCGAGCAGCGCGGCGGCCGTGCGCGAGTCGGTGAGCTCGCGCGCGAGCTGGTCCTTGTACCACGTGAAGGCGCCGCCCGCCGAGAGCACCACGCCCATCATGTACCACATACCGGGCGCCACGTGACAGAACGTGTGCGCGCGCAGCAGCGGATCCACGCGCGGCTCGGTCATTGGCGCGAGCACCGTGCCGGAGGTCCCCCAGCTCGACACCACGTCACCCGGCGTGATGGCGCCAACTCCCGCGGCGCCGCACGCATTGTCGGCGCCGCCACCCACCACCGGCGTGCCCGCCGCGAGTGTCGTCACCACCGCCGCCTCGGCCGTGACGTGACCGAGCACCTCGGCGGAGCCGCCCACGGTGGGCACGATGGACTTGGAGACGCCCACCGCCGCGAGGATTTCGTCGCTCCAGCGCAAGTGCGCCGTGTCGTACATGAGGGTGGCCGACGCATCCGATGGATCGGTCGCGAGCTCGCCAGTGAGGCGGAAGCGGATGTAATCCTTGGGCAGCAACACCGTCGCGAGGCGCGCGTACGCCTCGGGCTCGTGGGCGCGCAGCCACAGGATCTTCGGCAGCGTGAATCCCTCGAGCGCGGGGTTGCACGCAAGGTCGCGCAGCCGCGCCTCGCCACCAACGCGCTCCGTGATCTTCGCGCACTCGGCCGTGGTGCGTCCGTCGCACCAGAGCAGCGCGGGGCGGATCACCGCGCCGGCGCGATCGAGGAACACCGACGAATGCATCTGGCCCGACACGCCCACCGCGGCGATCGGGGAGTCGGGACGCGCGCGACGCACGGCTTGAATCGACGCGAGCGTCGCGTCCCACCACGCGGCGGGGTCCTGCTCTGCCCAACCCGGCTGCGGCGTGGAGAGTGCGAGGGGCGTCGTGGCCGTGGCGGTCACGTCGCCGCTCGCGGACACGAGGATCGCCCTCACGCCGCTCGTCCCGACATCGATGCCGAGGAAGACCGGCTCAGCCACCGTCAACGCACTCCGAGCAGGATCTCGACGGTGAGCTGGTCGAGCCGTTCGTACGCGTAGCCCTTCGCGCGCATCGCCTCGAGGTCGAACGTCTCGTCCCTGATCTTCTGCGCATCGTGCAGGTAGCTGATGCGGTTGCCGGGCGCCGCGCCGCGCGCGGCGAGCGCCGCGAGCAACTGCGCGATCTCCTTGTCGGCGTGGAATGCGGCGACCTTCTCCCTGAGGATGAGGTAGGTGCGCATGCTGCCCGCCGCAAAGTCCCACACGCCGGCTTCGTCCTCGGTGCGGTAGGCGTGGCTGTCGAAGTGCTTCATGCCCGTGTAGCCGGACTGCTCGAGCAGCTTCACAAGGAAGAACGCCTGCTTCAGGTCTTCGCTGCCGAAGCGGTGGTCCTGGTCATAGCGACCGGGCTTCTGCGCGTTGAGGTCGATGTGGAAGAGCTTCCCTGCCTCGATGGCCTGCGCGACGCCGTGGGCGAAGTCGAGGCCCGCCATGGTGTCGTGCGCGATCTCGGGGTTGAGGCCCACCATGTCCGGATGGTCGAGCGTGTAGATGAAGGCGAGCGCGTGACCGATGGTGGGCAGGAAGATGTCGCCGCGCGGCTCGTTGGGTTTGGGCTCGATCGCGAGCTTGTAGTCGTATCCCTGTGCGATGTTGTACTCGCAGAGGAAGTTGATCGCGTCACGGAACCACTTCATGGCTTCGCGGGCGTCCTTCGCGGCATTGGTTTCCACGCCTTCGCGGCCGCCCCAGAACACGTACGTCTCCGCCCCGAACTCAGCCCCGAGATCCATGGCTCGCATCGTCTTCTGCAGTGCGTAGCGACGCACGGCGGCGTCGTTGCTCGTGAACGCGCCGTCGCGGAAGACGGGATCGCCGAAGAGGTTGGTGGTGGCCATGGGGACCTTCATGCCACTCTCCTTCAGCGCCGCCTTGAAGTCGCGGACGATCTTCTCGCGCTCGGCCGTGGTCGCATCGCGCGGGATGAGGTCGTTGTCGTGGAAGTTCACGCCGTAGGCGCCAAGCTCGCCGAGCGTCTGGACGATGCGCACCGGCGAGATCACGGGGCGCACGGCGTCGCCGAACGGATCGCGGCCCGGGTTCCCGACGGTCCAGAGGCCGAAGGTGAACTTGTGCTCGGGCTTCGGCGTGTATGCGGCCTGCGTTGGTGACCTGGTCATGAGCGGGTTCGGGAATGGCGTCGCAAGCGCGTCCGGGTCTGTTAAGCGGACGAACATAGTTTGCCCGCGGTGGAGGCGCGAGGGACTGCGTTCCAGACTGGATTGGAGACGGCAGGACGCCGGGGCGAGCGTGTCCGCTTCGACGACGTTGAAAGCCGTGGCGGCCGATGGGTGTTGAGGCGTCAGCCACCGCTCGGGTTGTGGTGGCGTTGCGGCCGCTCATTCCAAATTTGGAATGAGGCGCACGAAAGGCACCCTCTACATCCGAAGGCGCTGAGCTCGCTCTCGTTCAAGCCAGATGAGCCGTCAAGGCGCGTCGGCCCAGGGCGCAGGTGCCGTCCGCTCCGTTCGTCTTGCGACAGCCGCCCGCGGCAGCCCTCGATGTCAGGGCTGTTCGCGCTCGATCTTCGCCACCCGCCGCGCATGCCGACCACCGGCGAACGGCGTATCGAGCCACGCCTTCAGGATGGCGCGCCCTTCCTCCTCGCCGACAAACCGGGCCGGAAGCACGAGGACGTTTGCATCGTTGTGCTCCCGTGCGAGCGCGGCGATCTCCGGCGTCCACGCCACCGCCGCCCGCACGTGCGGATACCGGTTCGCCGTGTACGACATGCCGAGTCCCGTGCCGCACAGCAGCACGCCGCGCGCGTTCTCGCCCTCGGACACGCGCTTCGCGAGCGGATGCGCGAAGTCCGCGTAGTCGATGCTCGCGTCGGACCCCGGCCCGAGGTCCTCGACGGCGTAGCCGAGCGCCTTCAGTTCCGCTTCGAGCTTTCCCTTCAGCTCGAAACCGGCGTGATCACTGGCGATGAGGATGGTTTGGTCAGTCATGGATGCCGGAAGAAAGATCCTGGACGCCCTCTCGTCCTATTTGTTCGGCCACTGCGGCCACGTCCGCACCATGCTCCCCACGGCCTTGATGCGCTGCTCGGCCAGGCGGTCCGCGGCGACGTACGTCGGCACGTTGTCCTGCTTCGCGATGGCGAACACCTTGAGGATGGTGTCGTAGATCTCGTCCGCCTTGCGGAAGGAGCGCGCCGAGCTCCAGCCGGCGAGCTCGGAGTACACGTTGATCACGCCGCCGGCGTTTGCGACGTAGTCGGGGGCGTAGAGAATCCCCTTCTCCTCCAGTACGACGCCGTGCCGCTCCTCGAGGAGCACGTTGTTCGCCGCGCCCGCCACGATCTCGCACTTGAGCTTCGGAATGGTCTTGTCATTGATGATGCCGCCGAGGGCGCAGGGCGCGAAGATGTCGGCTTGCACGCCGTAGATCTCGTCGGGCGTCACGGCGCGCGCACCGAACTCCGTCACGACCTGCTTCACGCGTTCGGCGTCGATGTCGGTGACGACGATCTTGGCGCCCGCCTCGTGCAGCTCCTTGGCGAGGTAGTAGCCCACATGCCCCGCGCCCTGCACGGAGACGGTCTTCGTGCTGAGGTCGTCCGAGCCCCACCGCTCCTTCGCCGACGCCTGGATGGCGCGGAAGACACCGTGCGCCGTGACGGGCGACGGGTCGCCGGAACGGCCGGCGAGGCCGGAGACGTTCTTCGTCTCCATGTGCACGAAGTCCATGTCGGCGGTGCTGGTGCCGACGTCCTCCGCCGTGATGTAGCGTCCGCCGAGCGACTCGACGAACCGGCCGTGCGCGCGGAAGATCATCTCGCGGTCGGTGGTCTTGTTGTCGCCGATGATCACCGACTTGCCGCCGCCGAGGTTGAGGCCGGCCACGGCGTTCTTGTAGGTCATGCCGCGCGCGAGCCGGAGGGCGTCGACGATCGCCTCATCGTCGCTGGCGTACTGCCAGAACCGCGTGCCGCCGAGGGCCGGCCCGAGCGTGGTGCTGTGGATGGCGATGATGCCGCGATAACCAGCAGAGGAGTCGTTGCAGATCACGAGCTGCTCGTGACCCATCGACGCGATCGTATCAAAGAGCTGCATTGCCTTGTCGGTCAGGGGTTAGTGAATGTCGCCATCGAAACAACAGACCCTTCGCTTCGCTCAGGGTGACGTAACGCAGACCCTTCGCTGCGCTCAGGGTGACTGCTGTC
>JBDTYL010000329.1:0-7065 GCA_040005695.1 bacterium | reverse complement strand
CGGACGGATCGACGATCGTGACGCCAGTGACCGCGACAGCTGGAGCCGCGGCGCTCGGTTGCTGCAGGGCGATCGCCAGCAGCGCGGCGGCCATGGCAGAAATGATCATCCACGAACCTACGGGGCGCGCGGCACGAACGTTCGCCCTTGACATCGGCTGCCGATTGTTGAATTATCAGCACAGTTGAAAAATCAGCAGAACCCTTTCCACCAGGCTGCCATGACCGCAAAGTCCGAAGCCCGTGCCCTCTCCCGCCGCGAGCGGCAGGTCATGGACATCCTCCACCGGCGCGCCGAAGCCACCGTCGCAGAGATCATGGCGGAATTGCCGGATCCCCCGACGTACTCGGCCGTCCGATCGGTCCTGCGCATCCTCGGCGAGAAGGACCTCATCCGTTATAAGGAAGACGGGCCGCGCTACGTCTACTATCCGGCGCAGGACACCGAGGAGGCGCGAGACGATGTGCTCGCCCACGTGGTTCGCACGTACTTCGCCGGTTCGCCGGAACAGGCCGTCACCGCGCTGCTCCGCATGTCCGACGTGGACATGAAGGACGCCGACATCAAGCGGCTGCGCGACACGATCCGCCGCGCGCGCCAGAGCGGACGGTAGCCATGACCACCCCTGCACTCGCCGGTATCGGCACGCTTCCCGGCTGGAACTTCCCGCTCCTCCTGCTCCTCGCCAAGGCGACGATCATTCTCGTCGCGGCACTCGGCATCACGATGGCGATGCAGCGTGCATCCGCGACAGCGCGCCACCTCGTGTGGCTCGTCGCGCTTGGCACGCTGCTCCTGGTGCCCGCGCTCACAGGGTGGTCGCCCATTCGTCTCGCCGTGCTGCCCGCGGCGCCGCACGCACCCGAGATCTCCACGACACCGCGTCAGTCGCCACGTGATGGCGCGCAGAACGCACGCGTCGTCAACGGCACGTCGGTCATCGACTTTTCCGCGTCGCCACCGACGCCGGCGACGTCGACCATACCTGCACCGCCCACCCGCGGCCCGCTCCTCGAGTCCATCGCCAGCATGAGCCCCGTCACGCTCGCGCTGTCCATCTGGGGCGTCGTGCTGCTCGGCATCATCCTCACGCTCGCCTGGGCCGGCATGTCCGTGCGTCGCATCGTGCGTGGCGCGCGCCCACTCGAGTCGAGCGACTGGCTCAATCCGCTGTTCGAGATCGCAGACCGCATCGGCCTCGAGGACGCGCCGCGCCTGTTGCGCAGCGAGGAGGCGAAGATGCCGTTCGCCTGCGGCATCCTCGCGCCCACGGTCGTCCTGCCCGCCGAGTCCGACGGATGGACCCTGGACCGCCGCCGCGCCGTGCTGCTCCACGAGCTCGCGCACGTGCGTCGTCACGACCTCATTGGCCACACGCTCGGCCGCCTCGCCTGTGCTGTGTACTGGTTTCATCCGCTCGTCTGGACCGCGGCGAAGCGCCTGCGCTCCGAGAGCGAACGCGCGTGCGACGACCTCGCGCTCGCCTGCGGGACGCGCGCGACGGATTATGCCGAGCACCTGCTCGACATCGTGACGTCGGTGCGTGGCGACTCCACTCCCCTCGTGGCGCTCGCGATGGCGCGCCGCAAGGAGTTCGAAGGACGCATGCTCGCCATCCTCGATCCGCAACTGCAGCACTCGACGCCGAGCAGGCGCCAGTCCGCGGCGCTGATCGGGTCGCTCGCGCTCATCGCGATCACCGTGGGCGCCATCGCGCCTGTGTCACGCACGGCTGACGCGGCCACCGTGACCGCTGCGCGTCCCGATACGCGCGACATTTCCACGCCGATGGCGGTGCCGCTGGCCGATCCCATCCCGCGCGACCAGCCGATCCCGGCGCGCCTGCGCGCTCCGGCCTATCCCGATTCCGGCGTGCGCGGCGTGACGTCGCTGCGCTACGAGAAGTCGTCTCGCATCTCGACGGTGACGTCGATGTCGCAGTCCACCGCGCAGGGCGTCGCCGAGGCGAGTGCGAGTGCAAGTTCGAGTGCCGCGTCCAGCGACAATGCCGACGTGGCGCTGAGCGCGATCGCGAAGGCAGGCAAGGAATTCGGCGCACGTGTCGCGTCGTCGGTGGTGCAGTCCCTCGGCCTCGACGGGAACGCCAAGGGGTCGAAGGGCCCGAAGGGAGCAAAAGGATCGAAGGGCGCGTCGGATGATCGCCCCGTGCTGCTGGCGCATGTCCTCAAGAGCGACACCAGTGCGTCGCTGCGCCGCATCGCGGCGTGGGGTCTCCAGGAGTATGCCGACACGCCGGTGGCCATGGACGCGCTGTCCGAGGCCGTTCGCCGCGACACCGACTGGAAGGTGCGCGAGATGGCGGCATGGGCACTCGGCGACGGCGACAGCGGCTCGGCCGCCGTGCCGGCGCTGCTGTCTGCGCTCAAGAGCGACGCGAACGAACGTGTCCGCGCCACGGCGGCCTGGGCGCTGGGCAACCGCGACGATGAGTCTGCGGTTGACGGGCTGACTGCGGCACTCGCCGACGCCGCTGCTGATGTGCGCACGCGCGCCGTCTGGGCCATCGGCAGCATCTCACCGAAGCGCGCACCGAAGGCGCTCGTCGCGATGCTCGGCGACAAGGATGCGCACGTTCGAACGGTGGCGGCCTGGGCGCTGTTCACCATCGAGGATCCGTCTGCGGCTCCCGCGATCGAGTCGGCGCTCAAGGTGGAGCAGGACAAGGACGTGCAGCTCGCACTCATCCGCGCCGTCGCCGTGCTCGGCGAGCAGTCCGTGAACGCGCTGCGCGGACTGCTGGAGTCGCCGGACCCGCGCGTGAAGGCCATGGCCGTGCACGCGCTTGCCGGCGGGCGTGCCACGGGTCCGTGGCCGTGGCCCTGGCCGCAACCGCGACCCTTCCCCTGATCGAACAGTGAATGGGCGCGGCGGTCGAGCGCCCATTCTCAGGCAGCGAAGTGCTGATTTTTCACCCTCGCCCACGGTCAATTCGCGATGGGCACAACACACGGAGTCATGATGCATCGGTTCTTTGGAGTGATGGGAGCGGCGGTGCTCGTCTCCCTGAGTGGAGCGCATGAGGCAACGGCCTCGGTGCGCGGCGCGGGTGGCATGGATGCACCGCTCGACGTGACGGCACTGCTGACGGCGGCGCACGGCGCGCCGCCGATGATCTGCGCGCTCGCCGCGCAGTCCGTGCGCAATTACGGGTGGAGCGACTGGAGCGATGCGCCGTACACACCGCTCGCCACGTCATCGCCGTTGCGCGGCCGCGACGGCGGAAGCTCCGCGCTCCCTGCGGAGGACGTCGCGCGCCTGCTCGACGCGCTCGCGTCGCCCGACGGATGCGTGCGCGAGCTGTCCATCCGCCTGCTCGGCGGCCAGCGGAACGAGGTGCCGATCGCCGCCGCCCTCGTCACGCGGTTGTCGTCAGGCGACGCATCGATGCGGGAGATCGCGGCCTTCGGCCTCGGCATGATCGCACCGGCGAACGCCGTTTCGCCGCTCATCACGGCATTGCACGACGCCACGCCGAGCGTGCGCGCGAACGCCGCATGGGCGCTCGGTCGTATCGACGACGGGCGCGCACTGGGTGACATCGTGGGCCTGTTCCGGGACGCCGACGAAAAGGTGCGCGTCGCGGCGGTCGTGGCGGCGGGGCGCATCGACTCGGTGAGCACCGTCGCGGCGCTGATGCGTGTGCTCCAGCAGGACGACTCGCCCTCCGTGCGCCGCGTCGCGGCGTGGGCGCTGGGGCAGAAGGACGCGCGCGAAGCCGCCGCCGTGCTGGCGACGACGCTCGCGAAGGAGCCCGATGCGCGCGTGCGCGAGATGGTCGCCTGGGCACTCGGCAACACGCGGGGAGCCGCGGGTGTGGCGGCGCTGACGTCGGCCGTGCGGCGTGACGCGGACGACAACGTGCGCGAGACGGCGGCATGGGCGCTGGCGGAGATGCGCGATCGCACCGCGGTAGAGGTACTGGGCACCGTGGCGGGCGACGATCACAGCTCGCGCGTCCGCGGCACGGCGGCCTGGGCGCTGGGTGAGCTGCGCACGAGCGGCGAGAAGGCTCCGCCTGGCCTGCTCAAGGCCCTGCGCGACGAGAGCGAGGACACGCGGCTCAAGGCGGCATGGGCGCTTGGCCAGATTGGCGATCCCGCGGTGCTGGATGCGATCCGCGACGCCCTCAAGACAGAGAAGGGCAGCAAGGTGGGCAAGGCGCTGGTGCGCGCGCTGATCAAGTCGGGTGGCCGCTCGGAGGAGACCCTCACGCAACTGTTGTCTTCCAGTGATCCCACGGTCCGTGAGGCCGCCGTTCGTGGGCTGGCGGGCAGCGACTCCTTCAACCCGTGGCCGTGGCCATGGCCCAGGCCGCGTCCGTTTCCATGAAACCCGTGATGCTGTGCGCGGTGCTGGCGCTGATGACGTCGGCACCGCAGACGAACGCGGTCGTCGCGAGCGCCGAGCCGGCCAATGGAGCGCAATGGTTTGCGCAGGGGCAGGCGTTCTACCGCGCGCATCGCTTTCGTGAATCGGTGGCTGCGTTCGAGCGCGCGTTGCAGTTGCACGCAGACAGCGCGGCATCGGGTGCGCGCTACATTGCGCGCGCGTATGCCCGACTGGGAAACGAGCGGCAAGCGTCACGCTGGCTCACGCATGCGTGCGAGCTGGAGCGCGGTGGCGACGAGGCGGGTTGCCATCCGCCACGGGACGCGCGGGTCGGCGGCACGTCGTCGCCCACTCGCCCTGGGCGGGCTAAAATCGTCCGGCTGCTTTGATGTCGCCGCTCACGCGAAACGACGGAATAATGGCGAGTCCTCCAATGCTCGATCAGCTGTTATCCGCCGCATCTGCGTGATCCGCGTTTCAGTCCTTGTCGTTGTGGCTGAGCAGTGCGCAAACAGGTTGCGTCGGCAGTGACGATCAGGACGAATCCGTCGTGCCGCGCGCCACGATGGCCGTCGCCGCGAGATCGCCCGTCACGTTCAGCATTGTCGCGAAGAGGTCGGGCAGGGCATCCACCGCGATGAGGATGCCGATGCCCTCCACCGGCAGCCCGATCGCTGCGAAGAGCGGCGTGAGCATGATGAACGCGCCGCGCGGAATGCCCGGGACGCCGAACGCGAGGAAGACGGTCGCGAACGCGATGGTCACCAGCTCGCGCGCATGCAGTGGCACGCCGTAGAACGTCCCGACGAACAGCGCACCGACTGTCCACGACACCGGCGCCGCGATCTTGAACGTCGACACCGCGAGGGGCAGGACGAACCCCGTCACCCGCTTCGGCAGTCCCAGGCCGGTCTCCGCGCTCTCGATGAGGGCGGGGAGTGACGCGATCGACGAGCTGCTGCTGAATGCGATGAGCTGGGACGGCAGCGCGGCCCGGGCGAATCGGCTTATCGGAATGCCCGCGAATACCGCGACGACCGGGTTGAGCAGCGCGATGACGAGCAGGCAGCCGAGCGAATAGGCGGCGATGTAGAAGCCGATCGCACCAGCGAGTCCGGGCCCGACGTGCGAAGCCAGCGGCAGCACGAGCGCGAACACGCCGATGGGCGCCAGCAGCACCACCCATCGCACCATGACGAGCATGGCGGCCGCGAGGGCGCGAAAGAACTCGAGCAGCAGCGCGCGCGCGCCTGGCGGACCTTGCGTTATCGCCAGCGCGAAGATGAGCGTGAACACGATCAACGGGACCATCGCGCCGCTGGCTGCGGCGGCGATGGGATTCGAAGGCACGAGCGACGTGAGCCACGCGGCGGCCGTCTGCTGCTGCCCGCCGGACGCGAGCTGGCTTGCCGCCTCGGCCGCTCCCTCGGGCAGCGCAGCGTGGCCGGCCATGCCCAGCGGCATCCGGGAGAAGACCAGCGCCGCCAGCGGAATCATGAGCGTCGCGACACTCGCCAGCAGCAGGAAGAAGACGAGCAGTGTGCGCCCGCCGATGCGGCCGATCGACCGCACGTCGGACGCCGACGCGACTCCGGTGACGAGAAGCGACACCACCAGCGGTATCACCGTCATGCGAATGGCGTTCACCCACAACGTGCCGATGGGTGCGATGAGGTCAGCGGCGTGGGCGAGCGGCGCATTCTGCGTCCATCCGATGACCACACCACAGGTGATGGCGGCGCCGAGTGCGACGAGGACGCGTGTGCTTTCTTTCATGCAAGGCGAATAGGGGGAAGTGACCGCAAATGTGGCGGCAGGAGCCCGGCGGCGTTAGCGTTGCGTCACTGGCCGCCCGTACTCTCCTCGACTCCGGGAGCGCTCCCTGGTGAACCACCGCGCGATCAAGCAGGCGGCCATTGCAGGAACGGTGTTGCAGCTCGCGATGGTCCTCGTGGGGCACAGCAACCCTGCCGTCGCGCGGATGTTCGCGGTGGGCGGCATGGGTATCTCGCTCGTGGCTGGCGTGATCTACGCGCACCTGGCGGGGAAGGACTCGATGCGCGGCGCCGCGAGGGGCGGCGCCGAGGCGGGCGGGATCTGCGCGCTCATCGGCATCATCGTGTCGTACGCGCTGGGAGACGTCACCGCGCTCGTACTCGTGGCGGGAACGCTCAGCTCCGTGGTCACCGGCGCGCTTGGCGGATGGATCGGGAACCTCACCAACAGTCGGTCGCACTCGCCGGCCTGAGTCGCGCGACCGTCAACTCACCCCTTGTATCCGGGAGCCCATCATGAAACGACGGACGTTCATCGGCACGCTCGGCGCCGCCGCCGCTGCCATAGCGATCCCGGGGCGACTGCGCGCCGCGCCGCCGCTCGAGCACATCGGGCTCGAGCTCTACTCGGTGCGCAACTCCATGCGCGCGAACCCGGAAGCCACGATGGCCGCGGTGCGGGCGATCGGCTACACGGATGTGGAACTGCTCTGGTCGTTCCAGAACTTCGGCCGCACGCCGCAGCAGGTGCGCGCCACGCTCGATCGCGAGGGACTGCGCGCGCCGTCGGCGCACATGGAGGCCGAGACGATCCTCAAGGACTGGGATCGGAGCCTCGACACCGCGGCATTGCTCGGCCACGAATACCTCATCGTGCCGAGCCTGCCCGGCGAGGTGAAGACGTCGCTCGATGCGTGGCGCCGGTGGGCGGATCGCTTCA
>JBDTYL010000328.1:0-7048 GCA_040005695.1 bacterium | reverse complement strand
TCTGCGGGTTCGCCTTCAGCGCCGGCGCCTTTTCCTTCTTGGCGAGGTCGCGGCGAGACTGCCGGACCAACTGGTTAATCGTCGGCATTCAACCTGATGATGTTCGTCGTCCTGCTTCATACGTGGATCGCCTCCGAACGAGACGGCACGGAACAGACTCGTAAGCTAAGTGGGGACGGGCGGTTGGGTCAAGGCGGCCCCCTGCGCCGGTCGAGGCTACCGGTTCGCCGTGTTGTCCAGCGCCGGCTTTGCCGCCCCGGTCGTGGCCGTGATGTCGCCGTACGCGGAGACCGTGTACACGCGGCCCGCGCTGAACGACACCCCGGTGCGCGAAATCACGCTCGTGGCGGATCCGGCCACATAGGTCTTGAGGTCGAAGATGCCGGGCGGGATGAGCACGAAGGCACTCGCGGACTTGTAGGACACCACGGTGCTGACCACCGCTTCCAGTCCGCTCGTCGGATCCGTGGCGGTGAGGACCATTGGCTGCGAGTTCGAGCTCGCGTTGACGAACCGGACATAGGCGCCCCGGTAGTCGACGGTCGGGATGGGATCCTCGACCATGAAGGCGGCTACCGACTTCGCGGAACTGCTGTAGGGCCCGCTCAGGTAATACGAGTAGAACTTGCCGTCAGCGAGTGTTGCCGGCGTGCTCGCAATGGCGACGCCGCTGTCCACGGCCGTCGTGATTCGCGCCGACAGCGTGTACGCGCCTGGTGCCGCGGAGGCGTACAGCCCTCCGCCGATGGCGGCTGAGCCATAGGCCGTGCCGGATTTGGATTCCTTCCCGCCGGTGAGGCAGGTCGTGTCGGTCGTGGCGCCGTTGACCGCGCTGCTGCACGACGTGGAGGAGACCGCGGACAGCTTCTGGTCGTTGGCGTAGAAGTTCACACTCGGGCTGCCGACGCCGAAGTTGAAGAACTTGACCGCCGACCCGGCGATCGGCGCGGAGATAGTCTGCGCGGCGTTCTTGTCGCACGATGCCAGCAGCACGACACCGAGGAGCGCCGCAATCGGTCGAAAGCTTTTCATGTCTCGGTTACGGTTGAATGATCCAGAGCGGGACGGTGTGATAGGCCGGATCGCGCGCATTGATCGCGTCGAGCGCCGCGATGTTCCAGATGTACTCCGAGTTGTAGCGCGGGCGGATCCGGTACACGGGCAGGCCGTTATTGTCGGGATACAGGTTCGTGGGTATGGCGAAGCCGATGAATACCTGCTTGCCGCTGGCCGGATCGATGTCCGTGTAATGGTAGCGGCGCAAGTCCAGCCAGAGTTCGTTGTGCGCCCAGCCCCACTGCGCGATGTACTTCTGCGACATGATGTGCGACAGCGTCAGCCCCGCCGCCGGGGGCACGATGAGCGGGTTGGCGAGGAACGCCGCCTTCTCGGCTGACGTGATCAGGTGCTCGCTCGTGTCACCGTTCAACGCCACCTTCGAGTTCACAAAGTCGATGTGCGCCGAGACCGCGGCCTGGTAGGCCGTGAGCGCCGTCGCCTTGTCGCCCTTGCGATACGCGGCCTCGGCCTTCACGAACTGGAGCTGGGCGTACGTCATGACCGGAATGGTCACCTTGTCGTCGAACAGGTACCGACCGGAGTTCGGGGTGGGACGCGTGGCCGCGGGGAACCCGTAGAAATTGTTCGGGGCGGTCAGGGCGGTGTAGGCCCCGCCACCCGGGATGTTCGGATCCATGCCCCGGTACTGGCCATCGGGCGAAGACGAGAGCATGCGAGTCAACCGCGGATCAACGACCCCGCCGAAGTCGGTGCCGTTCATGAGATTCAGCACAAACTGCGTCTGCCGGTACGACGGGAAGTTGCCGCGGCTCTGGCCGAGGAAATTGTAGTCGCTGAGGTTGGGGTCCTTCTGCGAGAACGTCCAGATGGCGTTGTCCGCGCTGCTCACGAACGAGCTGTCCACGTACGCGATGACCTGCGTGGGATTGTACGCCGCCTTGTTCGAATAGTGATTGTGGTTGATCGCGAGGAGACCGTACGCGAATTTCATCCACTTCGTGCGGTCGCCGTTGTAGAGATAGTCGCCCTTGGCGAGGTACGTCTGGTCCACCGCCCCATCGGTGCGCTTGAGGTTCTTGACCGCTTCGTTCAGGAGGCTGTCCACCACGAAGTAGGCATACTGCTCGGTGTCGTAGTCGAACGTGGAGCGCGTCTGGTCGAACGCCTGCTTGATGATGATCGGGCCATGCTCGTCAACGAGCACCTGCCAGCCCCAGGCGCGCAGGACCTGGCCCACGCCGAGGATGTCCCATCGCTGCTCCGCCTGGGCCTTCGTCATCATGTCGGCAAGGTTCTGCCCGAACGACCAGTACACGTCGCGCCATTGCTGGGCGCCGTTATCGCTCGTGGGATCGTAGCCCATGCGGGACCACGTCGTCGGCGTGCCGGTCGTGGGCAGCATGTACTCCTGCGCGTAGCGCCCGATGTACCGGCCGTCGTAGAGTGGCGACGTGACGAGCCAGTGCTCCATCGGTGGCAGGTACAGGTTGGCCGTCACCAACTGTGGTGCGTTGGGATTCGTGTTGACGTCGAGAAACTTGTCCGTGTTGCACGCGCTCGCGAGCATCAGGACGCCGGCAAGGAGTGCGGCAGATTGCTTTGTCATCGACTGTTCACTGTACGGTAGGAGTCGGATGGGTTGTGTGAGCCTCGGGCGCGGCGCGCGTCAAAAACCCACCCGGAAGCCGAAGTTGAATCCACGGGGCGTGGGGAAGTTGCCCCAATCGATCCCGACCGCGCCCGACCCGCCGACCGCGGCCGAGTTGCCGTTGGTCATCGGATCGAGGCCGGTGTAGTTGGTGCGGATGAAGAGATCCGTCCCCGTGACGAACACGGAGGCGTTCCGCGCAACGCGCTGCGGCAGGACGTAACTCACCGTCGCGTTCCGGAGCCACACCCAGTTGATGTCGCGCTCGATGAAGAGCTCCTCGCTCGCGCTGGAGTAGTACGAGGTCTGGACAGCCGGCACGATGACGATGTTGTTCGGCGTTGCACTGCCGCTGTTCTCCTTGCCGTCGCGGAGCACCCCGGGAATGATCCGCGGCGTGTTCCGGTCGAGCGACTCGGTGGAGAGCCCGTGGTTGTAGAGGAAGGACTGCGTCGCGTTGAAGATGGCGCCGCCGTGCCGGAAGTTGACGAGGGCATCCAGCGTGAAGGGGCCATAGCGGACGGTGTTGCTGAGGCCGACGGTGTACTTGGGCGTGCGATCGTAGCCGGCGTCGATGAAGGTGTTCGAGCGGATTGGCAGGCCCGTGGTGGGATCGATGATCAGCTTGCCATCCTTGTTCCGGATGTAGAACAGTCCGGTCAGCGACTCCGTGGACAGCCCGGGCTCGGTGCCGTTGCGGACATTGCCGTACAGCCAGGTGTCGGAGACGTACGACTCAGGCAGGTTGTTCGGCAGGCTCACCGTCTGGCCGTGGTGCTTGTCGAAGTTGGCGAGGATGTCCCACGAGAAATTCGAGCGCTGCACCGGCGTGCCGCGGAGCACGAGCTCGACACCGTGGTTCTCGGTCGAGGCGCCGTTCAGGTTGAACAGGATGAACCCCGTGGCGTAGCTCTCGCGGATGTTCTGGACGATCTGGTCGCGCGTCTGGCTCTTGTAGTAGGTCGCGTCCACGCCGAGTCGATCGTGGAGGAACGAGAGCTCCGTGCCGAACTCGTATTCCTTCTTGAACTCCGGCTTGAGATTCGGATTCGGTCCCCAGAAGTCGTATCCGTACCCGCCATACGACGTGGACTTGTACTGGAGCGAGGGTCGATCGGCGTACGGTGGGGCATCACGGCCGGCGTCGGCGTATGCCGCGCGCACCCGACCCGTCATGAAGCGTTGCAGCGAGGGGAAGGCGTCCGAGAACACGAAGCTCGCGTTCACGCCCGGATAGAAGAACGAGTTGTTCGGCCGCGGGATGGTGGACGTCCAGTCGTTGCGCCCCGTGACGTTGAGGTAGAGGTAGTGCTCGAAGTCGAGCGAGGCCTGTCCGTAGAGGCCGACGAGCCGGCGCTTCGTCGTCGTCGTGCGGCTGAACCGGTTCGACGTGTTGTTGACCGACACGAAGTTCGGGTCGAGGAAGCTCTGGCCCACGAGCGCGTCGACGTTGCTCCCCTGGTCGTAGATCGAATTGCCGACGAATCCGCTCAGCGTGAAGTGCTGCCCGACGTGCTGCGGCAGGATGTTGAGCGTGGTCTGCGACGTGAGGTTGCGCGTGATGTCGTCGGCCTGATCCAGGATGCCGCCATAGTTGATGCCGGTGACGCTCTCCGGGTGCCGCAGGAGCAGGTTCTGGTTCGCGTAGTAGTCCGAGCCGATCTGCGTCTTCAGGCTCGCCCACGATACGGGCGTGAAGGTGAAGGTCAGGTTGGTGAGGATCCGGTTGTTCTTGGAATTGACGTTGTTCTTGTTGACGCTGAAGTACGGATTGTCCACCTCCGCCCCGCCGCCGAGCGCAGTCACCCGCCGCCGGGTACCGGCAGGCGAGAGGTAGTCCGCCGCGTTGTCGTTGCCTGGCCAGACGAGCAGCCCCACGAGCGGTCCATTGTCGCCCTTGAGCGGCTGATCGTTGACGGCGTTGGTGTACTGCATGGACAGGTCGGCACCGAGCCAGCTCGTCACCTGGCCGGACGAGGCGCCGGTGAGGTTGATACGGTTGTAGCGCGAGTTGGGAATCACGCCCTCGTTCCGGTCGACGCCGCCGGCGACGCGATAGGTGATCTTCCCATCGGGCGCGCCGCCGCTGAACGCCAGGTTGTGCGTCTGCGCCACTCCGGTCCGGAAGAACCCGCCGATGTTGTCGTAGAACGTCGTCGTGTCGGCATAGGGAGCGCCGAAGTACATGTAGCTCCCGTTCGCGCCGAAGAGCGAGAGGGTGCCATTCGGCTGGTACGTACGCTGGACCAGCGGCTCGCCCCGCACGTGCTGGATGCGGATGCTGTTGGTGTACAGGAGCGAATTCTGGCCCGCCTTGCCGCGCTTCGTCGTGATGACGATGGCGCCGTTCGCCGCGTCGATGCCGTACAGCGACGCCGCTTCGGGACCCTTCAGCACCGTGAGCGACTCGATGTCGTTCGGGTCGATGTCGGCGGCGCGATTGGTGAAGTCCACTCCCCGGTTGTTGAATGCCGTCGCCGAGCCGGGAGCGTCGGAGCCGAGCACCGAGGTGTTGAGGGTCTTGTTGTCGATCGGCAGGCCATCAATGATGAACAGCGGCTGGTTGCTGCTGCTGATCGAGCTGACGCCGCGGATGGTGATGGAGGTGGAGGCGCCGGGTACACCAGAGGTGCTGTTCACGGTGACGCCCGCCACACGGCCCTCGAGCGCATTGATGAAATTGCTGCGTTGCGCTTCGGCGATCGTGGACCCCTGCAACGTCTGTTGCGCGGCACCGAGCGTGCGCACCTGCGCCGTCTGGCCGAGCGCGGTGACGACCACGGCGTCGAGGTTCGTGGCCACTCGGCGCAGCGTAACGTCGATGACATTGGCCGCGCCCACGGTACGCTCCACCGGTGCCGTACCGAGAAAGCGGTACTGCAGCACCTGGCCGGCCGCGACGCGGATGGAATAGTTGCCGGAGACGTTGGTGACCACGCCGGTGGTGGTGCCCTGGATCACGACGGAGGCGCCCTGCACTGGCGCCCCCTGCTCGCTTGTCACCCGGCCGGTGACGGTCTTCTGCTGGGCAAATGCCTGCGGGGCGCACAGGAACAGCCCCAACAGCACGAGGACGAGACTCTTTTTCATGACGAGGGGTACCGGGTTTTAGTGGAACACGGCGTCAGGCTCTCGCCGTCCGCTCGAACACGCTGGAGCTGGGAACGCGACCGATCGATACTGATTCGCCGACGGCCTCCGGTGCGCGCCGGAGACGAATGGCCAGGCACGCTGGCGCGGCTGTCGAAGAGTGCTCGGTGGGGCACGCGTTGTCGCAAGGCATCGCGAGGTCAGGGGAGAAGCGAGGGCGGGAGCTGCGTGGTGTCGCCCAGACCGGAAGCGCGCATCTTATGGGACGGTGCAAGGCATGTCAATTCATTGGTGAAGCGAGATGTGGTCGGGCCGCCCGAGCCGAATGCGCGTGGAGACCTCGGGGGATCGTCGTTCGTCACGCCCGCACGTCGACCCGCATCCCCGCCATGGCCGGCAGTGCGTCGCGCGCGCGCACCGCGTCCACGAACGGACCGAGCAGGTGCGCGATGCTGTTCGCGTAGTAGCTGACGAGTGGGCGCCCGCGCGGCAGCACCAGGTACCCCTGCCCTTCTTCCGCGATCACCCGGCGCATCGAGAGCATGCGCCACGCGCGGGAAAATATCTCACCCGGATCCTGGTCGGTCGCGAGCACGCGCGCGTTGAGCTCGTGCAGGACGCCCTGCATCTCCTCGATGCGCTCCAGGAGCGCCGAGCGCGGAATGAAGTCCGACTCGAAACTCTGGATCGCGGCACATACGAGCGGAACGGGGGTGACGGGTACCAGCCGACCCACACGCGCGAGGATGTCGTCGCAGAGCGTCTGCACCTCTGCCAGGCGGTCGTGGCGCTCGAGGGAAAAGAGGTCGGGATGCCCGGCGAACCAGGGCGCGAGCGGCACGGGTGCCCCCACCATCACGGCGGCGCGCCCATAGCGTTTCCAGCGGCGGAACAGGAGCCGCGATGCGTTCCACATCACGTACCTGCCCACCTCGGCCGCCTGGGCGCGCCGCGGTGCGGGGCGTCCCCCGGACTGGACGTCGAGTTCGCGGAGCAGCGACCGATCCTCCAGCACGCGGTCGTAGTTCACGGCCACCGGCACGACGTGCAGCCGGGCGGCGTAGGCCGGGTCGCGTCCGATGCCGAGCACGTAATCGAGGAGCCCCACCTTCGGGACCCGGAGCTTTCCGTCGCGCGTCAGCCCGCCTTCCACGAAGATCCCCTGCGTCACTCCCTCGCGCGAGATGAGCTGCACGTAGCGCTCGAGCACCGTGTGATAGAGCGGCTCGCGGAAGCGACGGCGGATGAAGTACGAGCCGAAGGCCTTGAACACCAGCTCGAGCGGGAACG
>JBDTYL010000327.1:0-13818 GCA_040005695.1 bacterium | reverse complement strand
GCGTACTCCAGCACCAGGTCCCAGCCGATGATCCAGGCGACCAGCTCGCCCATGGTCACGTACGAATACGTGTAGGCGCTGCCGGCAATCGGGATGATCGAGGCGAATTCCGCGTAGCAGAGCCCGGCGAAGGCGCAACCGAGCCCCGCCACCATGAACGCGAGGGTTACCGAAGGACCTGCGCGCTCGGCAATTGCCGCGGCTGTGCGCACAAACAGGCCCGCGCCGATGATGGCCCCGATGCCCAGCGCCACCAGCGAGAAGGCAGTGAGCGTCCGCTTGAGGCCGCCCTCCCCTTCGATGCCGGCGTCTGAGAGGAGGTCGTTGATCGACTTCGTTCGAAATAGTGTGCCGGCCACGGCTAGTCCCCCTGATATGGTGTCGACTGGGATGCGCGCATCGGAATGGGCGACGAGCATCGCGTCTCCCAAAACTTGCATCCAAAAGTGTATGCGGGAACGGGACGCCTGTCAACGACGTCCCGCCTTCACATCGGATACGAATACGCGCGTGCGTCGCCGAGCGCAAGAAAAAATCGCGATCCGCGCCAACCCCGCCGCAGTCGCGCGCTACAGGCTGTAGTTCGGCGCTTCGCGCGTGATGGTCACGTCATGCGGGTGTGACTCGCGGAGCCCGGCCGCCGTGATGCGCACAAATGCCGTCTCGGTCCGCAGCTCCTCGATCGATCCGCAGCCCACGTACCCCATGCCACTGCGCAATCCACCCACCATCTGGAAGAGCACGTCGCCCACGGGTCCCTTGTACGGGACGCGGCCTTCGATCCCTTCGGGCACGAGCTTCTTCGGCGACAGCTCTCCCTCCTGGAAGTAGCGATCCGCGCTGCCGTCCTGCATCGCCGAGAGTGACCCCATGCCGCGCACCATCTTGAACCGGCGCCCCTCGAGCAGGAATGCCTCGCCCGGGCTCTCCTCGGTGCCGGCCAGCATCGAGCCCATCATCACGCTGCACGCGCCCGCCGCCAGGGCCTTCACGGCGTCGCCGGAGTACTTGATGCCGCCGTCGGCAATGACGGGTACGTCTCCGGCTCCCTCAACCGCGTCGAACACCGCCGTGAGCTGCGGCACTCCCACTCCCGTCACCACGCGCGTCGTGCAAATCGAGCCCGGACCCACGCCCACCTTCACCGCGTCCACGCCGCGCTCCACCAACGCCCGCGCACCCTCGCGCGTCGCGACATTGCCCACCACCAGCTGGATGTCGGGGAACGCCTCGCGCACGCTCGACGTCGCCACGAGGACACCGTCCGCGTGGCCGTGCGCCGTGTCGATGATGAGCGCGTCCACACCCGCATCGATCAACGCCTTCGCCCGCGCGAGGAAATCGCCCGCCGCGCCGATGGCCGCGGCACAGCGCAGGCGGCCGTGCTGGTCCTTGTTGGCGCCCGGGTACTGACGCCGCTTGTGGATGTCCTTCACCGTGATCAGCCCCTCGAGACGCCGCTCGGCGTCCACGACGGGCAGCTTCTCCACGCGGTGCTTCGCCAGGATTTGCTCAGCCTCGTCGAGCGTGGTGCCCACGGGCGCCGTGACGAGGCCGTCCTTCGTCATCGCCTCCGCCACTGGCCGGTCCAGGCTGCGCTCGAACTGGAGGTCGCGATTGGTGATGATGCCCACGAGACGCCGGTCGCTGTCCACGATGGGCACGCCGGACACCTTGAACTGCGCCATGAGTCTCGCCGCCTCGCGCAGGGTGGCCGTCTCGGGCAGGGTGTACGGGTTGATGATCATCCCGCTCTCGCTGCGCTTCACGATGTCCACCTGCGCCGCCTGGCGGTCGATGGACATGTTCTTGTGCAGCACACCGATGCCGCCGGCGCGCGCCATCGCGATGGCCATCTCGGCCTCGGTCACCGTATCCATCGCCGCCGACACCAACGGGACGTTCAGCTCGATCTTGCGAGTGAACCAGGAGCGGGTGGACACATCCTTCGGATGCGTCAGGGAATGTCGCGGTGCGAGGAGGACGTCGTCGAACGTGAGCGCGACGTCCTCGCGGACCCGGACGGAGCCATTCACGGGCCCAATGCGCGACGGCCCGCTCTCAGGAGTCTGAGGTGCGGGCCGTGAGGATTTCGAATCGGAGCGGATTGTGGTCGCCATGGATAATGGTAACCGGACCACGCTGGCCGCGCCAGACGCCCGGCGCTTCAGCCCGCCGCTACCAGATGCGCGCGCGCAGGCTGTCCGGCCGGACCATCGTGTCCCCCGCCTTGCATCCCCACGCCGCCTGGAATTCCGGCATGTTGCTGAGGGGGCCGTTCACCCGCCACTGCGACGGTGCGTGCACGTCCGTATTCACCTGCGTACGCGCCGCCTCCGGGCGCACGTTGCGGCGCCACACCTGGGCCCACGCGAGGAAGAAGCGCTGCTCCGGCGTGAAGCCGTCGATGAGCGCGGGCCGACCATTCGCCGTCAGCGATTTTTCCATCGCCAGGTACGCGATCTTGAGGCCGCCAAGATCCGCGATGTTCTCGCCGAGCGTGAGCTTGCCGTTCACGTGCGTCGCCGTGTCCACCACGGTGTAGCCGTTGAACTGGTCCACCACCAGCTTCGCCTGCGCGTCGTACTTGGCGGCGTCCTCAGCCGTCCACCAGTCGCGGAGGTTGCCATGGTCATCGAACTGACGACCCTGGTCATCGAAGCCATGCGTCATCTCGTGGCCGATCGCCGAGGCAATGGCGCCGTAGTTCACCGCATCGTCCGCGGCCGGATCGAAGAACGGCGGCTGCAGGATGCCGGCCGGCAGCGTGACACCGTTCTGGCTCGGCGAGTACGACGCGTTCACGATCGTCGCGGACATGCCCCACTCGTTGCGATCCACCGGCTTGCCGAGCTTCGCCCAGTTGATCGCTCGCGTGAAGTCGCGCGCGGCACGCACGTTCTCCGCGTAGGCATTCGGCGTGACGACGAGCTTCGAGTAGTCGCGCCACGTGTCGGGATACCCGACCTTGCGCACGTAGGCGTCGAGCTTGGCGAGCGCCTGCACTTTCGTGGGTTCCGACATCCACGGGAGCGACTTGATCTGCTCGCGGAGCGCCGACTGCAGGTTGGCCACCATCGCCACGGCGCGCGCCTTGGCCGCCGGGGAGAAGTTGCGACGGATGTACTCCTGGGACAGCGCCTCGCCGAGCGCACCGTTGGTCGCGGCGACGCAGCGGCGTGCGCGCGGCAGCTGCTCCGTGGCCCCACTCGACACCTGCTGCCAGCGGAACGCCTCCGCCTGGAACGGCGCGCTGAGCGTGGCGGCGCCGTTATCGATCGCGTGAAAGCGGAAGTAGGCCTTCCACAGCGGCACCGGCGTGGCAACGAGGAGCGAGTCGACGGCGCGGAGGAAGTCCGGTTGCGCGACATTGACGGTCGTGACGCGACCGGCGCCCACCTGGCCGAGATAGCGTCCGAGGTCGACGTGCGGGACCAGCGCCTGGACCTCGGCCAGCGTCATCTTGTGATACGTGGCATTGGGGTCGCGCATGGCGACGCGAGACATCGACCGCTGCGCGAGCGCGGTCTCCAGCGCCATGACATGGCGCGCGTCGTCCTCCGCCTGCGCCGGCTGCTCCCCACCGAGGACGAGCGAGCGCGTGATGTGCGCCACGTACGCATCGCGAATCGATTGGCTGCGTGCGTCGGTGCGGAAATAGTATTCGCGCGCCGGCAGTCCGAGACCGCCTTGCCCCACGTGGGCAATGATCTCCTGGCTGTTCCGCGCGTCGGGGCTGGGTGCCACCGTGAAGATACCGCCAGCCCCGAGGCGCGTCAGCGTGCCGAGCGATCCGGCGATATCGGCCGTGGAGCTCAGGTGGTCGATCGCGTCGAACGCAGGGCGCAGTGGAGCGCTACCCATCGATTCGATGGTGGAGGAGTCGGTGCAGGCGAGATAGAAGGTGCCGAGCTTCCATTGGTTCGAGCCGGCCTTCGCGGTGCCGTTGCGCACGGCCGCGGCGCTCTCGTCGAGCACCGTGCGAATGAGCGCCTCGTTGCGGTCGCTCACTTCGTTGAACGATCCGTAGCCGGAGTAGGCGGCGGGAATGGTCGTGCGCTTCGCCCATCCGCCATTGGCGAAGGAGTAGAAGTCCTGGCACGCCGCACAGGCGGTGTCGAGGTTCGCGCGGTCGATGGGGTGCGACTGCGCAGGGGCGAGCGAGGGCGCCGTCAGCGCGCACGCCGCGAGGAGGACGAATCGAAGAGACATGGCTCGCCGAGGTTGAGACCCGAAAAAACCTACCTCGTGCGTCCGCCTGCCGCAGCAGTCCGGCAGGCGGGCGGGATGATCGAACCTAGCTTCGCCCGATCATGCGTAGGCGCTTCCGGATGCTCTTCGGCAGGAAGAACGCCGCGGCCGCGAGTGCGTCGCGCAGGTTGAGATCGGCAAGGTCCTCCATCGCGCCGCTCCAGTGCGCCAGCAGGACAGGCCGGCCCGCATTCGAGATGAGGCGCTGGAGGGCAAGGACGAGGATGAAGACGTCGTCCACTTCGCCGATGAAGGGGATGAAGTCGGGAATGAGGTCGATTGGCATCGCGATGTACGCCATGGCGCCGGCAACGAGGAGCTTGTCCACGGTGGCGACGCGCCGGTCCATGAGCAGGCCGCCCAGCAGGCGCATGTACGCGGGCAGCTGCTTCATGTAGTAGATCACGGTGCGCTTCGCACCTGTGCGCGGCGCGACCGTCGGATCGGCTGCCTTCGTCCGACCCCGTGGGGCGGAAGCGCTCGCACCCGCCGTCTTGCGGCGGGCCTCTCCTCGAGTGGTGGGACTCACGCAGCTGCTCCCTGACGTTGGTTAGTTGCCCGTGCCCGGCCCCGCGCCGGATGCCGGTCC
This sequence comes from bacterium, assembly GCA_040005695.1. GTDB lineage: Bacteria > Gemmatimonadota > Gemmatimonadetes > Gemmatimonadales > Gemmatimonadaceae > AG11. The sequence continues at coordinate 8,978 of JBDTYL010000327.1, read as the reverse complement.
TGCTCCGCCCGTGGCGCCCGGCGGTGCTCCTGCACTCGCACCACTCGTGCCGCTCGCCCCGCTGTCGCCGCCTGCCGGCCTCTCCGCTCCTGCCGACGTTGCGGCCGTGGTGGCGGCATCCACCACGCGACCCGTCGCCGACATGAGGTCGTTCGCCACCGACTTGCCGGCGGCCGCCGCGCCGTTCAGCACTCCGACAGCCCTCGACATGAGTCCCATCGTCTCGGCGATCGTGGAGGCGCTCACCTTGCCGGCCCGCAGCTTCTCCTCCACCGCGTCGGCAAATCGCGACAGCGGATTCCCGGCTGCCGCTCCGGTCGTCGCGGTGCGCTCGGCGTACTTGGACTCGAGGAAGTCGATGTAGTCCAGGATCTGGTAGCCGCGTTCGTCCGAGAGGGTCTCGAGCTTCTGCAGCATCTTGTCGCGCAGGTAGGCGTTCATGGCACGGAAGGAAGGAAGACTCGCGGTTCCTGCACACGCGGCGCGCGTCGGCCGGCAAAGCGAGACGGGCGCCCATACCGCAGTATGCGCGCCCGTCCCACCAGCGACAACTCCCGGCTCAGCCCTTCCAGCGCTTGCGCGTACCGCGGGCGTCAATGTGCACGTAGGGCGACGGATAGCGCCGGCTGTAGTACATGCCCAGGCCGCCCACGAGGTCCGGGTGCTTCTCCTCGACACGCTCGACCGCGAGCATCACCAGGAGCTCGTCCGTCATCGTGATGCGTCCGTCCCCGTCCGCGTCGATGGCCAGGTCTGCCGCGTCGCCGTACTGGTGTCGGCTGTCGCTGGCCGCGCGCGGTACGCGCGCATTGTGCACCGGCGTGCGGAAGCCCGAGTGAACATCCACCACCAGCTCGGGGCGCACGCGACTGCCAAGGTCCGCGAACACGAGCTCCAGCTTGTCCAGCAGGCGCGGGTTGAGCACGACGTACTTCGGCCAGACGTCTCCCTGCTCATCGTGCGTGATGAAGTCCGCGAGCTTGAGGTGCGTCGTCACCTGGAGGTCGAGGTTCTCGGGACGCACTTCAAGGAAGCCGGCAGGACGCTCATGATCGCTGCGTCCGAACCGCTCCGCGATGTACGTCCCGATGTGATAGCCGTTCAGGGTGCCGGCAACCTTGTGATCGAACGGGACCATCACCGCGAGGGTCGGCTCGGCGAGCACCTCGCGCTCGGCGCCGCGCACGATCGCCAGGTGGTAGAAGCCCGGAGCCTGCGGGGCCATCGGCGGCGCCGCCGTCAGCGAGAAGACTGGTTGCGCCGACGACGAGTCACCAAGCGGTACCCACTGGTAACCCACCGAGTCGGTCACGCCGACGAGGTCGATCGGGAATTCCACGGCGCGCCCGGGCAACACCATGCGGAGCTTGACGTTCCCGCTCGGACCGAACGCGTCCGCCGAAGGGGTTGCGACGAAATCGGTGGGACTCGAGACTGCCGCCGCGAGCCTCGAGATTGGGGCGTTGGGGGCGACGGAAGAAGGCCGCAGGAACTGGAGGGCGCCGACGGCGGCAATAACCACGAGGAGCAGGCCGCCAATGCCTCGAAAAACAAGCCGAATTCGCCGGCCACGAGGAGTGCGGGCGCGAGTCAACAGCGCTCCTGCATTCCGGTGATGCACAGTCCGGCGGAAGCATCACCATCGCCACCAGGGACGCGCAGAAAATCGACGTCCATGTGGCGACTGCTCCTGGGGTGCTGACGACGGAAAGGAATGCGGATCTCGGGAGAAAAGAGGTCCACTATGCAGACGACCGGCACCCACTGACAGCAACGCATCCACAAGCGCTGACTGATCGATCAGTCAGTAAACGATCTCCGCACCCCGAGGGTGCGAAGCCCGCCCAGCCTGCTTCTGCTCCGCTCAGTAGATGAAAACGGGAGTTCCTACCGACACCATGTCGTACAGCTTGTCGATATCCGCATTCAGGAGGCGGACGCAGCCGTGGCTCGCCGACTTCCCGATGCTTTCTGGAACGTCCGTACCGTGGATGCCATATCCATCGCCCATTTCCAGCCGGTGGGTGCCGAGCACCCCCATGTACTTGCGCTGGTTGGTGCCGTATGGCGGGATGACGATGTTGCCGCCGGCGATGATCTCATGCCCTTCCTTGCCCGGCGCGACGGTCTCCTGGTGTCCGTCGGGAAACTGCTTCACGACGTCCGTGCCGTTCACCGTGATCTGCGAGCCGTCGTTGGCCGCGATGGACTGACCCCGCGCCAGCCGAACGATGCCGAGGCCTCGCTTGCGAGCCTGTTCGACGAAGTGCCAGTCCGGCGGCACCCAGGCCGGATCCGCCTCCTTGGCGTTGATGACCAACCGGCCGCGCGGCGTCTCGAACTTCCATTGGCCTTCGCCGCTGCCATCCAGCACCCGCCCGCTGCCCGTCGCCACAGGCGCGGTGAAGAGCACGCTGTCCCGCTGCTTGTACCACAGGCGGTGATCCTCGATGCTCACCACGATGTACGGCTTGTCGCTCGCCAGTGGGTCGGCAATCGCGCCGACGTGCGCCACACTGTCCTCGAGCGCGCCACTGCTCCTCCGTATTTCCTCAAGCAGCTGGAGGTTGTCGTTGAACACCATGCGACTCACGTCACGCTCGTGTCGCACGAGCGCGGTGCGCGCGAACAGCGCGGTGCTCGCCCCCATCAACAACAGGGCTGCTCCGATCAGGCCCCACGCCAGGCTGCCGCCGCGGTGGAAGAAGTTCGACATGCGTCTCCGATGGCTAGTAGAAGTAGACTGCTACACCGGGCTTCAGATTCGGTGCGATGGCCTTGAGGTCGGACGCACGAGCGCGGATGGCGCCCGGCAGCACGTACGAGGAGTCATTGAGCGGACCCACACTGGGCAGCGAGTAGATGACCGTGCCGCCGTCGAGGAGGATGGCGGCGGGGCCGAGTGCGCCCTTGATACGCGATTCGCCGGTGGGAATCCCGCGGTCCGCGTACACCCATGTGGGAAGCTCGGCGACCGTTCCCTCTTCGAGCAGCCGGTCCACCAGCCTCTTTCCGCGCGGTGCGGCAATGTGGAGCGTGTCCGCCCCCTTCCCGACGCGGCGCTCCGGGCCGATGGTGACCGGCATCGCCCGCAACAGCGCCCCGTCGCGCTCGAGGTACATCACGCTGCTGTCGAGCGAGACGGAGAGGTGGAGCGCCGCGTCCACCTTCGCCTGCCGCTTGAACATCTCGACCATGATCTTGAGCCGGTTCTCGCTCTGGGCGAGGACGGCGTCCGTGCGGGTGCGCTCCACGTCCGTCATCGAGGCGCGAAGCTGGGCCGTCTCGCGGCGGTAGCGCACGTACTTGCGGACAAGCCAGCCGTCGATAGCGAGGAGGAACACCACGGCGATGGCCATGGTGGCCACGATGCCTGGATAGCTGTGCCTGAACTCGCGCCAACCCGTGCGGCGCCGGTCGGTGCGCTCCCGGGCGGCGTCCTTTCGACGGCCGGGATCCCAATCGGGGGGCAGCGTGGGAGGGATGGTCATATGGGGGAGACTGAGGAAGTCGAGGTGCGTGACGCGATCCGATGTGCCGGGGGGCGCCGTGGATCACGTAGTCTGTCATTCCTAAGGCAAGCCCGGTGCCGAGCCCAGCCATCCCTTGGTCGATGGCCGCGCGCCCGGATACATTTCCTCGTCTCACGCTCCCTTTTTCCGTCACCATCCTTTCCCGCATGGCTTCCTCGTCACGCCCCGCACCAGTCGTCCTTCTCGTCCTCGATGGCTGGGGGTACCGTGCCGAAAAGGAAGGCAATGCGATCGCGATGGCGAATGTGCCGACCTGGGACCGTCTGTGGGCGCGGGCACCGAAGACACTGCTCGCGGCGTCGGGCGAGGCGGTGGGCCTGCCGCGCGGACAGATCGGCAACAGCGAAGTGGGCCACCTGAACCTGGGCGCTGGCCGCGTGGTGGAGCAGGACCTCGTCCGTATCTCGAACGCCATCGCGGACGGCAGCTTCTTCAGCAACGCGGCGTTCGTCGGCGCCTGTGATCGCGCGAAGGCCAAGGGCGGAACACTGCATCTCGTGGGGCTGATTGGTTCCGGAGGGGTGCATGCAATCGACACGCATCTGCTCGCCCTGCTGGACCTCGCCCAGCGGCAGCAGGTGCCGAAGGTGGCCATTCATGCCATGCTCGATGGTCGCGACACGATGCCACGTTCCGGACTGGGCTACCTGGAGGAGTTGCTGGCGAAGTCGCGCGGTCGCGCGGTACTCGCGAGCGTGGGTGGTCGTTATTTCGGCATGGACCGTGACCACCGGTGGGAGCGCATCGAGAAGTGGTACCGCGCCGTGGTGGACGGCGTCGGGCCGACGAGCAGCGACCCCCTCGCGCTGGTGGCTGCAGCGTACAGCCGCGGTGAGACCGACGAGTTCCTGACGCCCACCACCATTGTCGATGCGGCGGGGACTCCCGTCGCACCAATGCGCGATGGCGATGCGGTGATCTGCTTCAACTATCGGTCTGACCGCATGCGGCAGATCGTGCGCGCGCTGACCGATCCCGCGTTCGACGGCTTCGACGTCTCGCGCCGGCCCGACGTCGTCGTCGTCACGATGACGCTGTACGACCAGACGTTCGACGGTCCGGTGGCGTTCCCGCCGCAGTCGATGGCGCACATCGTGGCGGAGGTGGTGTCCGGCGCGGGGCTGACGATGTTGAAGACGGCGGAAACCGAGAAGTACGCGCATGTGACTTACTTCTTCAACGGGGGCATCGAGCCCCCGTTTCCGGGTGAAGACCGGCGACTCGTGCCGAGCCAGAAGGTGGCGACGTACGACCTCGCGCCGGAAATGAGCGCGGTGGGCATCACCGATGGGCTGTGCGCGGCGCTTGCCGCGCGCGAGCATGACTTCGTCCTCTGCAACTACGCGAACGCGGACATGGTGGGACATACGGGATCCATTCCCGCCATCCTCAAGGCGGTGGAGACGGTGGACGCGTGCCTCGCACGCGTGATCGCGGCGGCGGAGACCGCGGGAGCCCGCTTGCTCGTGACCGCCGACCACGGCAACTGCGAGATGATGATCGATCCGGCGACGGGCGGTCCGCACACCGCCCACACGACCAACCCGGTACCATTCCTCGTGGTGGATGGCGATGCTGCGCACGGCCTGCGGGATGGCGGTGCGCTCTGCGACGTTGGTCCAACGATCCTGCGCCTGCTCGGTCTCGAGCAGCCCGCCGAGATGACCGGGCGCAACCTGCGCCTCGGCTGAAATACAACTTCTCCAGTGAACATGAGCGCTCGAGTGAAGGCATTGGCATGCGCGGTGGCCGCGCTGTTCGTCGCAGGCGTCGCGTCGGCGCAGGTAGGGCACGAGCCGGACAAGAGTCCGTACGTGGACCTGGAGTACGGACAGGAGCTGACCCTGATGGGGGGCTACTTGCGTGCCCGCCACGATCCTGCCGGCGTGGCGCCCAAGAGCCGCTCGCTGATGGGCGCGCAGTACGAGGCGCGGCTCATCGGTCCACTCGCGGGTAGCCTCGAGGTGCTCACGGCATCCGGTGAACGCGACGTGATCGACCCGCTCAAGCCCGCCGCGACCCGGCATGTCGGGACGCAGAGCAATCCGGTGTTCGCGGCCGATGCCGCGCTGGCGCTGAACCTCACGGGCGCGCGGAGCTGGCACAGCCTGGTGCCGCAGGTGCGCCTCGGTGGCGGCATCGTCTCGAGCAAGGCGCAGGACGACTCGTCGGGGTTCGCGTTCGGCACCCGGTTTGCATTCTCGATGGGCGGCGGGGTGAAGTTCGTTCCGGCCGGCAGCCGCTTCCAGATCCGGGCCGACATCACCGACCGGATTTTCAAGCTCGCCTATCCGGACGCCTACTATCGCCTTGCCTCGGACAATACCGCGGTACTGCCAGGGACCACGGCGAAGTCGTTCTACACGCACCACACCGCGTTCACGGTCGGCGTGTCGTACCTCTTCCACCGCTGAGTCGCCGGGCTGGCCGCCTTCCCTTGCACGGCGGCGATCATGGCACATGACTTCGAGGACATGCACAACATCGAGGAGCTCGACGACACCGAGCTGCGCGACCTCGTGCGCGAGCAGCTCGCGTCACAGGCGTCCCTCGACATCGACGAGATCACCGTGCATGCGCGCGATGGCAGGGTCACGCTGAGCGGCCGGGTGGGCAACGACGGCGAGCGGCGCATCGCGGAGCACGTGCTGACGGACGTGCTGGGCATCGAGGACTTCGCCAACGACCTCGTCGTGGACGCGCTGGCGCGCGCGACCAATCCGGAGGCCGCGGACGAAAGCGTCGAGGCGAACGCGAGTCGCCGCGGTGCGTTGCGCGGCGACACGGAAGTGCCGCTGACGGACGAATCGGCGCACCTGGCCGACGGCGCGGATGACGACCTCGCCGGCACGTCGAACTACCAGAAAGTGATGGAAGACGGCGTGACGTGGAATCCGCCCAGCGGCCCGACGCCCGAGGGCATGCGTGGCTCGGATGCTGGCCCCGGGGAGCGGGACACGCCCAGCTGAATCGCATCGGCCCGGCGGGCGGCGCGCGGGCCTATCTTGCGTCTCCGTCCGTCGCCCGAGCCTGCCGCCAATCCCTGAGTCATGTCCACCTTCCTCACACGCCGGGTAACCTTCGCCGCGGCGCACCGCTACCGGATCGCCGCGTGGAGCGACGAGCGGAACGCTGCCACGTTCGGTGCCTGCGCGCGCCCCAACTATCACGGCCACAGCTACGTCTGCGACGTGACAGTCACCGGGATCGTGGACGCCATCACCGGATTCGTGGTCGACCTTTCTGTCCTCGACAAGGTGTTGAAGTCCGAAGTGCACGACCGGCTGGACCACGCGAACCTCAACCTCGACGTGGCAGAGTTCGCGGAGGGGCGGCTGGTGCCGACAGGCGAGAATCTCGCGCGCGTCATCTGCGAGCGCGTGCAGGCTGCCCTCGGCGGCGCGGTGCGGGTCACGCGGGTGGTGGTGGCGGAGGATCCCACGCTCCGCGCGACGTACGAGCCAGCCTGAGTCGGTACGGCGGGCCCGGCAACGCCTTGTCATCCTCCGCGGCACGACCTCCTTGTCATCCTGAGCGCAGCGAAGGATCTGCTTGCGGGCCGGAAAGCAGATCATTCGCTGCGCCCAGGATGCCGAGCACTCGACCGTCCACGTCGTCCCTCGCCACGAACGTGCGTGACCTTTCGACGCGTTCGGTCGTGCTGTAGGCGAACCTCGGCAACGGGCAGACGACCCGTCGCCTTTTCGCCGTCCCAAGACCTCGTGCCGACAGTCTCCCTTCCGCGCAACGTCTCCTCCGAGCGCACGACGATGAGCGAGCAGTTCGCGCCCGTCCTGCGCGTGCAGGGTGACCTCCTGCGCGACTGCGCCCCGTCCGTGGACGTCGCCGCCGCGCGACGGCGGATCGCGGCTGGCCAGGTGGGCTACGATGCGCTGCGCGTGGTCCGGTCGTGCGGCGACCTCACGACGCGCTTCCTCCGGGTCCTCGGCGCCTTCGAGGTCGCTGGTCTCGTCTCGAATGCCGAGCGGCAGTCGCTCCTCGACCAGAGCCCGGACGTCGACGACCTCGTGAGCGGCTGGTTCACGGGTGACCGCGCACCCCGTGACGTGCGTCGGCGGATCGCGCGTCAGGTCGCAATCGTGATAGCGAACGCGATGCTGCAGGCGGCGTCCGAGCAGGTTGGGAGCGGATTGCCGTTCCGCACGTGGTCGCGCGCGGTGTGTCCGTGCTGTGGCGGCGCGCCCGACATTGCACTTGTGGAGCGCGGCCAGCGCACGCTCGTGTGCGGCTGCTGCGACGCCCAGTGGCGTGCGCCGCGCGCAGGCTGCCTCGGCTGCGATGCGGCGGAGTCGCCGATGGGGCTGGCACGCATCAGCAACCCTGCGCTGGGGTACGACCTCGTGATCTGCAACAGCTGCGGGCGCTTCCTGAAGGAGCGGCCGAAACGCGGACTCGCATCACTGCTGGTGGAGCGCGCCATGACGGCCGACCTCGATCGCGCGGCCGAGCAGCGGGGACTCCGCATCTGACCAGCCGGTGTGTAGGGGTGCTTCTCGCCGGCGGGGAGGCGCGTCGCTTCGACGGGCTGCCGAAGGGACTCGCGATGGTGGACGACATCCGCATCGCGGATCGGGTACTGGCCGCACTGCGGGGCGCCACGGACGAACAGGTCGTGGTGAGCAACGATGCCCGCGCGGCATCCTGGTTTCCGGCGCATCGCGTGGTCGCGGATGAAGCGCCGTCACTCGGACCGCTGGCGGGGCTCGAGACAGCCCTGCGCGCGGCGGCCGGTGCCGCGATCATCGTGGTCGCCTGGGACATGCCCTTCGTCACCACGCCGCTCCTGCGCGGCATGCGGGCACTCGGCGAGATCGGCGCGGAGGCAGTGGCGCCCGCACACGGATCCACGCCGCAGGTGGAGCCGCTCTGCGCGTACTACAGTCCCGCTGCACTCTCGGTCGCGATGGAACTCCTCGCGGCGGGAGAGCGGCGCGCGCTCGCGCTGTTCGAGGCGCTGCCTCGTGCGATGACCATTCCGGAGCGTTTGCTGCAGGAGCACGGCGATCCGGCGCGCCTGTTCCTCAGCGTGGACACGCAGGAACAGCTCGAGGCGCTCGCGGGCGTGATGCCGCGGCTCAGCCACGCGCCTCGACGCTGAGCGCGGGACCAGGCATCTTTCGCGGTGTCCATCGTCCCGCGTATTCCGACCAGAGGCTGCATGCGTCTCGCCCGTTCGATCCCGCTCGCCGCGCTCCTGGCAGGCTGCGCCACGGCATCGCCGTCCGTCCACCAAGCTGCAATGTCGGCGCCCGCACCGTCGCGTGCGGCACTGCGCCAGTTCATCGATGGCATGGTGGACGCGCCGGAGTTCCGGAGCGCGAACTGGGGCGTGCTGGTGGTGGATCCCGGCAGAGGCGAAACACTGTACGCGCGCAACGCCGACAAGCTGTTCATGCCGGCGAGCAACATGAAGCTGCTCACCGG
>JBDTYL010000326.1:0-2361 GCA_040005695.1 bacterium | reverse complement strand
CGGGGGCACGGTGGTCGCGGACCTGGGGACAGTGGATGCGCGCGCCGCATCGGAGTATTTCTTCGCGCTGGTGCCGCGCCTCGAGCCCACGGGCTCGCATGACAGGGTGCTCCTGCCCGCCGTGCTCGCTGACAATCCGGCCGCGGTCGCGTCGCTGCTCGCACTGGTGCGCGAGAATGCACGCACGGAGCGCATCAGGCGCGAGGCTGTGCAGTGGATCGGGCTACTGGGTGATTCCACAGTTATTCCGTCATTGGTTCGCCTTGCGACTGATGGTGCTGATCGCCGCGACGGCGGAAGCGAACGGGGACTCAGTGGCGCCGCCGTCGCCGCCCTGAGCCACCTCGACGGTCACGTGGGAATTCCCGCCCTCATGCAACTCGCGCGAAGCGGGCCGATGGGCACGCGACGCAACGCCGTCTTCTGGCTGGGACAGAGCGGCGACCCGCGCGGTATCCGCCTGCTGCACACGGTCATCGAGGACACGCACGAGGATGACGCCGTCCGGAAGCACGCCATCTTCTCGCTTGGCAACAGCGACGAAGTACCACCCTCCGAGCTCGCATACCTCCGCGCGGTCTACGCGCGCCTGAATCACGATGTACTGAAGGAGTCGGTGTTCCAGGCAATGAGTGGCGAGCGTGCCGCTGGCGGCGCGTGGCTCCTGCAGCGCGCGTCGGATGCAGGTGAGTCCCTCGCGCTGCGCAAGAAGGCGCTGTTCTGGTCGGGCCAGCGGGCTTCCACCTCCACGGCCGATCTCGTGTCCGTGTATCGCTCCGCCAGCGAAGCGTCGCTGCGGGAGCACGCGATCTTCGTACTGTCGCAGCGCCAGGACGAGAGTGCGACCGATGCCCTCATGCACATCGCACGCGACGACGCGGACAGCCGCATGCGCGGCCGCGCGCTGTTCTGGCTCGCGCAGAAGCACGATCCGCGCGTGACGAAGCTCATCGCGGACCTGGTGCTGAAGTGAGCGCCCGCTGTTCGGCCATCGCAATGGGCGTGTTCGCACTCGTGGCGATCGTTGCACCACTCGCTGCGCAGAGCCTGGCTGGCCGGGTGACGGCCGCGCGCGACGGCCTGGTGGTGTTTCACTTTGCCGCGCGGCCCGGCGTCTGCAGCGACGGCCTGCACTTCATGCGCATCGGTAGCTCGTTTCGCGGCGAGATGTCCGGCAGTCGCGAGGACGCCCCGTGTGTCGCCGGCCCCGTGCAGGTGCGGCTCTCGCTCCGCGACGGCGCAGTCGATCGCGTGGAAACGTGGGTCGGCACTCTCAGGTCGCACGATGGGCGCGATTTCGGCGCGGTGCCAGCCCATGAAGCCGCGCAGTTCATGCTCTCCATCGCCGCGCACGGAAACGGCGGTCCCGGCGCGAATGCCCTCATGCCCGCCGCCCTCGCCGACAGCAGCATCGTGTGGCCTGCCCTGCTCGCCATCGCGCGCGACTCGGCCACACGCTCCCGAGGCACGCGGCAGGATGCGTCGTTCTGGCTGTCACGGTTCGCCGCCGCGCGTCTCGGCGGCGCGCACGGCGACGTCCTGGACGACGACGGCGACGACGGCCGCGACGACGCGATGGACCTGAAACAGCACGCCGTGTTCGTCCTGTCCCAGCTCCCGCATCAGGAAGGGGTTCCTGCGCTGCTCGACGTCGCGCGCACAAACAGCAACCGACGCGTTCGCAGCCGCGCACTGTTCTGGCTCGGCCAGAGCGGCGATCCACGCGCGCTGAACCTCTTCGAGTCGCTCTTGATGTGATCCGCTTGTCATCCTGAGCGCAGCGGAGGATCTGCTGGTCATCACGCATCCCGTTGTCATCCTGAGCGTAGCGAAGGATCTGCTGGTGACGGTAAGCGGCGTCACGAGAGCAAACGCCGGCCGCTTTCGCAGCCGGCGTTTGGCTATTCCCAGATGCAGTTCAGTAGTACCGGTAGTCGAGCACGCCGCCGTTGGCGCGCACCACCGTCATCGTGCGGTTCACCGATCGCTGGTGCGTGATGGGGCGCCCATACTGGTCGTAGTTGTTCACGAGGCTGCGATTGGTCGCCGGGTTGCGCTGCGCCACGTACTGCCCCGTCGCCATCGCGCATCCCTGCAGGGTCGCGACACCCGCCAGCGCGCAGGCAAGTGCCATCAGCCGTCGGTTCGTCCTGTGGATCATCGTGCTCACCTCGTTGGCGTAGGGAGACGTACAGGCCACGCGCCAATAGTGTGGCACCGCCACGCGCGTGTCCACCAACCAGACCCGCGAGCCGCGTGCCACCCCGCAATCCCCTACGGTGCGCGCACCGTCGCGGCAGGCAGTCCCGGTGGCGGCGCCGGCTTGGGCTTCTCTGGCATGGTCACCGGATTTCCGAACTG
>JBDTYL010000325.1:0-4873 GCA_040005695.1 bacterium | reverse complement strand
CAGGGAGCTGCTGCGCTCAGGATGACAGGGAGCTGCTGCGCTCAGGATGACAGGGAGCTGCTGCGCTCAGGATGACAGGGCATCGATCAGTAGCGCCAGCTCCGCAAGTCGGCGCCGGCGGGCGCGGTCTTGTCCATTTGCGCGGCCATCTTGCCCATGAGCTCCTGCATGGGAGGACCCCAGCAGTGTGGCGCCATCGGCTGGAACACGATTTCGCCCGACCACTTCGGTGACGTGGTGGTCCGGAGATAGTTGTCCAGCAGGTGCACACCCATGTTGAGGTAGTACGAATCCGCGTCGCCCACGTAGACGTTGATCTTGTTCGCCACCTTGGGGCCGAGTGTCGCCCAGTTGGTCTCGAGGATGTGGCGCAGGTCGTAGTGCTGCTTCCAGTACTCTGCCACCTGCTTGTCGATGACGCCGGTCCGCTTGTCCCAGATGCGCTGCGGATACCCGTCCGTGCCGACCGGGCCGAACGTCGCCTCCCAGATGTCCCACTGGCCACCCGATCGCGAGTGGTCGCCGGAGACGAGCTCGTACCAGTTCTCGTCCTTCATCATCGCGGTGATGTTGCCGTCGGGCTTCCGCTGCGTGGGCCGGTCGATCTTCATCCATCCGCGATCGAACCAGTAGGAGTTGGTGTCGGCGTAGACGTTGACGATCTGGTGGTAGCGGAAGTCCACGCCGTCCGGGCACAATGACCACACGCCGCCATAGAAGTCCGGATACATCACCTGCTTGGCGAGGGAGATCCATCCGCCCGTCGATCCCCCGGTGAGCAGGCGCGCCCACGGCTGGCCGATGGCGCGAAACCTCGACTCCACGGCGGGGATGAGCTCCTGCATGATCGCGTCCCCGTACGGACCGTTGTTCTGCGAATTCACTCCATACGAATCGTCGTAGTAGGGCGACGGATGCTGGAGCGTCACGACGATCATGCGCGGCGTGCCGTCCGCGTTCCAGTACGGCGTCGATCCCACGCTCGGAGCCCGCAGCGAGAAGTGCCCTTCATTGTAGACAATGGGATACTTCGCGTCGGGATGCTTGTCGTAGTCCTTCGGCAGCAGCACGGTGGCGCCGAGGTAGATGGGATGACCCCACCATTTCGTGAGGATGCTGCTCTGGATCCTGATCCGCTTCACGTTCTCCGTCTCGGCCGGAACGACGACGGGCGGGATCACCTTGTCGGCCACGAGTCGAATGGGCCTCGAGGATCGCGGGTCGAAGGCGATCTTCACCGGGTCGCCATAGATGTTGCCAGGCGAGCGCCTCCAGTTCTGGCCTTCCCACTGGTCCATGTGCAGCCACACCGTGTGGCCGTCGGCGCGCGCGAACTTCGTGTAGACGTTCACGAATGGCTGCACCCAGTACTCGCCGGCCGGAATGTCGGACAGGCTGCGCGCCGGAAAGCCGAACGTCGTCGCGTCGATCACGGCGGCGCGGCCCGCCGCGAGGTTCGCGACGTTCACGCCAAAGAGTGGCACGCCCGTCTCGCCGGTCTGCTGGATGGGGTCACGCTGCGCATCGGTCGTGCGGCTGATCGCCAGGTAGACGCGGCCCGTGATCGCCTCGGCGTGCGCTGCCGCGCTGAAGGAGATCTCGAACCGCGGACCGCCGCGCGCCGGCGATTGCGCGGCGATGGGGAGCGACGAAGTGCTCGCCCCGAGCACGGCAACGGCCAGGAAACGAAAGACGTGGGTGCGGACAGCGGACATGCGGACGAGCTCCAGTCGGAAGGATTGTGCGCGGCTACGGGACGATCGGCTGCTGGCCCTTCACGACCGTCACCATCAGCGACGACGGATACTGCGCGGAGTGGTGAATGACATTGTGCGCGACGACCGTCTTCGTCTCGCTGTAGTTGTTCCCGCCGGTGTTCAGGTTGCGGTCGAAGCGCGGGAAGTTGCTGCTCGACACCTCGATGCGCAGCTTGTGGCCCGGCGCGAACCAGTTGCTCGTGTTCAACGGCTGCAGGGCGACCTTGTACACCTTGCCGGCCTCCATCCAGGCGAGCGGCTTGTCGTAGCCGTTGCGGTAGCGCATCCGCTGGATGGATTCGTCGAGGTTGTATGCCGTACCGTCGGGATAGACGTCGATCACCTTCACGGTGAAGTCCGTGTCCTTCGCGTCGGACGAGACGTACAGCGTGGGCGTGATGGGTCCGCTCAGCTCCGTGCCTTCCTTGAACGCCTCACTCGTGAACACGAGCACGTCGGGTCGCGCCTCCATCTTCCGCTGGTCCATCGAGCCGGGCACCACCGCGTTGCCCTGGCAGCAGACGTTGCCGCCGTACGAGTTGACCGGGTGGAGCGGGTCGTAGCTGAAGTGGTCCGGCGTATCGGTCGCCGGCGCCTTCATCGACAGCATGCCGTCGCCCGACAGCGTGTTTGCGTTGCCGCCGCTGCCGAGATAGAAGGTCATGGGCGTGGCATTCTTCGGCGGCCACGAGTCCGACGCCTGCCACTTGTTCATCCCCATCGTGTAGTACCGCACCTTCGGGATGGTATCGAGCGTGTGGTCGTTCACGCCGCGCAGGAACCGGTCGAAGAACGAGTAGGTGAGGTCGGCGTAGTCGTACCGCGCATCACCCATATCGCGCTCGCCCACCACGGTGTGCTCGGCCGCGCGCGTGTAGGCGCAGTGGCCCACGGGCGCGATCACCGCCCACTGGTTGTTCGCGCCGGCGCCCTTCGCCGTCTTCCGGACGTGATTGTACGCCGCGAGGTTGGGTCCCACCGAGACGTCGTACCATGACATGAACCACAGGCCCGGAATGTTGATGGGCATGTTGTCGTGCCAGAGGCCACCACGATACCACGCCGGATCGTTGGGCGCGCGACGGATCATTGCGCCGCCGGTCGGCACCGGCATCGAGTCGGCGAAGATGCCTCTCGGGCCGTCCACCGCCTTCATGATGTCCTGCTCGGGGAGCGTCCAGAACGCCTGCGACCAGTCCACCGGCGGCGCGTGCTGCGCGAGGTCGAACGACTTCGACGCGCGGATCAGGTCTGCCTGGGACGTGCCCTTGGGGAACATCGGGCGGACCTGGTTCTGCTCGCCCATCAGCCAGTCGATGAACAGCATCTGCACCGCGCCGCCGCGATACCAGTTGCCCATCTCGTAGTAGCCGCCCACCCGACCGATGCCGGCGCCGAAGCCCTGCACGTTCATCGCGGCGTAGCCGGGGTTGCCGAGCGACGCGACGGCCGGCTGCCACTCCGCGGTGGACGAACAACCCGTGGTGCCCACCTTGCCGTTCGACCAGGAGCGCGAGGTGAGGTACTTCAGCTCGTCGTCGCCATCGGAGAGGGGGGCGCCGAGGATGTCGTAGTTGCCCTCGGAGAAGAAGTGCCCGCGCTCCTGCATGTCTACGTAGGCGTAGCCGTGCTTGATCGCCGTGACGGCGGCCGTCATGTCGCGCGGCACGCCGTTCGTCACGTCCCAGTAGTTGAAGTTGTACGGCGTGCGGACCCAGATCGCCGGGTACTTCTTCGACGCGTCCTTCGGGTGGTAGATGTCGGCGGCGATGTGGATGCCGTCGCGCATGGGGATCATGACCTTGCGGTCAACGGTGGCGAGCGACTGGAGCTCGTTCTCGGTGGCCCAGCGTTTGGCCTTCACGCTGTCCGGCATGGCGCCGCCGCGGCCCTGAGCCGATACGGACTGCCATGCGCAGAGGACGAGGGCGGATGCGAGGGTACGACGCGCGACCTGAAGCATGAGCGGTTCCGTGATAGGGGAGGGTCTGGAGAAGTTACGAGAAAGTCGGTGGGCTCGTTGACACCCCGGATTACGCGAGGCCAGACTGCGACGCAAGTTGTAGGTCGTCGAACCACGCGGATTCACGATCGCCGGGCACCCCATGATCCACTGCCGCATCGATATCGCCCGCCGGCTGGTCGCAGCGCTCGTGCTGGTTGCGGGGATCGCTGCGCCAGGGGCGGCCCAAGGGGCCACAAGGCCGTCCACGCCACCTGCACGGCAAGCCGCCGCGCCAGCGCCCGTGGTCGAGGGCAGCCCTGTCGTGATCGCCAACGACACGCTCTTCCGCCTCTACGGACACCTCGGCGCCTTTTCGGCCGACGTCCGCGCGGCGGCGGCGGTCGTGCGCCTGCGCAGCGTGCTCGAGACGGTGGGCCGCGACCGGGCACCGATCACGGTGACCGACCACGAGACGGACAGCGAGCTCGCCGTGGGTGACAAGCTGCTCATGACCGTCCTCGACGCGGACGCGACACCCCTCGGCCGGCCGCGCGCGGTGGTCGCGCGCCAGTTCGCCCTTCGCATCGACAGCACGCTCGTGGCGCTCAGTGCCAGCGAAGGCACGCAGGCGCTCCTCATCGACATCGCGCTCGCCCTGGCGGCGACGGCGGTGCTCGTCGCGCTCCTGCTCCTCGCGCGATGGGGGTTCGCGCGCCTCTACCGCCGCATTGGCGCCCTCGAGCGCGTGCGCCTGCCCGCACTCCGCATCCAGGACTTCGAGCTGCTCTCGGCAGGCCGGCTGTCGCAGCTGCTGCTTGGTGCGGCGCGGCTCCTGCGCCTAGTCCTCACGCTGCTGCTGTTCTACGTGTACGTGCCGCTGGTGCTCAGCTTCTTCCCGTGGACGACACCGCTCTCACGCCGGATCGTGGCGTACGCGCTGACGCCGTTCGCCGCGGCGTCGGCGGCGTTCGTGGCGTACCTGCCCAACCTCTTCTACCTCGCGGCGGGCGTCGTCATCACGCGCTACGCCCTGAAGTTCGTCCGGTCGGTGTTCAAGGCCATGGGCTCCGGCGCCATCAGGGTGGAAGGCTTCCACGCCGACTGGGCAGACCCCACCTACAAGATCGCGCGCGTGATGGTGCTCGCCTTCGCCGCGATGGCGCTCTATCCG
>JBDTYL010000324.1:0-8291 GCA_040005695.1 bacterium | reverse complement strand
ACAAGAACATGACGTACCTCGACCAGGCGCGCGTCGAGTTCGACTGGGAGTTTCCCCTCGGCGAGATCATCCTCGACTTCTTCGATCGATTGAAGTCGATCTCGCGGGGATACGCATCGCTGGACTACGAGATGCTCGAGTACCGCGCGAGCGACCTCGTGCGCCTCGACATGCTCATCAACGGCGACCCGATCGATGCGTTCAGCGTGATCTGCCATACCGACAAGGCGTACGACTGGGGCCGCAAGATCGCCGACAAGCTGAAGGAGCTGATTCCGCGCCAGTTGTTCGAGGTCATCATTCAGGCGGCCATCGGCACGAAGGTGATCGCGCGCCAGACCGTGAAGGCGGTGCGCAAGGACGTGTTGGCGAAGTGCTACGGCGGCGACATCAGCCGGAAGCGCAAGCTTCTCGAGAAGCAGAAGGAAGGCAAGAAGCGCATGAAGCAGGTGGGCTCCGTGGAGATCCCGCAGGAGGCGTTTCTCGCGGTCCTGCAGGTCGACTAGTCGTGAGACGCGCGACAGCTTGTCGTCCTGAGCGCAGCGAAGGACCTGCTATCCTCTGATCATGCCCGCGTCCCTCCTCATCCAGACCTCCTTCATCGGCGACACGATCCTCACCACGCCGCTACTCGCGCAGCTCGCGCGGCGCGGCGCGGTGGATGTCGTCGTCACGCCGGCGTCCGCGGCGCTGCTGGCGAACCACCCCGCCGTGCGGAACCTGATCGTGTACGACAAGCGCGGCGCGGACCGCGGCCTGGCCGGTTTCTTCGCGCTCGCCAGTCGGCTGCGCGCCGAGCAGTACGAAGTCGCATATCTCGCACAGGGCTCGGTGCGGAGCGCGGCGCTGGCGCTCATCGCGGGCATTCCCTCGCGCATCGGCTTCGACACGTCGGCCGGCCGATGGCTGTACACCAAGCGCGTGACGTACCGCGCGGACCTCCACCACGCCGCACGGCTGCTTCGCCTCGCGCGACCGAACGGCCGGCCGGCATCCGCCGAGGAAAGCCGGCCGACCCTGTATCCGGGCGCAGCGGAGCGCGCGGCCGTGGATGCACTCCTCGCGGAGCACGGCGTGGCGAACGGCGACCGGCTGGTCGTGCTCGCGCCGGGCAGCGTGTGGGGCACCAAGCGGTGGCCGTACTATCCCGAGCTCGCGACGCGGCTGGCGCCGGACTTTCGCGCGGTGATCGTGGGCAGCGCGGAGGATGCAACGCTCGCCCAGGCGATCATCGCGGAGGCACCGACGGCCATCGATGCCACGGGGCAGCTGTCGCTGCTGGCGTCGGCGGAGCTGATCGGTCGCGCGGCGGTGGTCGTGACGAACGACTCCGCGCCGTTGCATCTCTCGTCCGCGATGGGCGTGCCCACGCTGGCGATCTTCGGCCCGACTGTACCCGCGTTCGGCTTCGGGCCGCTCGCGCCGAAATCGGGGGTCGCCGGCCACGACGCGCTGGCCTGCCGGCCATGCGACCGGCACGGACCGAAGGTGTGTCCCCTCGGCCACTTCCGGTGCATGCGGGACCTGGACGCCGCCGCGATGGCGGATCGCGTACGTTCTCTCCTCCTTTCCCCCGACACGCTGAACGCATGACTTCCGCGCGCGAGCAGTACATCGTTGGAGTCGACCTGGGCGGCACGAACATCGTCGCGGGCGCCATGACGGCCGACGGGTCGCGGCACCTCGCGATGCGCAGCATCCCCACGAATTCCTTCGTCGGCGATGAAGGCGTGGCCGAGCGCATCGTGGCGCTGGTGGAAGGCGTGATCCTCGACTCGATGGAGCAGACCGATTGCGCCCGCCGCGACTTCATCGGCATCGGCGTGGGCGCGCCCGGGCCGCTCGATCGCGAGCACGGCATCGTGCTCGTGGCGCCGAACCTGGGGTGGAAGGACTTTCCGCTCGCGCCGCGCATCCAGGCGCGCCTCAACCTGCCCACGACGCTCGACAACGACGCCAACTGCGCGACGTTCGGCGAGTGGTGGCAGGGCGCGGCGCGCGGTGGGAAGAACGTCGTGGGGCTGACGATCGGCACCGGCATCGGCGGGGGCCTGATCCTCGACGGGGCGCTGTATCACGGTTCGTCGGACATGGCGGGCGAGATCGGCCACACCACCATCGACCTCAATGGCCGCCTCTGCAAGTGCGGCAACTACGGCTGCCTCGAGGCCTACGCGTCCGCGCCGGCCATCGCGACGCGCGCGCGCGAGGTGCTGATGCGCGAGGAAGGCGAGTCGGCGATTCCGGCGCTGGTCGGTGGCCGGCACGAGGACATCACGGCGCAGACGGTCTACGATGCCGCGTCGGCGGGCGATGCCATCGCGAACGAGATCGTGAAAGACACGGCGCGGTACCTGGGCGCCGGCGTGGCCAACCTGCTGAACATCTTCAACCCGGACATCGTCGTCATCGCGGGCGGCGTGACCGCGGCGGGCGACGCGCTCTTCGTGCCGCTCCGTGCCGAGGTACGCCGGCGCGCGTTCAGCCCAGCGGTGCGCGCGGTGCGGATCGTGCCCGGTGCGCTGCCCGGTACGGCTGGCGTCGTGGGCGCCGTGGCGAGCTTCAAGCAGCAATATCTCGGCGGCGTGTGAACGGGGTTGCGGCCAGCGCGACGCCCGATGCGGCGCCGCGCAAGCGACGCGTCGGCGTGATCGGGACGTTCGTGTGGGACATCATCCACGGGCGTGATGCGCGCAGTGTGCCCGTGGAGGAATGGGGCGGCATCACGTACACGCTCGCCGGGCTGGACGCGGCGTTACCCGACGACTGGGAGATCGTGCCGCTGCTCAAGGTGGGCCACGACCTCGCGGCGCGCGCGCGCGACTACCTGCGGACGTTGAAGCACATCGCGCCGGACGCTGCGCTGGTGGAAGTGCCGTATCCGGGGCACCGCGTCGAACTGCGCTACCTCGACGACGAGCGGCGCTCCGAGCACCTTACCGGCGCCATTCCCGGCTGGTCGTGGCTCGGCCTCAAGCCGCTGCTCGACGACGCGCGCATCGATGCCCTGTACATCAACTTCCTGAGCGGGTGGGAGCTCGACCTCGAGACCGCGCAGCTGCTGCGCCAGCACTTCGCCGGTCCGATCCACTGCGACCTGCACATGAAGGTCATGGCGGTGCAGCCGGACGGCCTGCGGACGCCGCGCGCGATCCCCGACGTGGCCGGCTGGTGCGGGTGCTTCGACTTCCTCCAGATGAACGAGGAGGAGATGGCGACGATCGCGCCGGACTCGATGAGCCTGGCGGCCACGGCGATCGCGGCCGGCGTCTCCTGCCTGCTGGTGACGCTCGGCAAGCGCGGGGCAATCTATGTGGCTTCACCGGGCTTCGAGACGATATGTGATCTTCCCCCTCGACACGGGTTGTCCACAGGCCCGCGCGGAGGCACCGGGGCACTCGGTGCGGTACGCACTGCACTCGTGCCCGCACCCGTTGTCAATGGGGCTGGCGATCCGACGGGATGCGGCGACGTTTACGGCGCGACCTATTTCTCACGGATGCTCGCCGGTGATAAGTTGAACGATGCGATGATCGCGGCCACTCGTGCCGCCGCACGCAACGTCCAGCACCGCGGCGCCAGCGGTCTCGCCTCTCACCTGCGCGGAGAACTCAGCCTCTCGTGACCAGCGTCATCACCGTCCCACCCTCGCTGGACGATCACTCCTTCGAGCAGGTGGTGGAGCAGCTCGCCGCGGTGCCGCATGACGGCCGGCTGCTGGTGGATGCGCGACACACGCGCTGGGCGTCGCCCTACGGGTTGACGGCGTTGCTCGCGCTGGGGCAGACACGCGAGGAGCGCGCGACGTTCGCGGTGCCGGAGACCGAGGAGACCGCGTCGTACTGGGCGCGCACCGGGTTCTTCAAGCATGCCGAGGAACTGTACGACCTGCGGGGTACGGTGCCCAAGGCGCGGGGCGGCGAGTCGAGCGTGCTCCTCGAGATCACGCAGGTGGCGAAGAGCGAGGACGTCCACGACGTGGTGGGACGCATCCAGCAGAAGGCGCAGCAGATCCTGTCCAAGGAGCTGAACATCGACGCGAAGGCGACGGTGGGCTTCGCGATGACGCTCTCCGAGATCTGCCAGAACATCATCGAGCATGCGGGCCGCGGCGGCTTCGTCGCGGTCCAGACGTATACCTATCGCAAGCGCCTCGCGAACCGTCGCGTCGTCGTCATCGCCGTGTGTGACGCCGGCCTCGGCTTCCGGCAGACGCTGGAAAGCGCACCGGGGTTCGTGCGCACGGATCGCTGGGACGACGCCGCCGCGCTCGAGGCCGCCGTGATTCGCGGCGTGAGCCGGTTTCGTGATCCAGGTCGCGGTCAGGGGCTTGCGGGAGTGCGACGCTACATCGGGCGCTGGGACGGCAAGGTGAGCGTTCGCAGCGGCACCGCCAAGATCGCCATCGTACCGAGCTGGGACGACGACGTACCGCTCACCGAGAAGCTGGCCCCGTTTCCGGGGTCACAGGTTCAAGTCACGATTCCCGAGCGGGTCGCCGGGGGCCCGCGCCCATGATGCACATCGACCTCAGCTCCGTGCTGCGGCAGACGCTGTCGTGCGAGCTCTATTCCAACCTCGTGACCCGTCCCACCGGCGCCGCCGTGCGGACGCAGATCGAGGCGCTGCTCGCCGACGCGCGCGAGCGCTCGCTCACCGTGATCGACTTTTCCCATGTGGGGATGATCGATTTCTCCTGCGCCGACGAGGTCGTCGCGAAGCTGCTGCTGCGCTACGTCGCAGCCGAGCGCGTCGACCGCGAGGCCTACTTCCTGTTCCGCGGCGTCACCGATGACCATTGGGACGCCATCGAGACGGTGCTGGAGCGCCATGGGCTCGCGCTCGTGCTCGAGACGAGCGACGGCGCGCGCATCGTGGGCATGGTGAACGACGGCGAGCGCACGACGTGGGAGAAGGTGTACGAGCTCGGGCAGGCGCGCGCGACCGACCTGGCGCACGTCCTCGGCTCGCTCGACCACGCGGCACGCATGCTCGACGGCCTGCACCGGCGGCGCCTGCTGATGCGCCTGGGCGACGGCTACATCGCCGTCGGCGGCCTCGGCGAGGCGCATGCCTGAGGATGCCCGGAACCGGGTGCTCCGCGTGGCGTCGTTCCACGGCACGCGGGCGACGGATCCGGAGCGTGGTCCGCAGGTGCGGCTGAACGCGGACGAAGCGCGCACCCGGCTGCTCGTCGTGGGAGAGTTGGCCTGGGTCCAGGGTCCGCGCCGACAGGAGCTCGCGACCGTCGTGATTGACGATTCCCTGCGCCGCGGCGATTGTGGGCTGCGCGACGTCGCCGGCGTCGCCGTGTCCGAGCTGGTGCGCGTGACCAAGCCGGACCTCGACTCGCACACGCGCCGCGGGTTCTTCGCCTGACGCGGCGCACCACCACCCCTGCCGTGACTCCTCCCCGCCGCGCGCGCCCGCACGCCCTGCCAACGCTCGCCGTGCACGCGGGCGAGGGCGCACACGAAGGCGGCGCGCCCGTGGTGACGCCGCTCTACCAGAGCGTGAACTTCGTCACCGAGGCGGGCAGCGACGACCTGCGCTATCCCCGCTACGGCAACACACCGAATGCGGAGCTCGTGCAACAACGCCTCGCCGCGCTCGAGGGCGCCGAGGCGTGCGTGGCCCTCGCCAGCGGGATGGGCGCCACGGCCTGCGCGTTGATGGCCCTCCTCCGGCCCGGCGACCACCTCCTTGCCTCGCGCTCGATCTACGGCGGCACGCTCCGCCTGCTCACCGAGGAATTCGCGACGCTCGGCATCGAGACGACGCTGGTGGATCCGCACGAAACCCGCGGCTGGCGCAAGAAGCTCCGCAAGGAGACGCGCGCGGTGTTCCTCGAGTCGCCGGTGAATCCAACCTGCCGCGTACTCGACCTGCGCCCGGTCAGCTACATCACGCACGAGGTGGGCATCGCCCTCGTGGTCGACTCGACGTTCGCGAGCCCGGTGAACTTCCGCCCGCTGGAGCATGGCGCTGACGTCGTGATCCATTCGACGACGAAATACCTGAACGGTCATCATGATGTCCTCGGTGGCGCGGTGCTCGGCACGGCGCCGTACATCGAGGAAGTGCGGCAGAAGATGATCGTCTGGGGCCAGGCGCCGGATGCGTTCGCGTGCTGGATGCTCGAGCGCGGCCTCAAGACGCTCGACGTCCGCGTGCGACGGCAGAACGAGAACGCCATGCGGATCGCCACCTGGTGCGCCGAGCGGCGGGAGGTGAAGGTCGTGCAGTACCCGGGCCTGGCCTCGCATCCCGACCACGACGTCGCGCTGCACCAGATGGATGGGTTCGGTGGGATGGTGGGCCTCGAGCTCGTGGGCGGGGCACGCGCGGCCGACCGCTTCATCCGCAAGTTGCGGCTCATTCGCCACGCGCCAAGCCTCGGCGGTGTAGACTCCCTGATAAGTGAACCGCGACATTCGTCGCACGCGCACCTCACATCCGACGCGCGCGCCAGGCTCGGCATCCCCGACGGCTTCCTGCGGCTCAGCGTGGGCATCGAGGACGCGGACGACCTGATCGCCGACCTGGAGCAGGCACTGCCCTGATGAGCGACATCATTGTCTCGAGCGCCACACCGGGCGGCGAGCGTCGGCGCGTGGAGCGGCGCGAGAACGCCAGCATCGCCGAGCTGACGCTGCCCGAGGTGCGCCGGATCCTCATCACCACTACGCTCGGCGCCGTGGTCCTCGCGCTGTTCCTGTGGATGGTGAAGTCCGTCATCATTGCGGCAATCCTCGGGCTCATCATCGGGATCTACATCCGGCCGCTCTACCTCTGGCTGCTGCGTCGCACCAGAAACCGGACACTCTCGGGCATCTTCACGCTGCTCGCCGTGCTTCTGCCAATATTGATCGTCCTCGGCTACAGCTATTCCGAGCTGGCAGACGTGCTGGGCTACGCGAGTGCGCACCAGGACGAGATCGTGGCCAAGATCGACGCGGCGGTCCGCCGCGTCCCCTTCCTCAAGAACGCGAAGTCCGCCAGCGCACTCGGTGAGTTCGTCGTCGGCGCAACGGCGTACGGCGCGCGGCTGCCCCTCGTCCTCAAGGCCGCCCTGAAGGACTTCTCGGTGTCGGCCACCATCTTCATGTTCACGGCCTTCTACATCCTGCTCGAGGCGGACACGGTCGGCGGCTACCTCTCGGGGAAGATCCCGCCGCGGTATGCCGAGTTGCGCCGCGCGCTGGACGTGAACGTGCGGGGCGTGCTGTACGGAGCGATCTACTCCACCCTGCTCACGCAGACGCTCAAGTCGCTGATCATCCTCGTGATGAACCTGGTGTTCGGCGTGCCGCTGGCGGGCGCGCTCGCGGTCGTGTCGTTCATCATCGGGTTCTTCCCCATCGTGGGATCGTGGAGCGTCTACGTGCCGGTGGCGATCTGGCTCGTGATCTTCCGCGACGCCGTGCCGCAGGCCATCGCGATGATCGTCATCGGGACGCTGGTGAACACGGTGTTCATCTCGACCTACCTGCGGCCGAAGATCGCCGCGGACCGCTCGCGCGTGCTGAATTTCTACTGGATGTTCGTCGCGCTCATCACGGGCGTCTACACCTTCGGCCTGGCCGGCATCCTGCTTGGCCCCATCCTCATCGGCCTCCTCAAGGCCATCGTCGACACGGTCACCTCCGGCTCCAACTGGAAGATCGTCGACCTCGAGGACGAGGGGGCGACGCGCGCCTAGATGGACGCATGATCCGCTTCACCCGCGTCACCAAGACCTATCCGCGCACCGGCACCGCCGTCGACGACGTCTCGCTGCACATCGGCAAGGGCGAGTTCGTGTTCTTCACCGGTCCCAGTGGCGCCGGAAAGACGACCCTGCTGAAGATGGTCTACCTGGAGGAACGGCCGACCACGGGCGAGGTCCGCGTGAGCGGCACGAGTTCCGTGACCGCGCGCGGGCGCGACATCGCGCAGATCCGCCGCAAGCTCGGCATCGTGTTCCAGGACTTCCGGCTCCTCGAGCACCGCACGGCCGAGCAGAACGTCGCGTTCGCGCTGGAGGTGACGGGCACGCCGCCCGCGACGATCGGCGGCAAGGTGCAGCGGGCGCTCACGCAGGTTGGTCTGGCCGGCAAGGGCACCGCGTATCCGCGCGAGTTGTCCGGCGGCGAGCAGCAACGGGTGGCCATCGCCCGGGCGCTCGTGAATGACCCGTTCGTGCTCATCGCGGACGAGCCCACGGGCAACCTCGACGACCGCGCCACGCGCGGCATCTTCCAGCTCCTCCGGGAGATCAACGCCGGCGGCACCGCTGTCCTGATGGCGAC
>JBDTYL010000323.1:0-2865 GCA_040005695.1 bacterium | reverse complement strand
GCGCAGGTACGCCTCGAGCATCTTCGTGCGCTCCAGCGGCGACGACATGCGCGGCGCCGGCGCGAACTCTCCGAACGTGACGACCGACTTCCCTTTCGCCTGCGCGGATTCCCAGAGGAAGCCGCCGGTGGAGTACGCGAGCGGATCCACGCCTTCCGACGGATAGCTGCGGCCCACGTACAGCGGCCACATGGGATAATCGGTCTCGTTCGCCTGCGTGAGCCACTGGTGGCCGTCGGCGGAGTTGCCGCCCGACGCGAAGAAGTGGTCGAGTGTGACGAACTGCTCGCTCAGCGCGTGGGCGTTCGGTGTGACGTTGCGTCCATAGATGACGAGCGCACTATCGCTCGCGCCGCGACCCAGGTCGCCGAGGATCTGGTCATACGTGCGGTTCTCGCGCACGATGAAGACGACGTGGTCGATGAGGGATGCGTCGCCCGGGTGGCGTGGCACGGCGCGCGGCACCGTATCGCGTGCGACCACCTGTGCCGCGGGCGATGTGGCGAGCGTGAGGCGATTGTTCTGCGCCACGGCAGCGCTGAACGCCGCGAGGTCCGTGGGTGTCGGCACGGGCAGCACGTTCACCGACCCGCGCACCGCGTGCACGTAGCGGCCGCGCACGCCGGGCGATCCGCCCGTGGCTCCCTCGCCCGAGCCCACGCCGAGCAGCGCGCCCACGGCGAGATACTTTCCGTCGGCGCTGACGTCCACGCTCGACGGATACCACGCGGTGGGAATGAGGCCGAGCAGGCGCGCGGCGTCGTTGCGGACGTCGTACATGGCGACGGCGTTGGCGCCGCCGAGCGCGACGTAGAGTGTCGCGGCGTTTGGCGAGAGGGCGAGCGCGGTGGGCGCGAGGCCGCCAGCGCGCTCGCGGAATGGCGCGATGGCGATGTGCGTCGAGGCGGTGTTCGTCCGCGTGTCGATGACGGTGACGGAGTCGGACGCGCCGTTCGCCACGTAGAGTCGCGCGCCGCGTTCGTCCCAGGCGAGCGCCGTGGGGTGATGCGCGACCGCGATGTCCGCGACAACCCGTCCCGTTGGGACATCGACGCGCGCGACCGACCCCGCTTCGGCGATGCCGCGCGCGTCCACGCGCACGGCCTCCGTGCGCGGATCGCAGCACTGGCGCGCGGAGCGGTTGCGCACGGTTGGCTTGGGGCCGCCGAGGATGGAGACGAATGCCGTGGTCCCGTTTGCGGAGAGTGTGGCGGCGATGGGTTCGACGCCGAGCGGCACGATGCGCACGAGGGCGCCGGTTTCGGCGTCGAGCACGGCGAGCGCGTCGTTCGCCGGCAGGGGCAGCACGGCGACGCGTCGTCCGTCGGCACCGGCACGTGCGGCGACGGCGGGCGCGCCGGCCATGAAGTCGCCCAGCGCGGTCGAGTTCCAGCGTGGCGCGAGGGAATCGCCAGTAGCGTCGGCGCGCACGCCGCTCAGGTGCGTCGCCACTGGCTGTCGAGCGGCCACGGTGCCGGGGGTGGCGGAGGTGGCAGCGATCCGGCCCACGGACGACACCACCACGTCGTGCGTGAGCGGATTGATCGCGATGGCGTGCACGCCCGGCGTGCCCTCGAGGTGCACGCGCGCGAGCGCGCGGTTGGCGCGCCAGTCGAGGCGGTATGTGGTGCCGGGTGCCGCGACCCATACTTCGTCCGCGGTGTGGCCGAAGCGCACGCCAGATACGCGTCCGGTGAACACGCTCTGCACGCCCGCAGGCGACACGCGCTGCCCGGTAGCGATCACGCCGGGGTCGCGCACCTCGCGTTGTGGCGCGCGCGGCACCGCCTGCTGCTGAAGGAGTGCCGCGAGTGCGAGGTGGATCATGCCTGTGTGTCGCCTGCTACATCGCCACGGAGAACATGATGTGCGCCTTCGGCGTGCCCGGGAACATCAGCCATGGTGATTTCTCCGACGGTTTGGCGCTGAGGCCCGTCGTGGCCGGGGTCGCGAAGGGGATGTAGGTGACGTAGAGCCACGAGCCGCCGGTGACCTTGCCGGTGGCCTCGTCGAAGGTGCCCCCGAAGATCTGGTACAGCATGGACGGCTGCGTGGACATCTTGATCTTGCCGCTCTTCACCTCGGCGAAGCGCACGGTGTCCACCTGTCCGCCCTTGACGCCTTCGGCGCGCAGCGCGCGTCCACGCGCCATGAACGGCTCCATCGCCTTGTGGTAGCAGGCGGAGTGGAAGTTCTTCACGGCGGGATCCGGCGCGAGGCAGATCATGTCGTTCTTCCCTGCGCGCAGCTGAACGAGCTTGCCGGGCACCTGGTAGCCGAGCACCTCGGCGCCTGCCTTGAGCTCGTCGGGCAGCGGGGTGACGGCGGCGGCGATCTGCGTGGTGGCCGGCGGGATGACGGGTGCCTGTTGCGCGCCGGCCGTGGCGGCGACTGCGAGGAGGGCGGCGGAGAGGGCGGGTGCGAAGCGCATGGTTGTGGCGTTGGAAAGTTGGGGGGACAAGTTAGGCAAATCTACGAGCCGGCATGGCTGCTGGCGAGCGCGGCGTGCGGCGCCTGCCTGCGGTACGAGGGGTGCGGACGGACCGAACCCCATTTTACCGCAGAGGATCACGGAGGACTGCGGTCCTCTGCGGCCCTCCGTGTCCTCTGTGGTAATCATTGGTGTGCGGTTCGCACGGCGCAACGGGCTTTTACCACGGAGGACACAGAGGATCACGGAGGACGGCATGAAAACCACTTGGCCTTGCCGGCGCGATTATCGAGTTCTCGCGTCCGTTCGCGGCACACATGCCGACTCTCGAACACTGCGGTCCTCTGCGGCCCTCCGTGTCCTCTGTGGTAATTGTTCTTGTGCGGTTCGCACGGCGCAACGGGCTTTTACCACGGAGGACACAGAGGATCACG
>JBDTYL010000322.1:0-30520 GCA_040005695.1 bacterium | reverse complement strand
ACTTCGCGCAACGGCTCGCTCTCGCCAATGAGCCCGGTCGCGGCCTGCAGTGCGCGGCGCTCCAGGATCCGGCGCACACCGATCGCCGCATCATCGACGACGATGGGCTTGGTGAACAGCTCCACGTAGCCGAGTGCGCGGAGTCGCTCCCGCTGCGATGGATCGTCGCCATCGACGAGGCCCACGACCGGAACGCCATCCCACAGCAGCTCGCGCACAAGCGCGACGTTCGCCGCATCCGTGAGCTCCCCGCTCATGACGATGAGCGCAGGTTTCGCCCGACGAATCTCCGCACGCACGTCATCGAGCGGGCTCACGAGCACGGTCGCGACGCCGTCCGCCTCGAGGCGCGCGTTGAGCCGCACCGCAGGCTCCACGTCGTGCAGGGTGATGACGACGCTCATGTTCCGCTCACCGGCACTCCTGCAGAATGATCGGTGGGCGCGCCCCGCAGGATGTCGACCGCATGCGCGACGACCGGCT
Organism: bacterium; assembly: GCA_040005695.1. Taxonomy (GTDB): domain Bacteria; phylum Gemmatimonadota; class Gemmatimonadetes; order Gemmatimonadales; family Gemmatimonadaceae; genus AG11. The sequence continues at coordinate 30,037 of JBDTYL010000322.1, read as the reverse complement.
CCAGCACGGCGAGGGAATCGCGCACGCCGCTCGTGGAGCCAGGCAGGTTCACGATCAGCGTCCGCGCACGCACGCCCGCAATGCCACGGCCAAGCGCCGCGCGCGGAAAGGTCGCGCCGGTCACCGCCCGGATACGCTCCGCAATGCCCGGGACCTCGCGTTCCACCACGGCGCGCGTCGCCTCGGGCGTCACGTCGCGGATGCTCAGGCCGGTGCCGCCGGTCGTGAGCACGAGATCCGCGACATCGTCGTCACACCAGGCGAGCAGGCGCTGGACGATGGCGACCGACTCGTCCGCAATCACCTCGCGCGCGGAAACCGTCGCGTGCATCGCCTCGACCCACGCCGCAGCCGCGTCGCCACTCGTGTCGGCGCGCTCGCCCCGCGCGCCGGCATCCGAGATGGTGAGGATGGCTACGCGCACGCGCGCGGTGCCTCGAGGCTACGCTGCGCGAGGATGCGCGATGCACGGCCGCTGGGCGGCGTCACAGGTGCGACGCGTGCTTGTAGAACGGAGGCTTCGTCACCGTGGCGGGAACGCGACGTCCGCGGATCTCCACCTCGAACGACGTGCCCTCCTTCGCGCCCGCAATCGGCAGGTACGCCGTACCGATCGGGATGCCAAGCGTTGGACTCATGGTGCCGCTGCACACGATTCCGCTGGCCTCGCCCTGATAGAAGACCGGATACCCGTGCCGCGGAAAGTTCCGGTCTTCCATCGTGAAGCCCACGAGGCGCTTCGTGACGCCCGCCTCCTTCTGTCGCACCAGCGCATCCTTCCCCACGAATTCGCCCTTCGGGAGCTTCACCAGCCACGCGAGGTTGGCCTCCAGCGGCGTCACCGTGTCATCGATGTCGTTGCCGTAGAGCGCCATGCCCATCTCGAGCCGCAGCGAGTCGCGCGCGCCGAGCCCGGCGGGGGTGATCTGTCCCGTTGCCATGAGCGCCTTCCAGATGGGCACCGCCGCGCCATTCGCGATGTAGAGCTCGAAGCCGTCCTCGCCGGTGTAGCCCGTGCGCGAGATGATCGCCTTCTGGCCGGCGACCTCGCCCTCGGCAAAATGGTAGTACTTGATGGTGGAGAGGTCCGTCGCCGTGAGCGCCTGCAGGATCGGGGCGGTCTTCGGGCCCTGCACGGCGAGCAGCGTCATCTCGTCGGTGGCGTCGTGCACGGTGACGCCGAACGTGGCGGCATGCCGGACGATGTGCGCGTAGTCCTTCGGCGCATTGCTGGCATTCACGACCATCATGACCTTGTCGGCGAACCGATACACGAGGCAGTCGTCCTCGATGGTGCCGCGGTCGTTGAGGATGGTGGAGTACTGCACCTGACCCACCTCGAGCGCCCCGACATTGTTCGTCGTGACGTGGTTCACGCACTCCACTCCGCGCGCGCCGTTGATCCAGAACTCGCCCATGTGCGACACGTCGAACACGCCGCATCCCTCGCGCACCGCCTTGTGCTCGGCCGTGATGCCGCCAGGGTACTGCACGGGCATCTCATACCCCGCAAAGGGGACGATCTTCGCGCCGAGCGCGACGTGGACGTCGTGGAGCGGAGTGCGCCGCAGGGGCGCGTCAGGCTGATTCGACATGTATGGGCCGGGTGGTCGTGGAGTGAAAATATGCACTATTGGCATCGCACTGTGACAGGGCGACAGGAGCCAGAACGGCACACCGTTGCGCCTGGAGGGCAGTTGACTGGCGCCGACATTCCCGTATGATCGTGCTCTTCCCACTTTCGGACTGCCGCGTGATTACTCTCCGTTCGGTCGTACTGATCCTCGTGTCGCTCGCCGCGTCCGGCGGATCCGTCGCGCGGGCCCAGCAAGCCGGGCCGAATGGCCTTTCGGTGCGTGAGCGTGCCGGCGGCTGGCGCCTCCTGTTCGATGGTGCGACGCTGGCCGGCTGGCGCGGACTCGGCTACGACAGCGTGCCGAGCGCGCACTGGAACGTCGTGCAGGGCACCATCCACAAGATCCCGAGCGGCAGCGTCCCCAAGATGGCCGACGGACAACCGGCCGCGGGTGGCGACCTCATGACGGCGAGCTCCTTCCGCGACTTCGAGCTCGAGTTCGAGTGGAAGGTCGCGCCGGGATCGAACAGCGGCGTGAAGTACAACGTGGACGAAGCGCTGTCGCTCAAGTACTCGGCCAACCACGCGGCGCTCGGCTTCGAGTACCAGGTGCTGGATGATTCGCTCAACGACGACAACAAGATCCCGTCGCACCGCGCTGGCGCGCTCTACGACCTCATTCCGCCGAACGACAACAAGCGACTGATGCCGGTGGGACAGTGGAACCGCTCCGTCATCCTGATGAAGGGCAACCACGGCGAGCACTGGCTCAACGGCGCAATCGTCGTGCGGTTCGACCTCCGGACGCCCCGCATGGACTCGCTGCTCGCGACGAGCAAGTACCGCACGGTTCCGGGCTTCGCCGACCGTCGCGAAGGCCACATCATCCTGCAGGACCACGGCGATGAGGTGTGGTTCCGCAGCCTCAAGCTCCGCGAGATCACCCATGACTGACGACCCGACAGTCGACCGCCGCGACTTCCTCAAGCGCGCCGGCGCCGTGGGCCTCGGCCTCGCGATGACGAACCGGCTGCCTGGCGGGCTGCCGCGACGGAGGTCCGCGAACGAGCGCGTGGGCGTTGCCGTCATGGGACTCAACGGTCGCGGCATGGTGCACGCGCAGAATTTCTCGCGCCTGCCGAACTCCGAGGTCCGCTACCTCTGCGACGTGGACAGCACCGTGCTGGCACGAGCCGCGGCCTCCCTCCGCGACCAGCGCACCTCGGCGAAGGCCGTGGGTGACTTCCGCCGCGCGCTCGACGACAAGGATGTGGACGTCGTATCCATCGCGACGCCGGACCACTGGCACACGCCCATGGCCATCCTCGCGCTCAAGGCCGGCAAGCACGTGTACCTCGAGAAGCCCTGCGGACACAACCCGCGTGAAGGGGAACTCCTCGTGGCCGCGCAGCAGAAGTACGGGCGACACGTGCAGCAGGGATCGCAGCAGCGTTCGTCGCAGCGGACCATCGACGCGCTGCACATGATCAGGGACGGCGTCATCGGCACGCCGTATCAGGTGCGAGCGTGGTATGCCAACACGCGTACGGGCATCGGCCATGGTGTATCCGCGCCAGTCCCCGCGACGCTCGATTACGAACTGTGGCAGGGCCCCGCCGACCGGACGCCGTACCGCGACAACGTCATCCACTACAACTGGCACTGGTTCCGCCGCTGGGGCACGGGCGAGGTCTGCAACAACGGCACGCACGAGATCGACATCGCCCGCCTCGCCCTCGGCGTGGACTATCCCACCGGCGTGACGTCGAGCGGCGGGCGGTACCACTACCAGGACGACTGGGAGTTTCCGGACACGCAGGAAGTGACGTTCGAGTTCAAGGGCGGCCAGACGATCGTGTGGCAGGGCCAGAGCTGCAACGGGCTCAAGCTGTTCGATCGCGGCCGAGGCACGGCGATCCTCGGCACGGGCGGCAGTATCGTGCTCGATCGCGACGGCTACACGCAGTACGACCTCAGGCAGAAGGTCGTGAAGGAAGACATCGAGCCGAAGCGCGGCAATGGCGTGGACCTCGTGGGCGACGACGCGGCGACTGCGTCGCACATGCAGAACCTGCTCGACGTCATGCGCGGCCAGGGAATACTGCGCGCGCCGATTGTCGATGGCGCGAAAAGCGTGCTCCTCTGCCACCTCGGGAACATCGCGCAGCGCACCGGGCGCAAGCTCCACACGGATCCGGAGAACGGCCACATCCTCGGCGATGCTGACGCGGCTGCCGGTTGGTCGCGCCGGTATGCACCGGGGTGGGCGCCCACGGTCTAGGATCCACGCGGGCCAGTATCGACCGGCGAAAGACGGGTTGTGACGCCATTGACAGGGACTGGGTTGGGCCGGGCGACACCATCCCTTTACCCGCCGAGAGCCCATGCGCCACATCCGGATGTTCCTGCCCGCAGCGGTCGTCGCCGTCATCCTGCTCGCCTCGAGGACTTCCCTGCACGCCCGAGACGATGCCGGTACCCGCGAGGTGCATCGTATTCGCGTCCACTTCGACAGCGCGCTGACGGTGCTGCAGGCGCGGGATCTCCACGAGCTCACCGACGCGCAACGCGGGCATCGCACGGACCTGGTGCGCACCCTCCGCGCCTATCGCGCGCGCGGCGTGTTCCCGCACAATCGCGACTTCCCCGGTGCGCCGACTCCCTACTTCATCGACCGCGAGACCGGGACCCTGTGTGCCGTGGCGCATCTCCTCGCGTCCAGCGGACGGCGTGACATCGTCGAGCGCGTGGCACGTGCGAACAACAACGTGTGGGTCATGCAACTCGCCCGTGACACGGCCTTCACCCACTGGCTCGATGCCAACGGCCTCTCGCTCGAGGAAGCCGCGCTGATTCAAGTGCCGTACATAGCGCCGCAGTCGGATGCGCAGGTTTCCCGCCAGGTCGGCTTCGTGGCTGCGGCGCCGTTCGCGTTCACGGGCGCGCTCGTCGCGAGCGGGTTGAACCTCTCGACCAACCTCGACGGGCACCAGACGCTGGTGACCAAGCTCGGCGTGGTGTCGGGCGCGGTCACCACCTTCATGGGATCGGCGGTGATGGCGAAGACGGACCTGACAGCGCTGGGCGCGAGTGGCGTGCTGGTCGGCGTCACGAGCATGGCACTCTCGGTGCGCTCGATGCTGCATCACTCGTCGGCACTCGCGGCGCGCGAGGCGGAACAGCGGAATACGGCCGCGGCTACCCGCATCGTTCCCCTCGTGTCAGTGTCCGACAGGCCGAGCGTGGGGCTGTCGGTGTCGCGCAGCTTCTAGGGATCGACCTTCATTCCAGGCTCAGGGGCCGGCGGCGGACGAGCGCAAACGTCGTCGCGTTGTCCGCGCGGTCCTCGAGTCCCTCCGCCAGCACGACGAGCCCGTAGTGTTGCGCGGCCCACGGCGCCGCGATTGCCGCCACGCTGGCCTCGCGGCGTATCGCCACCATGCGCGCCGCACCCGCGGTGTCATGCGCCGCGATTGCGGTGATGGCGGGGTGCTCCGCCAGGAACCGCCGGCACTGCTGCAGTGCGACGGGATGGCTCAGGACTTCACGGACGCCGGCAACCGTCGCATCAGTGAGGCCGAGCAATGCGAGGTGGATCGGCAGCGTGATTTCGCGCACGCGTTCGAGGCTCGCGTACCGCGACATGGCGTCGAGTGATGCGTGCACGGGACCGGCGATCACGTTCGCCAGGGGCATCACGGCGTAGTCCGCGTGCCCGTTCACGACGGCGCGAGCCGCGTCGTCGAACGTGACGCATGGCAACAGCGCGAATGGTTCGGGGAGCAGTTGCGACGCGGCCGCTTCGCTGAAGGCTCCGGTTTCACCCTGAAACGCGATGATGGGACGCACGCGTCAACCTTGGCGCGGCGTCCCCTCCTGCACAAGCACCAGCGGCACGGTCAGCGCGCTTCGTGCGCGGCCGGCGTCTGCAGTTCCCGATCCGTCAGGGTGCGCTGCTCGCCGACTTTCGGCGGGTTACCGGTGAGCATGGCCTTCGCGACCTCGAAGAGCACGACAGGCCGCGGCTTGGTGGTCACGAGGTATTCCACGGATAGCGCCTCCACGAGCACGAGCGCGAGCCGAGGATCGTCCGGACCGCCATCCTTCTTGCCGCCCTCGTCGCCGAACCACGCCTTCCAATCCGGCTTGTACAGCTCGTGGATCATGTTGCTGTCCTGGGACACCGTCGCCATTCCGGAAACGGACACCCACTCACGCGATTTCATGTTGTAGTACGACAGGTTCACATGCCTGTCCGACTCGAGTTCGTCGAGCTTGTGCGATGAAACGTCGGTGACGAACCAGAGGTCGGTACCGGAGACGCGTTCCTGCGTCGCCATCGGCCGCGACACCAGCTGGCCATCGGCTCGGCGCGTGGTGAACATCGCGATCTCGATGCCGTCAATGAGCTTGTAGAGGTCGTCGAGCTTCTTGTCCGTGGAGGTGTGCGTATCGCGGTTGTTGTCGGAAGTACGGTCGGCCATCGTCTGCTCGCTGAAAGGGGATTCAACCCCCAGGTAGAGGCACGAGGTGTGCCCGTGACGATCCCGTCCAGGTTATCGTGGCGGAGCGAAAGCGCACAGGCCGCTTCCTCTCGCTCGCGTCGTGACGATACTTTCGGTGATGCGCTCTCGCTCCATCGGTACTCGCGTGCTGTTGCTCCTCGCCGTCGCGGCATGCGCCTCGGCGTCGTCCAGTTCTGCACGAATCGGCAGCGGTATTCCCGATGTCACGGGAGCGCCGCGCGAGATGGGCGGCATTCGCGTGTTCGACATGACGATCGGCGCAGGACGTGGCTATGCACGGAGGCATTGCGTCTACACGCACTACACTGGATGGCTCGCCGACGGCACGCGGTTCGCCAGCTCGCGTGATCCGATGCCGGATGGACGCGCCGGCGAACCGGTCGCCTTCGTGCAGGGCACGAAGCGCGTGATGGACGGCTGGGAAACCGGCTTCGAGGGGATGCGCGTGGGCGGCACGCGCCGGCTGTTCGTGCCCTGGCGGTTGGGTTACGGCGCGAAGGGGAATCCACCGGTGATTCCCCCCCGCGCCGACCTCGTGTTCGATGTCGAACTGATGGCCATCGCCGACACCCTGCCACACACGTCCGCAACATCCGCGACGTGTCTGGGGTGGGCGTCGGTGAGCTCACGATGACGACGGCGTACGCCAGCGCCCTCGCGTGAAGTCGGGAAACTTCACGGGCGCGCTGCCGTTCGCGACGGATTTCTCCGACAGCGGGCCAGGCACGCTCAAGGCGGCCGCGTCGTACACGTTCATGTCCGGCGGCAAGCCTTCGCGGAAGCACGTGACCAGGCGCCATGCCATGATGTAGTCCATCCCACCGTGGCCGCCGCTTGCTGCGCGCTCGCCCTGCTCCTTCCACCACGGATGCTCGTATTGCGACTTGTAGTCCTCGATCCCCGTCCACGCGTCGTTCTTTCCGTGGCCCTCGAGATAGATGCGCGCGGGGTAGTCCTCGAACAGGCCCTTGGTGCCCTCGATGCTGTTGATGCGGCTGTATGGCCGCGGGCTCGACACGTTGTGCTCGAGCCGGATCGTGCGCCCCTTTGCCGTCTTGATCAGTGAGCTGTTCAGGTCGCCGTTCACGTACTTCTCGCTCCAGCGAGGGTCGCCCTTCGGTACGTGGTCTTCACGCCACTTCGTGAGCCCGAACTCTGGCGTGCTCATCGAGACCATGTAGTCGAAGCGGTCGCCGTGATTGATCCCCATGTACCACGCCACCGGACCGAGGCCATGCGTGGGATACAGGTTTCCATTGCGGGTCAGGTGCGCAGCACGCCGCCAGAGTCCCTCGTCGCGCGTCTCGAACAGGATGGACCGCAGATCGTGGTTGTAGGCGGCGCCACCGTGCTTCAGCTCCCCGAAGGCGCCGGCGCGCACCATCTGCAACACGAGCGTCTCGTTGTAGCCGTAGCAGCAGTTCTCCATCATCAGGCACTGGCGTCGCGTCTTCTCGGACGTGTCGACGAGCTTCCAGCAGTCCTCCACCGTCAGGGCCGCCGGCACCTCCGTCGCCGCGTGCTTGCCATGCCGCATGGCGCTGAGCGTCACGGGCACGTGCCAGCGCCACGGCGTGGCCGTGTAGACGATGTCGATGTCGTCGCGCGCACACAACCGCTCGAAGTCGCGCTCGCCGCCGGTGAACACCGCGGGCTCGTACTCGTGTCCCGCCTTCCGCATCACCGCCTTGGCCAGCTCGATCTTCTCCGGCACGATGTCGCAGAGCGCCGTGATCCGGACGTGGCCCACGCCGAGCAGCTCGTTGAGCGTGCTGCGGCCGCGCAGTCCCGTGCCGACGATCGCCACCCGCACGATGTCGCGACGCTCGAACGGGACGTTCATCATCGACTCGGCGACCGGCGGACCCTCGTCCGGTCCGGGTGACGCGGCGTGCGCGTCCGTCGCCATCCCGAATTGTGCGAGCCCGAAGCCGGCGCCTGCCACTGCCACCGACTTGATCAGGTCGCGGCGTGAAACGCCGTGCGGAGTATCGTCGCTCATGGCCTCGCTCCGTTGGATGTGTCGTGCATGTCCGATGATACGGCGGTCACGCCGCCATGGCCACAGCGCAGCGCGCCCGGACCCGGCTTGGTGATCATGAATTCGGCGCGCGCGGCCGCTTCCGGATGCGCGGCGCGGTAGGCGGCTTCCCATGCCCCGCAGAATCGCCGTGCGTCATCCGCCCTGGCGAGCGCCCAGACGCTGCCGCCGAAGCCGGCTCCGAACGCCGATGCGGCATCGGCGCCGAGCTCGCGCGCAAGGCGTACGAGGTCGATCGTCTCCGGCACCTGGTTCCCCAGGAGTTGCTCCGCGCCGCGCTGCGAGCGCGCGACGAGCGTTCCCACTGTCGCCATATCATCGGCCGCGAACGCATCCGCGGCGTGCGGGATGATGTCGACGCTCTCCGTCACGAACTGCTCCAGTCGGTCGCGCAGGCGACGCGGCGTGAAGTCCGCAGACGCCGCATGCTCGAGCAGGCCGGACAGTCGTGCTGCAGCATCAGGAGCCGTCGAGACGGCAGTGCCGAGTGAGGCGTCATTTCGGCACGTCGCGGCGTTCCAGATGGAGAGCAGTTCGCTCGTGGCGAGCGACGCCTCGTTGTAGCGCTGCCGCGCGCTCGCCGTCTTCTCGGCGGCCACTCCACTGTACGCCAGCACGAATGTGCGGTCGACAGGAAACGGCACGAGCCCTTCGGAACGCACAGGACAGAACGCCACACGGGTCAGGTGGCCGGCCCGGCAGCAGAGAATGGCCGTCTGGTCCTGGCTGCCGCCAAGCGTGCCGACGCCGAGCCCGCCCGCCATTCCGCGATGCGGACGTCCGTTCTCGACGGCGCCGAGATATTCGCCCAGCTCCTCGGGGGTACGGATGGCCTCGCGATAGCGTGGGTCGGCCGACAGCGCATTGACTCCCTCGATCGCGAGGAAGAAGGCGATGACCAGCGCGCTCGAGCTGCTCATTCCGGACGCCGCCGGCAGGTCGCTGGCGAAGACGATGTCGACGCCGCGGCGCGCGGCGGGAAAATCGCGCGCGATGCGATGTACCACGGTCGAGAGGTAGGTCGCCCAGTCTCCCCCTGTCGTCTTGAGCGGAGCGCCTGCCCTGTCTGTCTGGGCGGGGGAAGGATCGCCCGTTACTGCCAGCGATGCCTCGCGCACTTCGCCGCGCGTGACATCCACCGCCCGCACGAGTGCGTCGTCTCGCGGCCGCGCCCGCACGACGATACCCCGCTCCATCGCACACAGCAGGCTCCGTCCCCCTGCGTAATCCGTGTGCTTGCCGAGCACCTCGATGCGGCCCGGCACGAAGTATCCCGCGTCCTCCGGTGCAGGGATGCTCGACGTGGAGAGCGCGGCCAGGGCCTGGCGGCACTGCTCGAACAGCTCGACCTTCCGGCGAACCTCCGCGGCAGACATGCCGGCACGCGCGAGACCGTCGCCAATCGAGCTCACGGGCGCGGCACGACGTGCCGAAGCCGTTCGGTCACCGATGCGATGTCGCCACGACTCGAGAGGTCGAGCACACCGTCATGGAAGGGCAGTACGCGAAAGCGGATCCCCATCTCGTCCCGCGCGACCTGTACTGCATCCTGAAGCTCGAGCTCGCCGCGCACCGACGTGCGGATACGGCGGCAGGCCTCATAGATCTCCGGCGGCAGCGACCAGCTGTTCATCCCCACGAAGACCTCGTCGCCCAGCGATTCGATCACGTCGGCGCCGGGCTTCTCGATGATCTCGGCGAGCGTCCCATCCTCGTCGATCCGCACTACCGAGAACCCGGCAATGCGCTCCGCATCGATGTTGCCGAGTGCAACGAGCGCATCGCGTTCGAAGGCGGCGACCCCTGCCGCGCCGAGCTCGCGCAGGGCGCGAAGCGTATGCACAGGATAGTAGTTATCCGAGTTCACCATCAGCACGTGCTCCCCGCCGGCGAAGTCCTCCGCGGCTGCCACGGCGTCCGCGGTGCCGAGTGGCTGCCGTTGCACGGCGAAGTGCACGCGGACGCGCGCGAGGCCGGCCTCGCGCTCGTAGTAATGGCGCACCCGGTCGTGCTCCGGGCCAATCACCAGGCACACGTCGAGGATTCCCGCATCGGCGAGGGCGCTGAGCAGGTAGTCCATGAAGGGGCGCCCAATGGGAATCATGCCCTTGAGGCCGGCGTCCGCCGCGGCCGACTGCGCCTCGCTGAGCGTCGCGCGCACGTCGTCGCGACGCATGCGGGTACCCTGGCCTCTCGCCAGGATGACCGCTCGGGTGGTGGGTGGGGAGACGGACGTCGGCTGCACCGGGCAACTGAAAATGGAGTAGGACACCTACCGCGCAGGAATGTAGGCGGTGCGCGCGGCAGTGTCAGGCAGCGCGGCGTCGCGCCTCACCTTGCGCGTCCACTCGCGCCGCGCGATTGTCCGCCGCGCCCGCCGCCGCATCTCCACGACTCACGCACCCGCCGACATGACACTGCTGCCCCTCGACTGGATCATCGTCGCGCTCTCGCTCCTGGTCTGCTTCATCCCCGCCCTGTTCTTCGGCAAGCGTGCGGGCACCAGCACGACGGAATTCTTCGCCTCCGGCCGCTCGGTCCCGTGGTGGCTCGCCGGCCTGTCCATGGTGGCGACGACGTTCAGCAGCGATACGCCCAACTGGGTCACGCAGCAGGTGCGGCAGTACGGCGTCGCCGGAAACTGGCAGTGGTGGGCGTTCGTCCTCACCGGCGTGTCCACCGTCTTCTTCTTCGCGCGTCTCTGGCGCCGCTCCGGCGTGATGACCGACCTCGAATTCTACGAGCTGCGGTACTCCGGTCGCGCCGCCTCCGTGGTGCGCGGGTTCCGCGCGGTGTACCTCGGCCTCTTCTTCAACTGCTTCATCATGGGCATGGTGACGCTGGCCGCCTGCAAGATCGCGAACATCCTGTTCCTCATGCCGCCATGGAAGACCATCCTGGTCCTCGGCGTGCTCAACGTGGTGTTCGCCGCGTACTCTGGCCTCTGGGGTGTGCTCGTCATCGACATGGTGCAATTCATCATCAAGATGACCGCCGTGATCGCGGCGGCGTACTTCAGCCTCGTGGCGGTCGCACAGCGGACCGGCGTGGGCACCAGCGCGCTCGCCGGGCTGCGCAAGCTCGTCAGCGTGCTGGGCACGCAGCAGGTGACCTACCGGGCCGGCGGCCAACCGGTGCTGTCACCCATCGATGGACATGGCCAGCCGATCCTCGCCCTGCTGCCCAACTTCGCGATGGGCGACCTCGCGCTCATGATCTTCATCATGCCCATCGCGATCGGCTGGTGGGCGAACTGGTACCCGGGTGCGGAGCCGGGTGGGGGCAGCTACATCGCGCAGCGCATGCTCGCGTCGAAGTCGGAGAAGGACGCCCTCGGCGGCACACTCTTCTTCAACCTCGCGCACTACGTGCTGCGTCCATGGCCGTGGATCATCACCGCGCTGTGCTCCATCATCATCTATCCCGAGCTGAAGGACATCGCCGTGGCGTTTCCCGGCGCCGACCCGCGACTCCTCGGACATGACAGTGCCTTCCCCGCCATGCTGAAGTTCCTGCCGACCGGCTTCGTCGGCCTCATGGTGGGTGGCCTCATCGCGGCCAACTCGTCGACGATCCTCACGCACCTCAACTGGGGCTCGTCGTATCTCGTGCACGATTTCTATCGCCGGTTCCTGAACACGACGGCGAGCGAACGACACTACGTGACGGTGGGCCGCGCGTGCACGGTGGGCCTGTACGTCCTTGCGGCACTGCTGAGCCTCATCCTCGATTCGGCCCAGGATGCCTTCGAGGTGCTGATCTCGATTGGCGCGGGCACCGGGTTGCTGTACCTGTTGCGCTGGTACTGGTGGCGCATCAACGCCATCTGCGAAGTCGTCGCGATGGTCAGCTCGTTCACCATCTCCGTGGTGTTCTTCGTGATGAAGAAGGCGGGCCACCCGCTGCCCTTCGCGCAGACCGTGCTGTTCTCGGTCGCATTCACGACGGCCTGCTGGCTCATCACCGCGTACGTGAGCGCCCCGACGACGATGGAACGCCTCGTCGCCTTCTACCTCAAGGTGTCGCCCGCCGGTCCGGGGTGGACGCGGGTTCGCGAAGCGGCCGGCATCAGCGCGGCCGCGGGTGCACGGACGAGCGACCGGATGGGTCAGGCCACACTCGGCTGGCTCTCCGGCTGCGTGACGATCTGGTCGTCGCTGTTCGCGATCGGGAATTTCCTGTACGGACGGACGAATGCCGCGCTGCTGCTCACCGCGCTCTTCGTGGTCAGCGGGCTCACCCTGCTCTACGTCGTCAACCGGTTGTGGGACCGGCCTCCGCTGGTCGCCTGAGTCTCTCCGGCGAACGACGCCCGCGTCATCGTCACGCGCGACAGCGCCCGACGCGACATGATCGAGCCAGAAGCCCGTCTTCTTGCCCGTGTCGCCGAGCCGGACGGGCGACGTGAGCACCAGCGGAGCAAGTCGTCATCGTGCGTTCCCCTCTCCCACGCGAATCACACGCTTGCCGAAGTTCTCACCCCGCAGCATCCCGATGAATGCCCTGGGTGCTTGTTCAAGACCGTCGATGATGTCCTCCCGATATTTCATCTTGCCCGCTGCGATCCACGCCGTCATCTGCCGCGCGAAGGCGGGAAAGTGCACACCGAAGTCGTCGAAGATGATGAATCCCTGCATTCGCACGCGACGGCGCAGCAGCTGGCCCATCAGCCAGCCCATTCGATCGGGACCGGGTGGCAGCTCCGTCGCGTTGTACTGCGAGACCAGCCCGCAGAGCGGCACGCGCGCGCCTGCAGTGAGGAGTGGCAGGACGGCATCGAATACCTTGCCGCCAACATTCTCGAAATAGACGTCGATGCCCGACGGCGCGGCAGACGCCAGCCGCCCCGCGAGGTCCGGGGTTCGATGATCGACGCAGGCGTCGAATCCCAGTTCGTTCACCGCATACGTGCACTTCTCGACACCGCCGGCGATGCCCACCACCGTGCAGCCGAGCAGCTTGCCGATCTGCCCGACCGTTGCGCCCACCGGTCCAGTGGCCGCGGCAACGGCGATCGTTTCACCCGCTTTTGGCTCGCCGATGAGCGTCAGCCCGCCCCATGCCGTGAATCCGGGCATGCCGAGGATGCCGAGCGCCCATGATGGATGCGAGGGCGACGTGCCGAGGTTGGTGGCGCCGCGCCCGTCGGAGATCGAGTAGTCCTGCCAGCCGCCGTATCCCAGCACCCAGTCGCCCGGTGAGAAGCCGCTCAGCCGCGACTCGACGACGCGCCCGACGGTGCCGCCAACCATCACCGCGCCCACTGCGACCGGCGGCGCATAGGAGGGCGCGTCGCTCATGCGTCCGCGCATGTACGGATCGAGGGACAAGTACTCGGTGCGCACGAGCATCTGGCTGGCGCCACTCGAGGGCACGTCCGTCTCGACGAGGCGCAACGTCTCGCTCGTCGGCTCTCCCTTCGGCCGCTCGGCGAGCACCCACTGCCGGTTTTTCTGTGGTCGAGTGATCATCGTGGCAAGCTCCAATGCACGGTGTGCGCCGCCTGGAACGAATCCGGACGATCATGCGATCCGCATCATCGCCTCTCCGTCGGCCTTCACCTCGGGATCAGCCGCGCTCCGCCTCGCGCGCGATCGCCCGCGCCATCGCGCTGAAGATCAGCTTGTGAATGGGATAGAGCAGGTACCAGTAGAGCGCCCCCGCCAGCCCGCGCGGCGCGAAGGTCGCCGTCTGCGCCAGTGCCGACCCGGTCGCCGTGGGCGCGATCTCCCACTGCAGCCACGCCTGCCCCGGCACCTTCATCTCCGCACGGAGGCGCAGCCGCCGCGGCGGCTCGCTCACTTCCACGCGCCAGAAGTCCACTGCCTCGCCGGGCAGCAGCACCAGCTGGTCGCGGCGCCCGCGCCGCAGCCCCGGTCCGCCCACCAGCCGATCAAGCAGTCCGCGCAGGCGCCAGGCCCAGTCCCAGGCGAGCCACCCACGATCTCCGCCGAGCGATGCCACCGTCTCGTACAACCGCGTCGCCGTGGCCCGCGACTGTACGGTGCGCGTCTCGCGGATCAGCCCCTCGCGATCCGTCAGTTCGTACGACGGCGCCGCGTTGAGGGCGTCGCTCCACGCCGTCATCACCCGCTGGTTCGTCGTGCGCTGGAGCGCCCGCACCACCGACTCGCGATACGGAATCGGTTCGACCTCGGGAAAGTGCGTCCGCGCGAGCGTCGTGTCGGCAAGCACCGAGTTGACCACGCCTTCGATGAGCGGGACGGCGATGCTGTTCGGCAGCGGCGTCACGGCGCCTACCCAGCGCGCGGCGAGCGACGGCGCGAGCACCGGCACCGGGATGATCATCCGGCGCAGCCCCCGCGCCTCCGCGTACTGCAGCATCATGCCGCGGAAGGTCAGCACGTCGGCGCCCACGTCCACCACGCCGAGCGCGTCGCGTTCGCCGGCGAGCACGAGATAGCGCAGCACGTCGGCGACGCCGATCGGCTGCACGCGATTGAGGATCCAGCGCGGCGCGACCATCATCGGCAGCCGCTCGGTGAGATAGCGGACCATCTCGAACGACGCGCTGCCCGAGCCGATGATCGGGCCGGCGCGCACCTCGGTCGTCGGCAGCGCATCACGAAGCACGCGACCCGTCTCGGCGCGGCTCGCGAGGTGCGCCGAAGGTCGCTGGCCCTCGTGCGGCAGGAGGCCGCCGAGGTAGACGAGCCGTGGCAGGCCGGCGGCCGCGGCGGCGAAGTGCGCGGCGGCGTCGCGATCGCGTGTCGCAAAGTTGGCCCCCGAGTACATCGAGTGCACGAGATAGTACGCCGTGTCGATGCCCTCGAATGCGCCGTCGAGCGATGCGCGATCGAGCAGGTCACCGGCGCGCACCGTCACGCGATCGCTCCACGAGCGCCGCACGGCGCGGCGTGGATCACGCACGAGCACCGTCACCTCGTGTCCGCGGTCGAGCAACTGTGGTACGAGGCGTCCGCCGATGTAGCCGGTGGCGCCAGTCACGAGCACTCGCATCGGTTGCTCCTCCTCCGCGGCGCGCCGCGAGACCTGCAAGATAGTGCCGTGTGCCGCGCGGCATGGAAGGCGCATGGGTCGTGTGCATGCATACGGGTGCGAGCAGCGGACGCATCCTCGTCACCGGCGCGACGGGGTTCATCGGCATCGAGGTGGCGCGTCAGCTCGCCGCCACTCACGCCGTGCGACGCCTCATGGTGCATCGGCCGCACCGCGGGGTCTACCTTCGCGATCTCGCGGTCGACCTCGTGCCCGGAAGCCTCGACGACGAGGCGACCCTCGAGCGCGCGTTGCGCGACGTCGACGTCGTCATCCACCTCGCCGGCCACGCCACCTTCGAATCGTATCGCGTGGTCGCGCCGTCGCTCGTCGGCGGTACGGAGCGATTGGCCCGGCTCGCAGCGCGCGCCGGTGTGCGCCGGCTCGTCTTCTCCAGCAGCACACTCGTCTACGACGGACGCGACGGCTCCGTCGACGACCGCACGATGGCCGCGCCGTGGACAGGATACGGCCACGCCAAGCTCGAAGCCGAGCAGGCACTCGCGCGAATCGAGGCGGAGGGTACGATGCAGGTCACGTCGATCCGGTTGCCGCACGTGTATGGATCGGGCGACGCGATGTTCGGCATGGCGCGGCGTGGGTTCGTCGTGTCACCGGGGCGCGGCGATCGCCCATTCTCGCACCTCCACGTCGCCGATGCGGCGCGCGCGCTCATTGCCGCGGCGGGAACCGACTGGCGCGGCGTGAGCCCGATTGCCGACGATCGTCCCGCCTCGTGGCGCGAATTCATGACGCTCCTCCGCATTGCGCTGCCAGGCCTGCGCGAGCTCCGTGTGCCGCGGCGTGTCGCATGGCTCGGTGCCCATGCGCCTTCCCTGGTCGCACGCGGGCGACGGCGTCCCACACTCCTCACGCCCGATGCGGTGACCGGCTGGAATCGCACGCTCGTCGTGACACCGGGCACGCTCTGGCCCGCACTCGGCATCACGCCCCGCTACCCGACGATCGAGTCGGGCATCGCCGCGGCAGCCCGAGTGCACCCACCGGTGGGGTGGGTGCACTCGGTGGACGATCACCGCCGCGACTGATGGCCGATGAATCAAGTCGCGCATCGCGTGGACCGGAGGGAAGCGTGACCGCGTCCCCGCGCCCGGCGCCCGGCTCATGCCGACATCCCCTCACCGGGTAGACGCGAGCGCCTCCGCCACCTCCGCCGCGTGCCCCTCCGGCTTCACCTTCTCGAACACGTGGGCGATACGGCCCTCGGCGTCGATGATGAACGTCGTTCGGTTCACGCCCCAGTATTTCTTCCCGTACATCGACTTCTCGGCCCACACGCCATACAGCTCGCAGACGGCGTGCTCGATGTCGGCCACCAGGGGATAGGTGAAGCCGTACTTCGCCTTCCACTTCAGGTGATTCTTCACCGGATCCGGGCTCACGCCGATCACCGCCACTCCGAGTCCCTCGAACCGAGGGAGAGCGTCCTGGAAGCCGGACGCCTCGATGGTTCAGCCGCCGGTGTCGTCCTTCGGGTAGAAGAACAGCACGAGGGGTGCGCCGCGCAGCGAGGTGAGCTCCAGCGTGCTGCCGTCGTCGATGGTGGCCGAGAAGACCGGCGCCATCTCGCCTGCGGAGGGCATGGTCATGTGAGGGTCTCGCCACCCATGAGGACCGCCATGATCGCCTTCTGGATGTGGAGGCGGTTCTCGGCCTCGTCCCACACGCGGCTCTGCGGCCCGTCGATGACGTCGGCGCTTACTTCCTCGCCGCGATGCGCCGGCAGGCAGTGAAGGAAGATCGCGTCCGGCGCGGCGAGTGCCATCATGGCGGCGTTCACCGTGTAGCCCGCGAAATCCTTCTCGCGCTTTTTCTGCTCGTCTTCCTGCCCCATGCTCGCCCATACGTCGGTGTTCACGACGTGCGCGCCTGCGACGGCTTCCCGGGGATCGCGCGTGAGCGTGATGGTCGCGTGTTCGCGGGCGCGCGCGAGGAGGTGATCGGCCGGTTCGTAGCCCTCGGGGCACGCGAGCGTGAGCTCGAAGCCCAGGCGGTATGCGGCGTTGATCCACGAGTTGGCCATGTTGTTGCCGTCGCCGATCCACGCGACTTTCCTGCCCTCGATGCCACCCAGGTGCTGTCGCACGGTGAGGAGGTCGGCGAGGATCTGGCAGGGATGCAGCAGGTCCGTGAGACCATTGATCACCGGCACGTCGGCGAAGCGGGCGAGTTCCTCGACGTCCTGGTGCGCGAACGTGCGGATCATGATGCCGTCCACGTACCGCGAGAGCACGCGCGCCGTATCGGCGATGGGTTCGCCGCGGCCGAGTTGCACGTCGCGCGGTGAGAGGAACAGCGCGTGCCCGCCGAGCTGGTAGGTACCCACCTCGAAGGAAACACGCGTGCGGGTCGAGGCCTTCATGAAGATCATCGCCAGCGTCTTGCCGGCGAGCGGGGTGCGGTCGTACTGGCCGCGGCGCATCCGTTCGGCAAGCGCGAAGAGCGCGAGGAGCTCCTCCCGTGAGAAATCCGGGATGGCGAGGAAGTCACGCGGGTGGGTCTGGGGCATCGGATGGGGACGTGGGAAATGGAGCGCTCAAGCTAGCGGTGCCTGAAAGCCACAGGCAATAACCGTCAAGAAACGAGTCACATTGACTCAAATGTGACTAAAGGCACCATTACTGTTTTGTAATTTGACATACAACTTATGATCGGACATTATTTCCATACGCCAGACAGCCAAACTGAGCTGGCAACCACTCCCTGTCACCTCTTTCCGATGCGACGACGCCTCGGTGAGGAGATTCCAATGATTCACGCTGCCGCACTTGCCATCAGTTGGAGGGATGCACTGCTGAGCTTGGCAGCAGGACAGCCCGGCCCCTCCTCCGAATCGCTCGAGCCCCGAGCCACCCCGCCGGACGAGGATGATTCGACGGACGACGAGCGGGAGCCGTTCCATCTCGACGACACCGAGCTCGCCAACCGGGTCGCGCGTGACCGCGGCCTCGTCCCCTACCAGACGCCGTCGCAATCCCACTGCCCCGCTGGGCCCGACCCCCGTCCTTGCTGCTGACTCCTGATGCCGACGCCAGGCCGGCGCGGCTCAGAGGATGTACTTCCGCAGGTCCTCGTCCTCGACGATGGCCTTGAGCTTTTCCCGCACGGCTTCGGCGTTGACGACGATGCGCTTCTCGCCACCGTCCGGCAGGTCGAAGAGCGTGTCCTCGAGCTGCGTGGTCATCACGGTGTGCAGTCGGCGCGCGCCGATGTTCTCCATGCGTGAGTTCACCGTCGCTGCGATCCGGGCGATCTCGGCGATGCCGTCCTCCGTGAACTCGAGCGTGGCGCCGTCGGCGGCGACGAGCGCGGCGTACTGCTTCGTGAGCGCGTTCTCTGGCTCCGTCATGATGCGCACGAAGTCCGCTTCCGTGAGTGACTTGAGCTCCACGCGAATGGGGAAGCGCCCCTGCAGCTCCGGAATCAGGTCAGACGGCTTGGACACGTGGAACGCCCCCGCGGCCACGAAAAGGATGTGATCCGTCTTCACCATCCCGTACTTCGTCTGCACGTTGGAGCCTTCCACGATCGGCAGCAGGTCGCGCTGAACGCCTTCACGCGACACGTCGGGCCCGCCCATCTGGCTCTTTTCTCCCGCGATCTTGTCGATCTCGTCGAGGAACACGATGCCGAGTGTCTCCACGCGCTCCAGCGCATCGGCGGTCACGTCCTCCATGTCCACGAGCTTCTCGAACTCCTGCTCCAGCAGGATGCGCCGCGCCTCGCTCACCTTCACCGTGCGCTTCTTCTTCCGCTGCGGCATCATCTGCTGCAGCATCTCGGTGAAGTTCTCCATGTTCTCCGGTGCACCCTGCGACGCGAACAGGTCGAACATCGGGCCACCACTCGGCGTCACCTCGATCTCCACCTCGCGCGCGTCGAGCTGCCCGTCCAGCAGCAGTTGCCTGAGCTTGTCCCGCGTGCGCTTGTAGCGGTCCTGCGCGGCGTCCGTGCCCGCTTCCTGCTTCACGTCGCCCGCGCTCGACACCACGAACACGCCGCCGGCATCGCCGGCCGAGGCCAACACCGGCTCGGCGACGGGCACCTTGGTGTCTGACGTCGGCGCCGTGACGGGAGGTGGCAGCAGCAGGTCGAGCAGCCGGTCGTCCACGCGCTCGTTGGCCAGCTCCTCCACTTCTGCTTCCCGCTCCTGGCGAACCATCTCGATCGCGCTGTCCACGAGGTCGCGGATCATGCCTTCCACGTCGCGGCCGACGTAGCCCACCTCGGTGAACTTGGACGCCTCCACCTTGATGAACGGCGCGCCGGTGAGCTTGGCGAGGCGGCGCGCGATCTCGGTCTTGCCCACACCCGTGGGACCGATGAGGATGATGTTGTTGGGCGAGATCTCATCGCGGATGGACTCCGGCGCCTGCTGGCGACGCCACCGGTTGCGGAGGGCGATAGCCACGGCCTTCTTGGCATCCGCCTGGCCCACGATGTAACGGTCGAGCTCCGCGACGATCTGTCGCGGCGTAAGGTCGGCGAGGCGCGCCAGCGCCTGCTGGGTACGAGGCGACGACATGCTACTCCGCCTCGAGGACGGTGATGTTCGTATTCGTGTACACGCAGATCTCGCCGGCGATGGTGAGGCTCTGGCGCACGATCTCCGCGGCGTTCAGGTCAGTGTTCGCCGCGAGCGCCCGCGCGGCAGCGAGCGCGTAGGCCCCGCCCGAGCCGATCGCCAGGATGCCGTCGTCCGGCTCGATCAGCTCACCAGTGCCCGAGATGATGTAGCCGTGCGCCGCGCTCGCGACCACCAGCAACGCCTCGAGGCGCCTGAGCACGCGGTCGCTGCGCCAGTCTTTTGCGAGCTCGACGGCAGCACGCGGCACATTGCTGGGATACCGCTGCAGTTTCTCCTCGAATTTCTCGAAGAGCGTGAGCGCATCAGCGGCGGAGCCGGCGAAGCCCGCCAGCAACTTGCCGTCACCGATGGCGCGGACCTTGTTCGCCTTCGCCTTCATGACTGTTTCGCCGACGGTGACCTGTCCGTCGCCGCCGAGGGCCACTTTCCCGCCCCGGCGAACGGCGAGAATGGTGGTGGCGCGAATTCTGGGAAGTTCCGACATGCCCCAAATCTAGCGGAGGGCGCGAGGGCCGCGGCGCCTCGCCCCGCACGTCGGCCGCCCACGCGTCACGGCTTTCGCTTGGCGCGCTCCGCTCGCTCACGATCAGCCAGCCCGCCGCGGCGCAGCGCGCCGCGATTCACGATACGGTCGCGGAGGTAGCGGCGGTTCGCGAAGACTCCCACCAGGAACAGCACCGTGCCCGCGATGACCGCGACGGTCACGTAGGGCCAGGTATCGCGACCGATGAGGGCGGCGGCGAAGCAGAGGACGGCGAGCCCGATGCAGGCTTCTCCGCCGATGCTCCGTTCGGTGCGGACATTCCGCCGGCGCTCGCCGCCGAAGTTCATGTCCTCCGGCAGCCAGGCATCGGCAAGGATCGCCAGCCCCACCAGGGCAACGATGATTCCGACGATGAGGGGGATGGTTTCCACGCGCACCAGGCAGGCTCCACAGGTAGACGACGCGCCTGTCAAGCGATCTTCATGCCCGCGGGTGCGCTTTCTGGTAAACCTGCTTCAACCGCTCGACGCTCGTGTGCGTGTAGATCTGCGTCGTGGAGATGGACGCGTGACCGAGCAGCTCCTGCACGGCTCGAAGGTCGGCGCCATTGTCGAGCAGGTGCGTGGCAAACGTATGCCGAAGCGAGTGAACCGAGAGCCCTGCATCCTCGTCGATCTCCGCGAGGAAGGCCGAGACGACCTTCTGGACCATGCGGGGACCGATGCGCTTGCCGGTGCGCGCGAGGAAGTAGGCGGAGCGCTCGCCCCGCGAGCCCATTCCGCGTAACAGTTCGTCCCGCTTCGCCTCGTAGTTGCGCAGCGCGAGCATCGCGTGATCTCCCACGGGGATGATGCGTTCCTTGCGCCCCTTCCCGCGCACCTTGACCTGCTGGCTCACCAGGTCGAGGTCCGCGCGGCTCAACCCCTGCAGCTCCGAGAGGCGCATGCCGGTGGAGTAGAAGAGCTCGAGGATCGCGAGGTTGCGCACGTCCACGAAGTTGCCTTCCATCGCGCGCGCTTCCGCCATCTGGAACAGCAGGTCGATCTGCGGCCGGTCGAGGTAGCCGGGCAGGTACTTGTCCAGCTTCGGCGCCCCGACGGCGCGGGCCGGATTCGCCTCGACCATCTCGTTGCGGTGCATCCAGCGATAGAAGCTCCGCACGCCGGACAATGTTCGCGCCATGGTGCGCTTGCCCACGCCGCGTCGCGACAGGTGCGCGAGGAACCCGCGCATCGCCAGCCGGTCCACTCCCTCCCAGCTCCAGCCGTGTGTGCCGTAGTAGCCACCGAGGAACGCCACGAACTCGTGCAGGTCGCGCCGGTATGCGGTAATCGTGTTCGGCGACACGTCCCGCTCCTTGGCGAGATGGCGCAGGTACTCCTCGACGTCCGGATGGCTCACGGACGCGTCGCTCACGCGTGCACGCCGGACGCGTTGAGCACTTCGTCGCGCCACTGCGCCATGTGCGCCAGCGCGCGATCGGCGAGCTGCTGCTTCTTCGCACGCTTGTCCTTCACGCGGGTCGGCAGGTCGTCCACCAGGCCGAAGTTGGCATTCATCGGCTGGAAGTGTCGCGGGTCTGCCTCGCGCAGGTAGCGATACAGCGCGCCCAGCATGGTTGTCGGAGGCGGCACGACGGCCGCGTCGCCTGCGAGCAGTCGCGACAGGTTGATGCCCGCGAGCAGGCCGGTCGCCGTGCTCTCGGTGTAGCCTTCCACTCCGGTGAGCTGGCCGGCGAACAACGTCGGCGCGCCGTCGCGCAACGCGAGATGCGGCGCAAGTGCCGCCGGCGCATTGAGGTAGGAGTTACGGTGAATCGACCCGAAGCGGAGGAACTCCGCCTGCTCGAGGCCGGGGATCATGCGGAACACGCGCTGCTGCTCAGGATAGCGCAGGCGCGTCTGGAACCCGACGAGGTTCCACATGCGTCCCGCGCGATCCTCCATCCGCAATTGCACGATGGCGTAGGCTTCGCGCCCAGTGTGCGGGTTCACGAGTCCCACCGGCTTCATCGGACCGAAGCGAAGCGATTCGCGTCCGCGGCGCGCCATCTCCTCCGCGGGCATGCATCCCTCGAAGTACGGCACGGCGTCGAACTCGTGCGCTGTGGCCTTGTCCGCGAGCGTCAGCGCATCGAGAAATCCTTCGTACTGTTCGCGGGTCATCGGGCAGTTGAGGTACGCGCCGTCGCCCTCACCTTCCATTGTCTCCCGCCCGTAACGCGACGCACGAAAGACGACGTCATGGTCGATCGACTCGTACGACACGATCGGCGCGATGGCGTCGTAGAACGCGAGCGACGCCACGCCGAGTCGTGCGCGAATCACTTCCGCGAGGTCGTCAGAGGTGAGCGGTCCCGTCGCCACGATGCCCGGCGACGGCAGCGTCGTGACCGCCTCGCGGACCACGGTGATGCGCGAATGCGCCGCGATCCTGGCGCTGACCGACGACGAGAACACGGCGCGATCCACGGTGAGCGCGCTGCCTCCTGGCACGCGTGCCTCATCCGCGCATTCCAGGATCATGCT
Source organism: bacterium (assembly GCA_040005695.1). Taxonomy (GTDB): domain Bacteria; phylum Gemmatimonadota; class Gemmatimonadetes; order Gemmatimonadales; family Gemmatimonadaceae; genus AG11. Next base: position 7,253 of record JBDTYL010000322.1, on the reverse strand, counting down.
GCCAAGCAGGCGCATCTCGGCCTTCAGCAGGCCGTGTGCGTTGGAGGTCTCCGTGCTCTTGAACGTGTTCGAGCAGACGAGCTCCGCAAGGTCGTCGGTCTTGTGCGCCTCTGTCGCGCGAACCGGACGCATCTCGGAGAGCCGCACGTGGTGACCCCGTTGCGCGAGCTGCCATGCCGCCTCGCTGCCGGCGAGTCCCCCACCCACGATGTGAATCGTTTCGGCCATGCCGGAATCTAGGCTGTTTCGGGCGCGGATCGGTAAAGTCCAGTGCCGGGCCGCACGAATGCGCCGCCGACGATGTGGAGAGTGGCCCGCTGCAACTCGAGCCGCCTCGCGTCGCCCGGCTTCCTGTCGTGCGTACTCGTGGGATCCGGTGGAACGCGAGACCAGCGCCTAATCCGTACTGGTCACGGCCACATGTTCTGGAGCCGTCAGGGGTATCTCCACGACAAAGCTTGTCCCCTCGCCGGGTACGCCGGTGGAGGACACGGAGATGGTGCCGCCGTGAGCTTCCACGATCTCCCTGGCAATCAGCAGTCCGAGTCCCGTGCCGCCCGTCGCACGACTTGTCTGGCCTGGCAGCCTGTGATACTTGGCGAACAAGCCCGGAATCAGCGACGGATCGATACCGGCGCCCGTATCGCGCACCGTGATGCGGACGCTGATGTCGTCCGTGGCGAGGCTCAGCGTGATTCGACCTTCCTCCGGCGTGTACTTGATGGCGTTCGACAACAGGTTCTCGATGGCTTGTTCGAGTTTCTGCCCGTCGGCATCGGCAAGGACCGGCTCGCTGGGAACCTCCACCACCAGCATTTGGCGCCGCACGCTCGCCTGCGGTTCTGCCGTGGCGGCGGCCAGGCGGACCACCACGCCAATATCCGCCTGCTCACGGTCGAGGCGGAGATACCCGGCATCGATTTTCGCGAAGTCGAGGTAATCCGTGATGAGGCGCAGCATCTTTTCCCCCGCTGTGGCAGCGATGTCAACGAACTGCAACTGCTTCGGGGTGAGCGATCCTCCCTTTCCGTCCTTCAGCATCTTGGTGGCCACGCGTACGTTGCCCGCCGGGTTGCGCAGGTCGTGAGTGACCATCGAATAGAAATCGGCCTTCACCTGCTGCAACTGCTCGATCTCGTCGAGCGCTGCCTGGAGTTCACTCACGCGTTCCGCCAGCGAACGCTGGCTCGCGCGAAGTGCGGCGGCGATCTCGTTGCGGCGACGCTGATTGAGGCAGGCGGCCGAGTGATACCGCACGCGAGCCACGAGTTCCACGCGATCGGGCAGCTTGACCAGGTAATCACTCGCGCCGTTCGCGAAGGCGTCCTGCTTCACGCGTGCGTCTTCCTTGACGGACAGCACGATGATCGGCGTTTCCGAGGTGCTGCTGTTGGCGCGAAAGTGCCTGAGCAGCTCGAGGCCGTCCACGCCCGGCATCACCAGGTCGAGGAGGATGACCGTTGGTGCGATCTCGTTCGCCGTCTCGACGGCGCGGCGCGGATCGACGCAGTAGTGGAAGGCGAGGTCGACCTGGTCGGCGAGCAGGCGCCGCACCGCCTCGCCGACAAATGGCTGGTCATCCACGAGGAGCACCATGCCGCTCTGCTCCGCCGTCGGATCGGCGGGAAGCTCGGCGTGGCGTTCTGTGTCAGCGGACATGGTCATTGGACTGTGGCGTGATGGACGCGAGCGGCGTCGAGGCGCGATCCGCTCGTCGGAGCGACTGGTTGAGAAAGGGTCCTATCTTTTCCAGCGCGAGTATATCCGTCGCCGCCCCGGCTTCGGCAGCCGCGCGGGGCATGCCGTACACCGCGGATGTCGCCTCATCCTGCGCAATGGTGCGGGCCCCGCTCGCACGCAGGACGCCGAGCCCAATCGTTCCGTCGCGTCCCATGCCGGAGAGCACAACGCCGACGACGACACCCCTCCAGTTCGCCGCGACACTCGCAAACAGCACGTCCGCGGAGGGACGGTACAAGGCGACACGGGGCTCCCGCTCATAACCGAGCGTGCCGCCGGCACGGATGACCATGTGCAGGTCTCCGGCAGAAATGTACACGTGTCCGGCGAGCGGCCTCGTGCCTTCACGCGCCACCTCCACCGCAAACGAGGCCTGACTGTCAAACCAGTCCGCCATGGAGTCGACAAACTCCGCGTCCACGTGCTGCACCACGAGCACGGCAACCTGCAGGTCCCCCGCGAGGTCTCGCAGTACGCGCGCCACCGCCGGCGGCCCCCCCGCCGACGCCCCAATCACCACGAGGCCGTCCAGCGGCGGCGCGTCGGCGGCGCCTTTCCGCAACGGTACGAACCGCGCGACACCGACCTGTGCCACGAGCTTGATCTTGTTCAACAGCGCCTGCGTGGACGCCTTCCCCGCATCGCTCGCCTGGACGGGCGTTGCCACGACGTCAACGGCACCTGCGCCGAGCGCCGCAAACACCTTGCTGGTATTGCGCGTGATATCCCCCGTGACGACAAGGATGGCGCACGGAGTCTCCGACATGATCCGGCGCGTTGCCGCCACCCCATCCATGACCGGCATGAGCAGGTCCATCAACAACACGTCAGGCGGGTCCTGTTCGCAGCGACGCACGGCCTCCGCGCCGTCCCGGGCAATCCAGGCCAGCGAATACTCGGACGAACTCGCCAGGGCGCGGCGGAGGACCTCCACGGCAACCGCGTCATCATTGACGATGGCGACCCTCACGATGCCCCGCCAATGAAATCCTCGATCGCGCGCAACATCGTCTCGTCGTAGAAGCTGCCCTTCGTGAGGTAATAGTCCGCCCCGGCGTCCATGCCCCGCCGACGATCCTCGTCGCGATCCTTGTACGATACGATCATCACCGGAATGGCGCGCAGCAGTGGATCGCCCTTGATGCGGGACACCAGCTCGATCCCATCCATGCGCGGCATGTCCACATCGGTCAGCACGAGGTCGTACCGTCCCGTGCGCATCGCGTTCCATGCATCCATTCCATCCACGGCAACGTCCACGGCATACCCCTGCCCCTCGATCATCTTGCGCTCGAGTTCGCGCACGGTGAGTGAATCGTCAACCACCAGCACGCGCTTGCGCGTGCCGGCCTGATTCGCCGGCTCCAGCGCCATTGGATCCAGCCGTCCGCCGGTAACGAGGTTCGCCGCCGATCGCACGAGGTCATCCACGTCGAGCACGAGCGTCGGCGTACCGTCGGGCAAGAGTGCAGCCCCGCCCACGTCCTGCACCTTGCCCAACCGGCTGTCGATGCCGCGCAGCACCAGCTCGTGTTCGCCGAGGAACCGATCAACCACTACGCCGAGGAGCGCATCCTGCTCCCCGATGACCACGACGAGGGCCTGCTCCTCGATGCCCGGCGTTGGGATGCCGAGCAATTGATGCGCCCAGATGAGGCCGACCTGGCGCTCATCCAGGGCGAAGTGCTGACGCCCTTCGGACGACGCAATCTCCGCACGCACCACGCGCACCAGTCGATGCACGCGCGCCAGCGGAAACGCATACGACTCGGCGGCAATCTCGACGACCAGGGCACGCACGACGGACAGGGTGAGTGGCAGCTGGAGCTCGAACCGGGTGCCGCCCGATGGAATGCGCAACACTCGCACGTCGCCGCCGATCTCGCGAACCGCCGTAAACACGGCGTCCAGTCCCACGCCACGACCGGAGATTGCCGTGACCTCGTCGCGCAGCGTGAAGCCGGGCAGGAAGAGGAAGTGCGTCAACTCCGTCTCGCTCATCTCGGCGGCGGCAGCCGTATCGGCGAGCCCGCGGTGCACGATTCGCTCGCGTACCGCCTGGAGGTCGATTCCGTCGCCGTCATCCTCGACGGTGACCAGCAGGCGGCCCCCCGCGTGGCGCGCCTCGACACGCACAGTGCCACGGGGCGGCTTGCCTTGGCGCTCGCGCTCCTCGGGACTGCCGATGCCGTGATCGACGGCGTTCCGCACCAGGTGCCCGAGCGGGGCTTCGAGCCGGCGGAGCACCTCCCGATCTACTGGCGTGGACTCGCCGGCCAGCACGAGTCGCGCATCGCGTCCGAGCTCGCGCGCGATATCGCGCAGCATGCGCGGCATTCCGGCCACGCCTTCGCCGAATGGCCGCATGCGCGCATCGAGCACTCCCTGGTACACGTGCGAGACAATGTCCGACACGCGCTGCCCGATCGCATCCAGCTCCGCGGCGCGATCGCGCCGCTGCACGAGGGTATCCGAGAGCACGCGCTGCAATGCACCAAGGGCGCGCGCGGCATCCTCGGTGCGTGGCTGTTGCGCCAGCGCCGCGCGCACGGCCTCGACCGCGCGCTCGACACCGCGATCCGCTCGGCGCGCCGCCGTATCGCTGCCCGTGTGTGCCGTGAGCGCCCGCGACGCGACGAGCGCCTCGCCGGCGAGGGCGAGCAAGCGCTCCGTATTGTCACGCGTTGCGCCGGTCACCGGCAGGTGCGCATCGCCGGCCTGCTTGCCCTCCAGCGCGCGCTGTGGCACGCCTCGATCCTGGGTCAGCACCACGCGCGCCGCGGCCGACGCGCCGGGCTCGCCGGCCACCGCGCGTAGTGCGGCAACGACCTCGGCCACCGCGACGGCAGTCGCCGGCCGCTGCGCCTCGTCAGGATCCATCGAGGCCGCCGACGCAAGAACGTCAACCGCCCGCAGCAATACGTCCACGCGCTGCGGCGTCAGGTCGAGGCGGCCTTCCTGCGCACCCACGAAGCATTCTTCCAGCTCGTGTGCCACCACAACGGCGCTCTCGTGACCCACGATGCGGGCGGCCCCCTTGAGCGAGTGCGCCGCCCGCATCAGTACCTCGAGCTGCTGCGGCGTCACGCCTTCCTCGAGCGCGATCAGGCCATCCGTGAGCTTCGCGACCTGACTCTGCGCCTCGACGCGAAACAACTCGGCGAGAGAAAACTCGTCCATGCTCATGAAAGAGCACTCGACAGGGCGTCCATGACGCGAGCGGCATCAAGGCATGCGACCACCAGCCCGTCCACCTCGAGGATGGCGGTCGTGAAGGACGACGGTGACCGCGTCAGCGTAGGTGGCGGAACGCGCAGCAGGGCAGGATCATGGTGATGCACACCCCACACGTCATCCACGGTGATCGCCAGCCGGCCCCGCGCATCACCAAGCACCACCAGGCGAGCCACGCTGCGCCGGACGCCCGTCGCACCCGCGGATGACGTGACGCCAGCAGGAACGCCGAGCAGGCCGGCGAGCGACACGTGTACCACGAGATCGCCACCCACGTTCACCAGGCCGGCAACGGCAGAACCACGGCGGTGCGGCAACGAGTGCACAACCGGGGGAGCGGCAACGCTCACAAGCAACGACGTCGCCAACGCAAACCATTCGGAGCCCAGGCGAAACACGAACGCGGAGGCGAGCGCGACATCGTCCGTGAGCCGTGCTTCGGAGTAGTGTCTCGTCGACGCATCGATCGCGGCGTCATCGAGCGGCGTGTCGCCGAGGGCCGGCACAGTGTCGCTCATGATGGTCCACCGGCATCACCGGACACCTGGCGACGCGCACGCGCGCGAAGACGGTCACCGGCCCGAGTGTCACCCCGCGCGTCGAGGAGAAGCGCCAGGTGCAGCAACGCCTCGGTGTGCGACGGGTCGAGATACAACGCCCGGCGATAGCACGACTCCGCCCGTTCGTCATTGGCAACGGCCGCGTACGTCACACCCATGATCGCGAGCAACTCGGCGTCAGAGTCGAGGGCCGCCAACGCCGATTCGCCAAGTCGAATGGCATCGGCATGTTGGCCTGCGCTCGCGAGCCGACTGATATCCGCGACGACCTGACGTGCACTGACGGGAGCGGAGTCGGCTGCGACGACAACCGTCGCAGGGTTTGGCATTCCTTTTCGCGTCGGGGCCATGGTGCGTACCGCGCGCACACCAATCGTGGGACGCAGCGTCACGGCTCTCTTGCGTCGAGGCGCCTCGGGCACGGGCGCTGCGGGCGCCAGCTCGTGGCGGAACAGGAAGGCACGCTCGGCCCCGACAACGGGCACGAAGCCCGCACGACGCACCGCAAAGGTGTCCGCCGCGCCGACGACGATGATGCCGCCAGGAACGAGCAACGATGCCATGACGGCGAGCACTTGCGCCTGCGTTGCCAGATCGAAGTAGATGAGCAGGTTGCGACAGAAGATCACGTCGTACGCGGCGTGCGGCGCGCGAAAGCCGGACTCGAGCAGGTTGGACTGCGTGAAGTGGACGAGACCTCGCACGTCGGCGTTCACCACCTGCCCTGCGGGGACCGCATGAAAGAAGCGAAGCCACCGGTCGTCGGTTCCACGAAACGATCCGCCACGGTAGACCGCCTTGCGTGCACGCGCGACGGCTTCGCGGCTCACATCCACGGCATCGATCGCCATCGCCTCGGGTGGCACGCCGGCCGCGAGGAGCGTCATGGCAATGGAGTACGGCTCCTCGCCGGTACTGCACGGGGCACTGAGCACGCGCAACGGCGACTCGGCGGTGGCGCGGTCGTCACCAGTGGCCGCACGCTGCGCGACCGCATCGATGCCCTCGGACTCCCGGAAGAAGTACGTCTCCGGAATCACGACTTCCTCCACGAGCTCCAGGATCTCCTGTGGATCCACCGACAGTCGCGCGGCGTACGCCACCGGGTCGCGCACGCCGCAGTGGGTCATGCGCCGCTGCACCGCCCGCTCGACGAGGGAGCTGCCGACGGTGGAGGGATCGAGTCCGATGCGATCGTACAGTATCCGCTCGATGTCCGTCATGGTGTGGGCGCCGTCGCTGGCCACTTCAGTCACGTCGTCGCCGACTCGCGCCGGAGCGCGTCTCGAAGCTCGTCCGTGAGGAGTGCGGCGACGGAAACACGCTGGATGACGCCCTCCAGCGTGGCAAGTACCGGTCCGAGGTAGGCTGCCCCATCCGTCGCCACGCCGGCATCGACGAACGCATCGTCATCGATCCGGCGCGTCTCTGTCGCCTGCGGTACGAGCAGGCCGAGCAACTCGGATCGAAAGTCCCCGCCGTCGGACGCGTGCCGAACAACGATGATGCGCGTGGCGATACGCGGCGGCGTCGGGGTGCCGAGCGCGACGAGGTTGAGGTCGATCACGGGCACCGCGTCCGCACGGTAATTCATCACACCGGCCACGCCCATTGGCGCCCCCGGTAGTGCCTTGAGGCGCACGAGCGACACGACTTCCTCCACGAGCGATGAATCGATGGCGTATCGATCCGCACCAAGTCGAATCACCAGGTACAGCC
>JBDTYL010000321.1:0-2886 GCA_040005695.1 bacterium | reverse complement strand
AGCGAAGGATCTGCTTTCCCTGTTGTCATCCTGAGCGCAGCGAAGGATCTGCTTTCCCTGTTGTCATCCTGAGTGCAGCGAAGGATCTGCTCTTCCCACCGAGCCATGCCCAGGACACCACCACAGAAGAAATCCGCCGACTGGTGGGAGTCGTACTTCGACGCCCATTACCTGCTCGAGTATGAACCCATCTTCACCGAGCAGCGTGACCGGCACGAAGTCGCGCGCCTGATGGACCTGCTGGCGCTGCCCACTGGTTCGCGCATCCTCGATGTCCCGTGCGGGCAGGGCCGCCACGCGCATCCGCTTGCGGAAGCCGGCTTTCGCGTCGATGGACTCGACTACTCGCAGCACCTGATCGACAAGGCGAAGGCGCGCGGCACTGGACCAACCCTGAAGTACGTGCGCGGTGACATGCGCCAGCTGCCTGCCCGCTGGACCGGTCGCTTCGATGCCGTCCTCAACCTCTTCACCAGCTTCGGCTTCTTCACCGACGCCCGCGACGACGCGCGCACGATCCGCGAGTTCGCCCGCGTCCTCGTGCCCGGCGGCACGCTGGTGTGGCACGGCGGCAGTCGTGACGGCGTCATGGCGAAGTTCCTGACGCGCGACTGGTGGAAGTCCGACGACGGCACGATGATCGGCCACGAGCGCTCGTTCGACCCCTTGTCCGGGATCCTCAGCATCGACACGTCGTGGGACGGCCCCTCCGGCCGCGGCACGCGGTCGCATCGCATCCGACTGTACACTGCATCGCGCCTGGCCGAGCTGTGTCTCGACGCGGGGCTCATCGTGGAAGAGGCGTACGATGGCTTCCACGACCGTGCGCTGACCCGACGCTCCGGCGAGATGCTGCTGGTGGCGCGCAAGCATCCCGCCTAGACCTCCCTGCTGCGACCCCATGCTCATGATCGAGACTCCACGCCTGCTGCTGCGCGAGACCCGCGTCGACGACCTGGACCGTTGGGCCGAGTTGATGGCGGACGACCGCACGGCGCGGTTCATCGGGGGCGTGCAGCCCAAACCGGTCGTCTGGCGCATCCTCATGTCGCAGGCCGGCGCGTGGGCACTTACCGGCGTGGCGATGTTCTCCGTGATCGAGAGGGAGACGGGACGCTGGATCGGCCGCGTGGGACCGTGGCATCCGTACGGCTGGCCCGGCGACGAAATCGGCTGGGCACTGCACCCGGACGCGTGGGGGCGGGGCTATGCACTCGAGGCGGCGCGTGCGTCGATGGACTACGCGTTCACCGCGCTCGGCTGGGTCGACGTGATCCACAGCATCCATCCGGACAACGCGCCGTCGCAGCAGCTCGCGCGCCGACTCGGGTCCGTCAACCGCGGCGCGGGCCGGCTCCCGGCGCCGTACGAGGACGACCCCATCGAGCTCTGGGGCCAGACGCGCGACGACTGGATGTCGCGCCGCTAGCGACGAAGGAGATGGGCACGTGCCGGCTCGGCGCGGCGAGCTGACGGGGCGGAACCGTGTCAGCTCGGCGCCGTGCGCGGGCGCTGCGCGGCGGGAGCTGCATCGTACATCTTCCGGTCCGCGCGCACCGACGGCGACGCGTCGGGCGCGCCATGCGGCTGCAGGCGCGATCGCACCTTCTCGAACATCTCGGTGAGCGTGCTGGGATTCACCACGCTGAGGTGTGAGCCCGGCCGGAAGACGCAGGTCGCCTGCGGTGCGTACTTGCGCACGGTCGCGAGAATCGTCTCGTGGGGGATGCCCTGCCAGTAGCCGTCGTTCGCCGCGATCAGCACCTCCGCCGGCCCGTTCCACGGCCGAGTGATCAGCGAGGACACGTGCTGCGCGATGAAGCCGAGCTGGGTGGTCGAGACGTACGACCACTTCACGCCATAGCACACGAAGCGCGACTCGATATCCGCCTTCTCGAACCAGCGCCGCTGGTGGCCCTCACGCCATGGGAACGTCGCCACCACCTCGGGATTGAACCGCTTCAGCGCGTTGTGGTTCGGATAGGCGAACCACTCGTAGCCGTGCGTCTCGACGCCCTTGAGTGGGTAGAAAAACTTCTGCCACTTGGTCGGCAGGTACTTGTCCGGCGCGCATGCCACCCACGCCAACTCGACGCGCGACTCCAGCTCACCGGGCGGGAAGGTGCTCGCCACGGCGAGGAAGTCGTACACGCCGTTGCTCGAGCACGTGACGATGATGCGGTCGAACCGATCCAGCAGCGCGACGAGGTCGGCGCGAAGCTTCGCGAGCTTCTCGTCCGTGTTCTCGACCGTGTACTTGTCCCAGATCGGCTGGCGCGCCGAGAACGACGGGATGAACAGCGCCTTCATGGCGATCTGCGCGCCGAACACGCGGGTCACACTGGGTAGCGCCAGGCGCATCTGGCCCGGCGTGCCGCTGATGCCGGGCACGAAATACATGCCGTATTCGGACACGCTCGGATTGCCGATCTCGGCAACGTCGTCGTAGTACTGGCGATAGTCGTGGAGCGAGTCGAGATAGGCCTTGAGAAACGTCGGCGCGTACCGGCCGACTGCCGTGGTTGTCATGGGCGCCTCAACCGGGGCCTTCGAGCGATGCCTTCCGCTGCGCGAGCTCCTTCTTCAGGCCTTCATGCGTACGGTCGATCACTCGTCCGCGGATGTTGAGCAGGCCACCCGGAAGGTGGTCGAATCGCATGCGCTGCACGACCATGAAATAGACGCCCTTGCCGTTCGGTGCATCGGGCTTGTCGAGGATCGTCGTCAGTGTGAACGCCCCGAGGAAGTAGTGGCTCGCGTAGAGTTGCTTGTTGCTCACCAGCGAGAGTGGCGAGTTCGGAGGCGAGTAGATCGAGACGTGGTTGATGCTCAGGATCGGCCGCATGCGATCCATCTTGTCGCTCGCCCAGTAGATGGCATCCGTGA
>JBDTYL010000320.1:0-8170 GCA_040005695.1 bacterium | reverse complement strand
AGTCGTGAGCACACGCGTCTTGCCGGAGCCCGCTCCTGCGAGGACGAGGAGCGGGCCGTTCGTATGCAACACCGCCTCGCGCTGCGCCGGGTTCAGACCCTGGAGCAGCGTGTCGTCAGTCGCAATGGCCATCAGGGTAAGATAATCTCGAACGATGCGCCGCGGTCGGTCGGCACGAGCCGGAGCGTGCCGCCATGGCTCTCCTCCACGATCCGCCGCGCGAGCGACAGTCCGATGCCCCACCCGCTGGACTTGGTGGACACGCCCGGCTCGAAGATCCGGCTGCGCATGTCGCGCGGCACGCCGGGCCCGTCGTCGGCCACGAGGATGCGAGCGCCTGGCGAGCGCTCCGTGGTGGTCAGGGTGATGCGACCGCCCCGCCCGGCGAGCGCATCCACCGCATTCTTCACGAGGACCTCGATCGACCACTCGAGCAAAACCGCATCGCCGAGGACTGTGAATGCCGCACCCGGCTCGACCACGTCGATCGTGACCGCGTGATTGAGGGTGGGCACACGCTGCCGAAAGTACGTGGCCAGGCGCAGGACGAGATCCGCGACGTTCACGGCATCCCGCCGCGGCTCGCGCCCGATCCGCTCGAAGCGATGGGCGAGGCGATCGAGGCGCTGGAGGTCCGCACGCATCTGGGTGAGTGCCGCCTGCGTCGGCGCATCGGCGCCGCGCTCCTCCATGAGCTCGATCCAGCCACTCAGGCTCGAGAGTGGCGTGCCGAGCTGGTGCGCCGACTCGCGCGCCATGCCGGCCCACACGCGCTCGCGCGTCGCGTTGCCTCGCGTGCGCACGATGTACACCGCCGCGAGCAGGAGCACGAGCGCGCTCGCGGCCTGCAGCGCGGGAATGATCCGCAGCCAGCGCACGATGGGCGGGTTCCCGTAGTGGATCTGCCCGATCATCGCGTCGATCACCGGGGGATTCTGCCGGTCGAGCTCCGCGGCGATGGCACGCAGACGCTCCTCATCACCCGCGACGTCCTCGGGCAGGTTGGCGTTCGGACCGGGTCGCCCGGTGCGATCCGTCACGATGAGCGGCACGCCCTGCTCCCGGATGCTCTTCGACAAGTCGAAGAGTGCCTGCGTGGACTCGCCCTCCGCGGTATCGACCTGCGCGCGGAAGACGCGCGCATACATCTCGCTCGTGCGCTTCCCCTCGGCCTGCAGGTCGCGGACGACGGCCCGCGTGAACACCACGTACGACGTGAGCAACAGTGCGAAGAGTACGCCGACGATCAGCTCGGGCAGGCCCCGGCGCATCGCCTAGCCCAGCCGATCGGTCCCTACATACCGCTGCAGCGCCTCGGGAATCGCGACGCTGCCATCCGCTTGCTGGTAATGCTCGAGCAGGCAGGCGATGATGCGCGGAAAGGCCAGCCCCGACCCGTTGAGCGTGTGGACGAAACGCGGCTTGTCGCCTTTCGTCGGCCGATAGCGGATGTTCGCGCGCCGCGCCTGGAAGTCGGCGAACGTGCTGCAGGAGCTCACCTCGAGCCACGCGCCGACGCCCGGCGCCCAGACTTCGAGGTCGTACGTCTTCGCGCTGGAGAACCCCGTGTCGCCCGCGGCCAGCAGCTTGACGCGATACGGCAGCCCGAGCATCTGCAGCATCGCCTCGGCGTGGCCGAGCAGCAGCGCGAGCTGCGCCTCGGATTCCTCGGGCGCGCAGTAGCGGACGAGCTCCACCTTGTCGAACTGGTGCATCCGGAGAATGCCGCGCGTGTCCTTTCCCGCCGAGCCGGCCTCGCGGCGAAAGCACGGCGAGTACGCGCAGAACGCCATCGGCAATGCGCCCGGCTCGATGATCTCGTCGCGATAGAGATTCGTGACGGGGACTTCGGAGGTCGGGATGAGGAAGAGGTCGTCCCCATCGATCCGATAGGCGTCGTCCTCGAACTTGGGCAGCTGTCCCGTACCGGTCATGCTCGCGCGGTTCACGACGATGGGCGGCCACACTTCTTCGTAGCCATGCGCCGCGGCGTGGTGATCGAGGAAGCAGTTCATGAGGGCGCGCACCAGCCGTGCGCCCGCGGCGCGATACACGACGAAGCCCGACCCGCTGATCTTCGCGCCACGTTCCGCGTCGAAGAGACCCAGCGCCGCGGCGATGTCCCAGTGCGGTTTCACGCCGTCCGACGGGCGGGGCATGCCCCATGTGCGCAGGACGACGTTGTGCGTCTCGTCGCCGGCGGGCACGTCGGCAAGCGTCATGTTCGGCACTTCCATCATGATGCGGTCCAGCGTCTGCTCGACCACACCAAGCTCCGACTCGAGCCGCGCGATCTCCTCGCCGAGCGCGCGTCCCTGCGCAATCAGGTCCGCGGCGTCCTCCCCGGCCTTCTTGCGGCGCGCGACTTCCTGCGAGCTGGCGTTGCGCGCCGCCTTGCGCTCCTCGACGGCCTGGATCAGCAGGCGGCGTTCACGGTCGAGCCCCTCACACCGATCGAGCTGCGGGGCGAGCGCACCGAGTGCGCCGCGCCGACGCATCGCCTCGCGCAAGTCGTCGAGGCGGTCGCGGATCAGCCGTGCGTCGTGCATCAGCGCTTCGGCACCGAATCCGGAACGACGCCACGATAGCCACAGTTCGGGTCCACGACGGTGCGCACGTAAATGCGACGCGCGGTGGCATCGACGCTGTCGACGACGAGCTTCGCATACAGCAGCTGCGACGTCACCACGTTGAAGTTGTAGCTGCTGTAGCAGGCCGTGAGGTCCTGGAGCTCCACGGCGAGCACCGCGCCGGGTAATACCGTCCGGGCGCTGACCGTGTCGTAGCCAGTGGCGGGCACCTCGGTGATCGATGCAAACGCGCCCGAGACCGGCTGGAGCCCGACTCGCTTGAGCGGACCGGCGAGGTCGCCCGCGAGCAGGCGCACGGGCATGACCACGACGTGGTTCGCCGCGTCGAGATCAAAGGCGACGTCGAAGGCGAAGGTGGCCGTGGCGTGCGAGGGGCCGGCGAGGAAGCTGAGGGCCGTGGGCACGGTGGCCGAAGCACCCGTGAGCGGAAAGATCGTGGCCGTGGTCAGGCCGCTCGCATAGGTCGCCTTCGCCAGCGTCGGGTCGCGACAGGCGACACCGAAGACAGCCAAGGCGAGGAGCGCGGCGCGCACTGGGCGTGTCGGCAGCATATGGTGTCGCGTGATGGATTCGTGTGGTGTTTCGTGGAGAATAGGCGTGCACACGACCAAACTCAAGCGATTGTCGTCGCTTGACTTCACCCACCTCACCCTTAAGCTTCGCAGCACTTTCCGATTGGAGCAGCCATGCCGAGCATTCGAGACCTCGTAAGCGCCATCCGGCAGCGCGGGGGCGTGGAAGCCGCCGTCGTTCTGGGCCGCGACGGCCTCCTGATCGACAGCCAGTCGGTGGCGGGTCTCGATGCCGAGGACCTCGCGGCGCGCATCCCGGCCATTATCGGCCCGGCGGACGAGCTGGGCGCCGCCATGAGCCGCGGCGGACTCGTCACCGCGGTGCTCGAATACAAGAACGGCCTGGCGGTCGTGTCCGCCCTCACGGTGGACGCCGTGCTGGTCGTGCTGGTACGTCCCGACGCCAACGTCGGTCAACTGCTCTTCGAGCTTCGCCGCAACCGCGAGCACATCGCAGCCCTGGTCTAGTGAACGACGCCGCCAACCTGACGCACGTCCTGGTCGCCGATGACGAGCCGCACATCGGCCGCATCATCAAGATGAAGCTCGAGCAGGGTCCCTTTCGGGTCACCCTGGCCTACGACGGTCGCGAGGCGCTGGAGGTGCTGCGGCGCGAGCCGGACATCGCGCTCGTGCTGCTCGACCTGATGATGCCGTACCTCAGTGGGCTCGACGTCCTGGCCGAGATGAAGAAGGACGAGCGGCTCAAGACGCTACCGACCATCGTGCTCACCGCCGCCGGTCAGGAGCAGCAGCACCGGTTGGCGCTGGAGCTGGGCGTCAGCGAATTCCTCACCAAGCCGTTCAGCCCGAAGCGCCTGTATGCGCGCGCCGCAGAGCTGGCCGGCATCGCCGTGGAGCCCACGGTCGAACCGACATGAGTCGCTGGGCCGTCATCCTGGCCGGCGGCGTCGGTTCGCGCTTCTGGCCCATCAGCACACCGGCGCGACCGAAGCAGCTGTTACCGCTCGCGACGCAGGCGCCCCTGCTCGCTGACGCGCTCGCACGTCTGGCCCCGCTCGTGCCGCCCGAACGGACGCTCATCCTCACCAACGCCGGCCTGGTGGATGCGATCGCGACGCTCGCGCCGTCGATTCCTCGCGAGAACATCATCGCCGAGCCGCGGCCGGCCGGTACCGCAGCGGCACTCGCGTGGGCCGCGAGCGAGGTGGCGCGCCGCGGCGGGCGTGAGGACGTCATGCTCAGCGTGCACGCGGACTGGGCGGTCGGTGATCCGGACGGATTCCGCGCCGCGCTGTCGCGCGCGGCCGATGCGGCCGAACGCCACGGCGCGCTCGTCACGGTGGGTGTCGTGCCCGTGCGCGCCGATCCCGGCTTCGGCTACATTCAGCCCGGCGACGTCGTCGCGGGCGACCTGCGCGCCGTGGCGCGATTCATCGAGAAGCCCGATCGCGCCACGGCCGAGCGGATGGTGCGCGACGGATTCCTCTGGAACTCGGGCATCTTTGTCTGGCGCGCAGGCGACTTCCTCGACGAGCTCGACGCGCACACGCCGGAAGTGGCGTCGCACCTCCGCGCCCACGCGCACTCGCTCGAGGCATTCTTTGCCGCCGTGACGGAACCGATCTCGGTGGACGTGGGGGTGCTCGAGCGGAGCACGCGCGTGATGGTGCTGCCGGGCGACTTCCAGTGGGACGACGTGGGGACGTGGGCCGCACTCCGACGTGTGCGTCACTGCGATGCCCGGGGCAACGCGCTCCTCGGTGACGTGCACGTACTCGAGGCGACCGGGTGCGTCGTGCACGCGGACGGCGGCGCCGTGGTGCTCTACGGCGTGTCCGACCTGGTGGTCGTGTCCCGCGACGGACTCACCCTCGTGACCACCATCGATCGCGCCGCCGACCTGAAGCGGCTGATCGAATCCCTTCCGCCTCATATTCGCGACCGCTCGTGAACGGCGTCTACCTCTACGACGACGCCTGTGCGCGGACCTTCGAGCCGTTCGCACTCACGCGTCCCGCGGGCGAGATGCGCGCCGGAGCCCTGCTCGTGCGCGACCGGTGGGCGCGCGCGCTCGGCGCGGATGTGGTCGCGCATATCTCGTCGCCGTACCTCGTCGGCTTCGACGAGCCTGGGGCGCCGCCGGTGATCGACTCCGGCGTGCTGAAGAAGGGAAGCTGGCTGGCCAACGCGCGATTCGCGCCGGCCCTCGCGTCGCTGGGGCAGCCGGACGAAGTGATGTCGGGTGACCGGCTGGCGGCCGTGCGGCTGGCGCATGACGTCCAGGTGGAGGCGCTGCGCGACGGCACGGCGAACATCGGCTCCTATGCCTACCAGTCCGGCGAGCGCCATGACGTGACGCCGAGCGCTGGCTGGTGGATGAGCGAGGTGTGGGATTACATCGCGCACCTCGTGCCGATGCTCGAGCACGACCTGCCGATTCTCGGTGCCTCCATGGCGGCCCTGCTGCCGGCGGGCGCGATCCGCGTCGGCACACATCCGGTCTTCGTCGAGGACGGCGCGCAGGTGGAGGAGGCAGTGTGCTTCGACGTCACGGCGGGCCCGGTGCTGATCCGGACTGGCGCGCACGTGCACGCGTTCACGCGCCTCGTGGGGCCGCTGTACGTCGGCGTGGACTGCACCGTCACCGCCGACAAGGTGGCGGCGTCGTCGATCGGCGACGTGAGCAAGGTGCACGGGGAATTGAGCAACGCGATCTTTCTCGGTCATGCGAACAAGGGGCACGACGGCTTCGTCGGCCATTCGATCCTCGGCCGCTGGGTGAACCTCGGCGCCGGCACGATCACGAGCAACCTGAAGAACACGTACGGCACGGTGCAGCTCTGGACGCCGGACGGCATCCGCGAAACGGGACTGCAGTTTCTCGGCACGCTGTTCGGCGATCACGCCAAGACAGGCATCGGCCTGCGCCTGACGACCGGCTCGGTCCTCGGGGCCGGTGCGAATGTCTACGGCTCGCTGATGCCGCCGAAGGCTGTCGCACCGTTTTCGTGGGGCGAGACCGGCGCCTTCGCGGACTATCGGCTGGACAAGTTCCTCGACGTGGCCGCGCGCATGATGTCGCGCCGACACGTCGACCTCACGCCCGCCGCACGCGCGCAGCTTTCCGCGTCGTATGCCGCGCGCTGGACGGCGCCCGAGTGAAGCTCTGGGTCCTGGGCAGCGGCAGCGCGGGGAACGCGGTGCTGATCGAGTGCGGCGACACGCGCGTGCTGGTGGACTGCGGCTTCGGCACGCGCACGCTGGCGGGTCGCCTCAGGACAATCGGCATTGCACCGGCGTCGATCGAGGCGTGCATCGTCACGCACGAGCACGGGGACCACATCTGCGGCGCCGCCGCGGGGGCGCGCAAGTGGGGCTGGTCCCTCTATGCGAGTGCCGGCACGCTGGCGGCGGCGCGCGAGCTGCTGGAGGCCGGGTGCAAGGGGGTGGCGGTGGGTGCCGAGATCGCCCTCACGCGCATGCGGCTGACGACGTACGCCATTCCCCACGATGCGGCGAGCCCGATCGGCGTCCGCGTGGCGTCCGATTCCACCGGCGCGAATGCGGTGGTCTGCACGGACCTGGGCCACGCAAGCGCGAGCGTGCGTGCGCTGTGCGAGGACGCCGACATCCTCGTGCTCGAGTCGAACCACGACGATGGCATGCTGCGGACGGGCCCGTATCCGGCCTCGGTCCGTGCCCGCATCGCGTCGCGTGTGGGACACCTGTCCAATCGCGAGAGTGCCGCGCTTGCCCGCGACGTCGTGAGCCGGAACCTCGCACACGTGGTGCTCGCGCACCTCAGCGAGCGATGCAACGATCACGGCATGGCGCACGCGTCCATGACGGAGGCGTTGCGTCGGACACGGTTTCGCGGCACGACGAGCGTTGCGCTCCAGCACGGGGTGGTGGGGCCATTCCTGCCGCGCGCGAGCCGGACGGAGACACAGGTGCAGTTCGCGCTTGCGCTGTGAGGCAATCCGCCGAGGCGGTGCGGCGGCCTGAGCGATGAGGTTGAAAGCGGTGAGCGGTAGGCAATGAGGGTTGAGGGTTGAGGGCACGTGCAAAGAGGACGAACGAGCCGCGACGCCCCAAATGACAACGGGGACCCGTTCTACCGGGTCCCCGCCGCCACAAGCAATCGATCGAGTCGGGACTAGTACATCCCGCCCATGCCACCGCCGCCGCCGCCCTGCGGAGCGTGGCTCTCCTTCTCCTTCTTCTCGACGATGATCGCTTCCGTCGTCAGCAGGAGCGACGCGATCGACGCGGCGTTCTGCAGGGCGGTGCGGGTCACCTTGGTCGGGTCGATGACGCCCGCCTGCACCAGGTCCTCATAGGTGTCGGTCAGCGCATTGTAGCCGAACTTGTCGTCCTTGCTCGAGCGAACCTTCTCGAGCACGATGGAGCCTTCGCCGCCAGCGTTCTGGACGATCATGCGGAGGGGCTCCTCGATCGCGCGACGGATGATCTCGACGCCGATCTGCTCTTCCGTGTCGAGCTTGAGGGTCTTGAGGGCCTTCTGCGCGCGGATGAGGGCAACTCCACCACCGGGGACGATGCCTTCCTCGACGGCGGCACGCGTGGCATGCAGCGCATCCTCGACGCGGGCCTTCTTCTCCTTCATCTCGGCCTCGGTCGCGGCGCCGACGTTGATGACGGCCACGCCACCGGCGAGCTTCGCCAGGCGCTCCTGCAGCTTCTCCTTGTCGTAGTCGGAGGTGGAGGCCTCGACGGCCGCCTTGATCTCCTTGATACGACCCTGGATCTTCGTGTCCTCACCGCCGCCATCGATCAGCGTGGTGTTGTCCTTGTCGACGACGACGCGCTTGGCGCGGCCGAGGTCGGAGACGACGGCGTTCTCGAGCTTGAAGCCGACTTCCTCGGAGATGACCTGTCCACCGGTCAGCACCGCGATGTCCTGCAGCATCGCCTTGCGGCGATCGCCGAAGCCCGGCGCCTTGACCGCGGCGACGCGCAGCGTGCCACGGAGCTTGTTCACGACGAGCGTCGCGAGCGCCTCACCCTCGACGTCCTCCGCGA
>JBDTYL010000319.1:0-12507 GCA_040005695.1 bacterium | reverse complement strand
GGCGCTCAGGATGACAAAAGGCGCTCAGGATGACAAAAGGCGCTCAGGATGACAAGGACCTCAAGATGACATCAGGCGCTGAGGATGACAGCCGTCAGAACAACAGCGTCTCGATCCGATGCGCCTGCACCATGCCGTCCTCCTCCGACCAGGCGAACACCGTGAAGCGACCATCCTGCGAAGCCACGAGCGCGATCGCGTCACGCTGGTCGTGGATGAACTGCGCAGCGGAGAGATGCCGCGTGCCGCCGAGCTGCACGGGTGGCACCAGCGTGGGCTGGTCGTCGAGCACAGGCTCGAGCACGCGCACCTGCTCCACCGCGCCGAAGCCTTCGCGACGCCCGATCTTCGCGCCAAAGGCGAGCACGTCGTAGCGGTCCGTAATGACGGCCGCCCCATCCACCGCCGTCAGTCCGGCGATGGTGTCGATCAGCTTGCCCACGCCGTCGCGCCCGCCCGCTCGACCGCGTTCCTCGGGCGGGAGCGCGAGCAACGCCGCGAGCCGTGCGAACGGCGGGTCGATCTCGTAGCTCACGGGCTGCACGATGGACTCCTTCCAGAGGTCGGTGCCATGCGGCATCACGAGCAGCACGCCACCGCGGCCATGGCTGCGCATCGACACGGCAAGTTGCAGCAGCGTGGTGCCGGCGTCGCGGCGGACGGGATCCGCGTCGAGGTCCAGCAGCGCGGCGAACAGCGCGCCAAGCAGCGTGGGACAGTCGGGATGATAGGCGCTCTCCTCGTCCATCACGCGAATGCGATCGGCGCGCAGCACGGCCATGTTGCCGAACTTCCCGATCTCGGGTCCACGCCGGTACTTGAGCACGAGCAAGCCGGGCTCCACCACCTCGATGACGAAGCAGAGTTCGGGCAGCTTTCTCGTCGCGCCCCAAACGGACAGCGATGCGTCGTCGCCATTGCGCCAGAGGCCGAGGTGGATGCCGGGCCGCTCGACCGCGGGGGACAGCCGCGCGAGCGCGTCGGGATTGAGGGGCAGCGGCCTGGCGAACGTGAGCGGTTGGCCCGCACGATCCGGCGGAACGAAGGCAAGGGAGATCAGCGGTGGCCGTCCCTCCTCGCGGTGCAGGCTCGCCCAGAACGCCGCATCCACCATCGCCGTGACGGTGGCGGCATCGGGGATGAGCGCGCGTGCGTGCTCCGCATGGCCACCGCCGGGTGGCGCGTGACGCGCGTAGAACTTCGCGACGGTCTCCGCCGCCGCCGGCGCGAGGGCATAGCCGGCCCGCGCAACATGGGCAGACGCAGGGGCGTCCGCACTCGATCCATTCGCGATCATTTGCCGGGAGTTCGTCATGGGGCCGGAAGGGTCTTCCAACGCGACATATCGGCGGGCGACGGCGGCGGTTCCCGCCACCAGCGAGGGTGAGCCAGGTGCAGAGCCGTCAGTCGTCCAGGAATCAGCTGCAGCTCCAGCCATCAGTGGCGTGGCGTCCATGGTCCGAGGAGCGATGACACCACACCCCTGAACGCTGCGGCTGCAGCTGCCTGGTGAACGCCTGTAAGCTGAAGGCGGGGCCGTCAGGCTGGCGCCGGCCGCCGCGCCACTGGCACCACGTCGCCCACCACACGCGTGAGGAACCGCTCGGCATCCTCGCGTCGTGCAGGATCCCACTCCGCCGCGAGTTCCGCGAGGTGCGTCCGTCGCGCCGTCACAAGTGTGTCGAGGACATCGCACCCTGTCGAGGTCACCTCGTACGCGGCGAGGATGGCGCCGTCCTGTGGACGACGCGCGACCAGCCCGCGCGCACCCAGCTCCTCGAGCGCGGCTCGGACACGCCCCTCCACCACGGTGTGCGCCGTCCCCAGCGCGATCGGATCCGTGCCCGGGTCTCGCTCGAGGCGCACGAGCAGCCACGCCGCGAGGGGACTGAGTGTCTCGCCGGCGCGGTCGAGCACGCGCTGGATGTGCTCGCGCTGCACGGCGCGATCCGACAGCGCGAAAAATGCCGCGACCAGCTGCGCCTCCGCGCTGTGCTCGTCGTCCGGCCGCGCAAACGCCTCAGCTACCTCATTCCCCGTGTTGGCCGCAGACTCGGCCGCGGTGGCGCGGAGCGGACGCTCCGGCAGCAACCACGTGAGCGCGAAGCCCACAGCGCACACCGACGCTGCAACAAGGAATACCGTGTTGAGCGACGCGGTGAAGGCGGCGCCGTAGGCGTCGCGCAGGGCGGGTGACAATCGCGCGAGCGCTTGCGCCGTCATGTTGCCGGCGCCGTTCCCCGTGGGGCTCGCACCCGTGGGAAGCGCATGCGCGAGATTGGCTGCGAGCCGCGCCGAGAACACCGCGCCGAGGATCGCGGTCCCCAGCGAGCCGCCGATGAGCCGGAACAGCGTGGCGCCCGACGTCGCCACGCCGAGGTCGCGGTATTCCACGGCGTTCTGCACCGCGATCACGGGCACCTGCATCACCATCCCGAGGCCGACGCCGAGCAGCAGGATGTCGAGCGAGGTGACGATGCCACTGGTGCCGATGGAGAGCCGCGAGAGCAGGCCGAGGGCGAGCGTCATCACGCCGGTGCCGATGACGGGAAAGAGCTTGTAGCGCCCAGTACGGCTGATGAGCTGTCCTGATACGATCGACATCGTGAGCATGCCGCCCATCATTGGCAGCATCTGCAGCCCGGACGCCGTGGGACTCACGCCGCGCACCACCTGGAGAAAGACGGGGAAGTAGGTGACGGAGCCGAACAGCGCGAAGCCCACGATGAGTCCCACGGCCGACGTCACCGAGAACGAGCGCTCGCGGAACAACCTCGGCGGCAGGATCGGCTCGGCCGCGTGGCGCTCGACGAGGCCGAACACCACCAGTGCGAGCACAGCCGCGCCGATGAGGCCAACGATGACCGGCGACGAGAATGCGTACGCGCTGCCGCCCAGGTCGGCGATGAGCGTCACGGCGCTGAGCACCACGGCCAGCAGCCCCGCACCGGCGTAGTCGATGGCGTGCTTCGTCCGTTCAGCGCGCGCCGGCAGCGTGGCCGCGAGCACGGCCATGGCGGCAATGCCGAGCGGCAGGTTGATGTAGAAGATCCAGCGCCAGGAGAGGTGCGTGGTGAAGAAGCCGCCGAGGAGCGGGCCCGCGATGCTGGCGAGGCCGTACGTGGCGCCGAAGTAGCCCTGGTAGCGGCCGCGCTCGCGTGGCGGGACGATCTCGCCCACCACCGCCTGCGTGGTCACCATCAGGCCGCCGCCACCCAGCCCCTGGACGAAGCGGAACGCGATGAGTTGGGTCATCGTGTGGCTCACGCCGCAGAGCGCCGAGCCGGCGAGGAAGAGCACGACGGCCGACTGCAGCACCACCTTGCGTCCATACAGGTCGCCGAGCTTCCCGTACACGGGCGTCACGATCGTCTGCGCGAGCAGGTACCCGGTCACCACCCACGCGAGGTGCTCGAGGCCGCCGAGAGTCGCCCACAATGGTGGGCAGGGCCGTGGAGACGATCGTGGAGTCGAGCGCGGCGAGCAGCATGACCATGAGCAGGCCGCTGAACACCACCATCACCTGGCGATGGCTGAGCGTCGGTGGCGCGGGCAGGGCGCTGGCGGGTTGGGCTGTCACGGGGAGCGCATGGGCACCTTGCGTGCCCACGGGCTGCCTGGCGAGGCCGCAGGCGCCGCGCAGAGGCGCGTTGTCATATTGGCGTCAGGTGCCGATTGTATCGTTCAGGTTGTTTTCGACACCTACTTCCATTCGAGGCTGGCATGACCCGATCCTCCCTGTCCGTGAAGGCGACGCTCGCTGCC
Organism: bacterium; assembly: GCA_040005695.1. Classification (GTDB taxonomy): domain Bacteria; phylum Gemmatimonadota; class Gemmatimonadetes; order Gemmatimonadales; family Gemmatimonadaceae; genus AG11. Next base: position 8,742 of record JBDTYL010000319.1, on the reverse strand, counting down.
GCCGTTCTCGTGCTCCCCGGTGTCCTCGGGGCGCAGACCTTCAAGGTCGAGAAGTACAACATCGGCGGGGAGGGCGGCACCGACTACGTGACCGCCGAGCCCGGCACTGGCCGCGTGTTCGTCTCGCGCAGCACGCACGTCATGGTCGTGGACGGCATGACGGGCAAGGTGCTCGGCGACATCCTCGACACGCCGCGCGTGCACGGCGTGGGGCTCGCGCCGAGGTGGAACCACGGCTTCACCACGAATGGCGGCGATTCCACCGTCACGATGTTCGACCTGAAGACGCTCGCCGTCATCAAGAAGATCCCCGTGAAGGTGGGTGGCCTCGACGGCATCATGTACGACGACGCCAGCGACCGCATCATCCTCACGAACCACAGCCATCCCGGCACGGCCGTCGCGATCGATCCGAACAGCGGCACCATCAATGGCACCGCGGAGCTCGAGGACAACGCGCCCGAGGGCGCCGTGGCCGATGGCAAGGGCCGCATCTTCGTCAACAACGAAGGGAAGAGCACCATGCAGGTGGTGGATGGCAAGTCGATGAAGGCCGTGGCCTCGTGGCCGCTCGCGCCGTGCGACGGACCCACCGGTATCGCGTATGATCGCCCCTCCAACCGCATCTTCTCCGGCTGCGGCAAGACGTCGGTGGTGGTGGATGCCGCATCGGGGAAGGTCGTCGCCACGATCCCGAACGGCGACGGTGTCGACGCGCTTGGGTATGACGCCACGCAGAAGCTGATCTACATCCCGGGCGGGCAGGGCACGGGCACGGTCACCATCGTGCACCAGGATTCGCCGGACAAGTACAGCGTCGTCGCAACCGTGCCCACGATCCGCGGCGCGAAGACGATCGCGGTGGATCCCATTCGCCACGTGGCGTACCTCTTCCAGCCGGAGCGCGGCCCATCCACGCCGCCGCCCGCCGGTTCGCCCGCGGGCACTCGGCCCACGCCCGGTGCGATCATTGGGGCGTGGTTTTTTGTGGTAACGCACTAGAGGGCGAGAGGGCGAGAGGGCGAGAGGGCGAGAGGGCGAGAGGGCGAGAGGGCGAGAGGACACCCTGTCATCCTGAGCGCAGCGAAGGATCTGCTTGTCCCTTACTCCGCAGCGAAAGAGGCCCGCCGGAATGGAATCCGGCGGGCCTCAGCGCGAGCGGGTGGGGTAGCTCACGGGACGCTGCCGTCAGGCCGTCGAGGCAGTGAACTGCGTCTCGATTGCGGCGTCGTTCTGCACTTCGGCGAGGACGTCGTACGTCGTGGACTGGTCGGGGGCGAGCGTGTTCTGCGCGATACCATCAATGCCCGTCACGGTCGTGGTGGTGCCGAGCACACCGCCGGTTTCCGCCATCCACGTGACCGGCACGCCGGGGACCGCGTTGCCGTACTGGTCGACGGCCTTCACGACGAACTGGGCCGTCGATCCGCTCGCGATGGTCTGTCCGTCACCGCTGACCTTCACCAGCGACGCAACGGCGTCGGGATTTGCGGTGGCGCCGAGGACGAGCGAGGTGAGGCCGTTCACGGATGCCTTGAGGGAGTCGGTGCCGGCGACAGTACCGAGCGTCCAGTCCACGGACGCGATGCCGAGCGAGTCTGTGGGAAGCGAGGTGATGCTGATGGAGCCGCCGCCTGACTCGATCGCCCAGGAGACCATCGCACCGGCGACCGGTGCTCCGCTGGCGTCCACCACCTTGATCGAGACGGGCGTCGCGAGATCCTGGCCCACGGTGCCGACGAGGACGTTACTGGCCGAGACGGCCACGATGGCGGCGGCGTTGGCGCCTGGCGCGGTGGAGTTGCTGCTGCTGCAGGCAGCGAGCAGTGTTAACGAGGCGGCCAGGACAAACATCGGGGGCGAAGTACGGTGATGCCGTTGCATGGTGCGTTCTCCTGCTATAGGGGAGATTGATGAACTGCGTGCACCTCTGCGACACATGTCGGCTCGCGAACCCTACGTGGCGTAATTGGTGGTACAGCGCGAACAATCACGAGTGAAATCATCGACGTGCAATGCACCCAACGGCTGTCGCGCGGCGCGGGTATGAGCGCGCTGTTACGCGCTGAATCCGCTCGGCGACGTACGCGCCGTGCGCCGCGCGCACGCGCGCGCTAACCTTCCGCGCACGAAACGACGACCTTTTCCGGAGACATGCATGGCACCCACATCGGCCTGGCTACCGTACGCGCTGGGATCCGCCGGCTTCGCCGCACTGACCGCGATCTTCGCGAAGATCGGCCTCGAAGGCATCGACTCCGATTTCGCGACGCTCGTGCGTACCGTGGTGATCGTCGCCGTGCTGGGCGCATTCGTCGCTGCCACGGGCAAGTGGCGCGACCCACTCGCGCTGCCCGGCCGCTCGCTCACCTTCCTGGTGCTCTCGGCCTTCGCGACGGGTGCGTCGTGGGTGTGCTACTTCCGCGCGCTCAAGATCGGCGAGGCGGCCAAGGTGGCGCCGGTGGACAAGCTGAGCGTCGTGCTCGTCGCCATCTTTGCCGTCATCTTTCTCGGCGAGCGTCCCGTGGCCCGCGAGTGGTTCGGCATCGCGATGGTCGCGGCGGGCGTGCTGGTACTCAGCATTCGCCGGTAGCGCCGGCACCACCGTCACCCCACTGCAACGAGGCACGAGCGATGACCACACCGATCGAGACGCAGGGCGAGGCCGCCGACGCCGATGGCGGCCGGTGGATCGCGGCGCGCGTGGCAGCGGGTGCGTATCGCACCGACATCACGGCGCGCACTCACGCTTTCACCGCGGACGAGCCTGTCGCGCTCGGTGGACGCGACGTTGGTCCCACGCCGTACGAATACCTGCTCGGCGCATTGAGCGCCTGCATGGCGATGACGCTGCGCATGTACGCCGATCGCAAGGGATGGGCGGTGGGGACCATCGACGTCCAGTTGCGCACTTCGCGCTCTCACGAGCCCGACTGCAAGGACTGCGAGACGAAGGAGGTGGGCATCACGCGCCTCGACCGGCGGGTGACCTTCAGTGGTGCAGTAACGGACGAGCAGCGCATCCGCCTGCTCCAGATCGCGGACCGCTGCCCGGTCAAGCAGACGATCGGGCGCGGCATCGCGATCCAATCCGTGACGTGACCGTCGCGGTTGCCGCGCGCGTGAATGCGGCCGACGCGTCAGTGGGCGGCAGTCACGCGTAGCGAGAGCACCTTGTCACCGCTCGTTCCCGTTGATTTCGGGTACGGATCGAGCGCCACCGCCTCGAACCGGTAGCCGCCATACACGGCGGCGACCGGCTGTGGACCGAGGTGCAGCGTGTCCATCCGATCCGCGCCGGCGCCGCTGAACACCACCACGATGGCCGCCTCGCCAGCCTGGATGCACTGCACGTCGGATGGACACCGCGAATCGGTGGCGCCGATGAACTCCACCTTGATCAGGGTGGTGGTCACCATGGCGGACTCGCGCTGCTTCAGGCGGACGGTCTCCCCCGGAACGTCGTCCTCGGGCTCCTGGACCGACCGCAGGCCACAGGCGCCGAGCAGGAGGAGCAGGACGAGCACGACGGATCTGCGCATGGATGCTCCTGTACAGGTGGGTCCGGCACGGTCACTGCGCAGTGGGCAGGGAACTTCATTAACTTCGCCTCTGCCGCGTCCGTGCGCGACCGGCGAGCCACCTCGATTCCCGGTCGTCATGCCCGTCCTCCAGGTCTTCAGCGTCAGCACCCGTGAGGGACGCCTCGGTCCCGCCGTCAGCGCATGGTTCATGGACTGCGCGCGCCGGCATCGCCTCTTCGAAGTCGAACTGATCGACCTCGCCGAGGTCAACCTGCCGCTGTTCGACGAGCCGAAGCATCCGCGCTTCGGCGACTACGCGCACGAGCATACGCGCGCATGGAGCGCCCTCGTGAAGCGCGCGGACGCGTACGTCTACGTCACGCCCGAGTACGACTTCAGCGCACCGGCGGCGCTGGTGAATGCGCTCCAGTACCTCACGCTCGAGTGGCAATACAAGCCCGTCGGCTTTGCCAGCTACGGCGGCGTGTCCGGTGGCACACGCGGCGTGCAGATGACCAAGCAGCTCGTGACGACGCTCAAGATGATGCCGATGGTCGAAGCGGTGGCCATCCCGTTCTTCACGCAGCACATCGACAAGACCACCGGCGTCTTCGCGCCCGGCGAGGTGCAGGACAAGGCGGCTGCCGCGATGCTCGACGAGCTGTACAAGTGGGCGCTGGCGCTCCAGCCCATGCGCGCGAATTGATGGAGCGGCACCGCGCGTGAACGGCGGACCGGACGGAGTGCCGGACGACGGTATCGGCGTGCGGCGGCTGGACGCCGCGGACGCCCTTGGCGCCGTCCCGGCACTCGCACGGCTGCTGGTCGACTGCGTCGAGGGCGGCGCCTCGGTGAGCTTCATGCTGCCCATCACCGTCGAGAAGGCGCATGCCTTCTGGCGCACGATCGCGGACGGCGTGGCGCGCGGGGACCGCGTGCTGCTCGTCGCCGAGAACGCGGAGGAGCGCATTGTGGGCACGGTGCAGCTGCTCCTCGCGCTCCCGGAGAACCAGCCGCACCGCGCGGACGTCGCCAAGATGCTCGTGTCGCCCTCGGCGCGCCGACGCGGCATCGCGGAGCAACTCCTTCACGCGGTGGAGGTCGAGGCCGTGCGCGAGGGCCGCACGCTCCTCGTGCTGGATACCGTCACCGGCAGCAGCGCCGACCGGCTCTACACGCGCAACGGCTGGCAGCGCGTGGGCGAGATCCCGGACTACGCGCTCATGCCGAACGGCGAGCGCTGTCCCACCACGATCTTCTACAAGGCCCTCACCCAGGGCTGAGCGCTACGCGTACATTCCGCGCGATGCTCATCATCGACTCCGTCCGCGCCGCGCTCATCGCCCCGGCGGTGCGTGCGAGTACCTCACATCCGACGACCACCGAAGGAGCAGGCCATGCAGCCAGCGGCGACAACGACGAAGGCAGCCACCGTGGATGACGCCCGTGCAGCGCAAATGAGGCCGCGCGCGAGGGGCGCCCTGGTGCGCGCACTGCTCGCCGCGGTCACGCTGGCGGGTGTTGCGTCGTCGCTCTCCGCGCAGGCCCCCGACGTCTACCTCCAGCGGGCGAAAGCAGTGCTGCGGTCGTCGCCGCTGGTGGACGGCCACAATGACCTGCCGTGGCGGATCCGCGAGGACACCCTGCATCCGAACGACCTCGACGCGTACGACCTGCGTCGCCGCACGCCGGGCATGACCGACCTCCCGCGCATGGCGCAGGGCATGGTGGGGGCGCAGTTCTGGTCCGTGTACATCCCCGGCGAGGCCAGCGCCGGCGACTACCGGCGCAACGGCACGGTCACCAGTACCCCGGGTTACGCCCGCGTGCAGCTCGAGCAGATCGAGCTCGCGCGCCGCATGATCGCGCGCTACCCTGGCCGGCTCGCCTTCGCGACGGGTACCGCGGACGTCCAGCGCGCCTTCGCCGCGCACAAGGTGGGCTCGCTGCTCGGCATGGAGGGCGGGCACGCCATCGAGAACTCGCTCGAGACGCTGCGCGCCTACTACGCCCTCGGCGCGCGGTACATGACGCTCACGCACAACGTCACACTCGACTGGGCCGACGCTGCCCTCGACACCGCGCGCCACGGCGGCCTGACATCGTTCGGCCGCGAAGTCGTGCGCGAGATGAACCGCCTCGGCATGCTCGTGGACCTTGCGCACGTCTCGCCAGGCACGATGAGCAACGCACTCGATGTCGCGGAAGCGCCGGTGATCTTTTCACACTCAGGTGCGCGGGCGCTGGTGAATCATGCGCGCAACGTGCCTGATTCCATCCTCCGCCGACTGCCGAAGAACGGCGGCGTCGTGATGGTGCCCTTCGTCACGAGTTTCGTGTCGAAGGCGGTGTTCGACTACGACGAGGCCAGTGACCGCACCGTGGCCGACCTGCGCCGGCGCCTGGGCACGGACACCGTGGCGATGCAGCGGGAGTTCGGCGCGTGGCGGACGGCGCATCCGAAACCGAAGGCGACCCTGGCCGACGTGGCAGACCACATCGAGCACGTGCGGAACGTGGCGGGCGTGGATCACGTGGGCATCGGCAGCGACCTCGATGGCATCACGGACACCGTCGTCGGCTTGGAAGACGTCTCGAAGTTCCCCCAGCTGCTCGCGGAGCTCGCGCGGCGCGGGTGGTCGGACGCGGACCTGCGAAAGGTCGCGGGCGGCAACGTGCTGCGCGTGCTGCGGCAGGCCGAATTCGTTGCGGCACGGCTGCAGAAGCAGCGCGCACCGTCGATCGCCTCCATCCAGCAGCTCGACGGCGCGAAGGCGCTGCCTTAGGACCGGAGGCTGCCGGCGCGCAAGGGCGCGGCGAGCTCCAGCGCTTCCTCGAAGGTCGCGAGGGTCTGCCGCGCCGTTTCGTCCCACGAGAAGCGAGACGCCTGCACCAGGCTCGCCGCGCGCAGCCTCGCGTTGATGACCGGGTCGGTGAGCACCACGTCGATCTTCGCGGCAAGGTCCTGGTCGTCTTCGCCGTTCACCCAGAGCGCCGCAGTGCCCGCCACTTCAGGCAGTGAGGAGCCGCGCGCGCAGATCACCGGCGTGCCGAGCCGCATGGCTTCGAGCACCGGGAGTCCGAAGCCCTCGTACGTGGAGGGCATCACAAGCACCGCCGCCGCGCGATAGAGTGCTGCGAGCTCCTCGTCGCTCACGAAGCCGAGAGTCTGCCGCCACGCGGCATCGGGAAGGGCGGGGTGCACGTCGCGTCGTGGACCGGCCAGCACCAGCTTCACCGCAGGATGCGCCTCCACCACGCGCGGCATCGCGCGCTCGAGCAGCGCGAGGTTCTTGCGGCGATCCGCCGCGCCCACCGCAAGCACGAACGGCTGCTGCACGCCCAGGCGTTCGAGCATCTCCGCATCGTGCTCGGCCGGCGGCACGGCGAAGTCGTCCGCGGCCAGCAGTGCGACGCGCATGCGCTCACGCGGCACGTCGAGCATACGGTGGATCTCGTCCGCGGTGAACTGCGAATCGGCGATGATGAGCGTGGACCGCCGCGCCGTGGCCGCGTACCGACGGCGCCAGCGCAGGTTCTTCTGCCAGCCGCGCAGGCGCGGGTCGGGGTGCGCGATGGGCACGACGTCATGAATCGTCGCCACCACGGCGCCGCGGGCCGGCGTGGGGCTCGCTGTATTCCACGGATACCAGTAGACGTCCGCACCCGAGCGCACCATCTCGCGCACCGGCCTCACCTGCACGCGCCCTCGCAGCGCAGGCATGGCCGCGAACACCGGCCGCAGGGAGTCCACATCGCGCACGTGCTTCACGTACAGCGTGAGCCGCAGGCCTGGTCGCAGCGCCACGAGGCGGGGCAGCAGCGCCCGCACGTATCGACCAATGCCGCGGACTTCCCGGAGCAGCCGCGTCGCCTCCACGGCCACGTGCAGCGGCGCCTCCCCATCCTCGAGCGCGGTGGGTGGCAGCGTGAGCACAGTATCGATCAGTTGCTCTTCCATGCGAGCATACAGTGAAAAATAGGTGCCTCCCGATCTCTCCGCGGTCGCTTCAGGACACTCGAGGAGGGGATTACCCTCCGCGGCGGGCGGGCAGAGGGAGGGGTCGCGCCGCGAGGCAGCGCGCCCACCGGAAAGATAGCGGACCCCACCAGCGCCGAAAGGCTGCGCCGGCGGCCCCGGGCCGCAACCCCCTGCGCGACGGGCGCGCGAACGTTATTCTCTGCGCCACCGGTGCCGGACGCCGCTGTCCCGCCGGCTCGCCAGTCCGTTCCATTATCCAGGATGCCACCCGATGGTACCACTCCGCAGTCCCAGGCTTGCGGCCGCACTCTGCTGCGCGCTGTCACTGATGCCGGCCACACGCGCGGCCGCACAACGCGGCGGAAATGGCGCCGCGGACTCCATCAAGTACCACTATGCCAGCACCCCGCGGCTCGATGCGCTCAAGGCCGAGGCGGCACGGGATATCGACGCGAAGGCGAAGATGATCCAGGTGATGGTGGACCAGGTCTTCTCGTACGGTGAGCTCGGCTTCCAGGAAGTCGAGACGTCGAAGTACCTGAGCGGACTGCTCGAGGAGAACGGCTTCACGGTGGAACGCGGCGTGGCCGGCATCCCCACGGCCTTCGTGGCGCGATGGGGCTCCGGGAAGCCGGTGATCTCCCTCGGCAGCGACATCGACGACATCCCGCAGGCGGGCCAGAAGCCCGGCGTCGGCTACAAGGACCCGATGATCGTCGGCGCACCGGGGCACGGCGAAGGCCACAACGCCGGCATGCCGCTCAACATCGCCGCGGCGATCGTCGTGAAGAACATCATGCAGCGCGACCACATTCCCGGGACGCTCGTGCTGTGGCCCGGCGTGGCCGAGGAGCTCATGTCGGGCAAGGCGTGGCTGGTGCGCGCCGGCGTGTTCAAGGACGTGGACGTCACACTCTTCACGCACGTGAGCAGCGACTTCGGCGTGTCATGGGGACAGTCCAGTTCCAACGCGCTCATCTCGGCCATCTTCAAGTTCAAGGGCTCGAGTGCGCACGCCGCCGGTGCGCCGTGGCGCGGCAAGAGCGCGCTCGACGCCGTGATGCTCATGGCCACGAGCTGGGAGTTCCAGCGCGAGCACATGCCGCTGGCGCAGCGGTCGCACTACGTCATTCCCGACGGCGGCGACCAGCCGAACGTCGTGCCGAGCACCGCGAGCATCTGGTTCTACTTCCGCCAGACGGATTACGAGAAGACCCTCGCGATGTTCGAGGACGC
>JBDTYL010000318.1:0-4677 GCA_040005695.1 bacterium | reverse complement strand
CAAGGAGGCGCTGCGCTCAGGATGACAAGGAGGCGCTGCGCTCAGGATGACAAGGGAGTCGCTGCGCGCAAAATGACAAGGAGGCGCCGCGCTCAGGTTGACGGAGGAGTGCCAAGCCACCCGTCGCGAAAGCCGGCGCGCAGTAATCCGCGCACCACGTACGGACACGATTTCATGACCTTCCAGATCAGCTCGGTCTCGTGATTCTCCAGCATCAGGATGATCGGCCCCTGGTTGAGCCCGAAAATCCACGGCGACACCCATCCGTTCGTATTGCGCTGCGCCTCGGGGAACGTGGGATTGAAGCTCGCGTCGAAGCCGTACCGCGTGCGCCGCTTCAGGTCGAGCCGCTCGATGGCATGACGCAGCGTGGCGATCACGATGTCCGGTGCGAACGGGAGCGACGTGGCCACCGCCCACGGTGAGATGGTGCCGTCATCCGGCCCGTCCGGCACACCGCGCGCGACATAGTTGTAGAACACCCGCTCGACGCCACCGACATCCACCGAGATGTCGCCGGGCCCGTCGCTCGCCGTCAAGCCCCAGCCGAACGCACCGTAGTGCTTGAAGTGCCCCGGATTCTCGATGGCGTATTCGCGCTGGACGTGCGTCGCCCGCCGGCTGTTCTCGAAATAGTCGATGCCGCGCGCGCGATTGACGTCGTCGTGAATGCCCCGGAAGTCGAGCCAGACGTGCGACATCTGGTGGATGAACAGGGGGCCGGCCGGAATGTGCTCGAAACCGTAGAGCGACGTCCACTCGAACGTTGCGGTCCACTTGTCGTACCCGCTCGCCTCGATTGGGAAGGTCGGTGAGCCGAGCGCCAGGACGTAGAGAATGTGCGCTTCGCTGTAGTGCTCGTCCCATCGATACGGAAGGAATCCGGTTTCCGGCTTCCAGCCATGCGTGATCGTCGCTCCGCCATTCGTCGCCCACGCCCAGTCCACCCGTCGATACAGCGCGTCAGCGAGGTCGCGCAGTTCCGTTTCGGCGGCATTGCTCTCGACGAAATAGCTCGCCGCCGTCAACACGCCCGCCATGAGGATGGCCGTGTCCACGGTGGACAGCTCGCAGTGCCATGTGCGGCGCCCCGTGTTCATGTCGAGGAAGTGGTAGTAGAACCCCTTGTAACCGGTGGCATCGGGTTCGGGACCCTGCGGACTCGCATGCAGGAAGCGCAGCATCGTCAGCGTCCGCGCGGCCGCCTCGGCGCGCGAGAGGAGATCGCGCTCGACCGCCACGACGTACGCGCTGAGCCCCATGCCGAGTGCGGCGATGCTCGACGGTGAGCCGGGTGACGTCTTGTCCCGGATGAGGCCCGTGCGCGGGTCGTGCTCCTGCCGGAAGAACTCGAAGGTCTCGCGGCGGAGCGTGTCGAGCATCTCCGCGTCGGTGCCCTGGGGAGTCAGCTTCGGGAGGGCGGAGTCGTTTGCGTGCGCGCTCACGGTGCCCGCTCGCAGGAACCGGCGACCGCTTGCCCGCTCGGCACGGTGGCGATCAGGATGGATGCGCAGGGTAATCGCACGAGTGGCTGCTCACGGGAATGTCGAATCGGTGGTGCAGGGACCCGGTTGAATGATAGGGATCGGGACAGGAATCGAGAAACGTCGCGAACACCTTGTCATCCCGAGCGCAGCGGAGGATATGCTTTTTGGCTGGCGGGACAAGCAGATCCTTCGCTGCGCTCAGGATGACAATTCGCGTTGTTTCTCGTCCCTCTCGTCGCTCTCGCCCTCTCGCCCTCTCGCCCTCTCGCCCTCTCGCCCTTTCGCCCTCGCGCCCTCGCGCCCTCTCGCCCTCTCGCCCTCTCGCCCTTTTCCGCCGGCTCGACAAGCAGATCCTTCGCTGCACTCAGGATGACAAAGGGCGCTCCGGATCGCACCTTCCCCGCAGACCGTTTCAGGGGAGTCGCCACACGATGCGTCCCGTCCGACCGCCGTTCCTCGCCGCACTGCTGCTGGTGCTGCACGCTGCCCACGCTCCCATGCGTGCACAGGACGCCGGCGCCGCTCGCCTGCACGCCCTGGTCACGGGACTCACCGTCACCCCTCGCGTGCTGCTCATCGGCGCACGGCCGGTGGACGCCGACGCCGACCTCATCGCCTGGCTCGCGCGCGGACACCACGTGCAGACCGGCTTTCTCTCCCTCACGCGCGGCGAGAGCAGCCCCAACGCCACGGGCCTCGAGTCCGGCCCAACGCTCGGCGCCATCCACGTGCAGGAGGCGCTTGCCGCACGACGCATCGACGGCGGCGAGCAATACTTCACCCGCGCCTATGACTTCGGACTCGCGCGCAATGCCGCGGACGCATTCGCACGATGGAACCACACGACATTGCTCGGCGAGGTGGTGCTGGTGGTGCGCGCGTTCCGCCCCCATGTCATCGTCGCCCGCTTTCGCGCGGACAGCACAGTGGATCGGGACGGCCAGCACGAGGCGAGCGCTGAGCTCGCGCGCGAGGTATTCGATGCGGCAGGCGACACGGTGCGCTTTCCCGTGAAAGCCTTCGGCATGCCGTGGACGCCGCTCTCGCTGTACGAGCCGGGGCCCGGCGTGGCCATCGATGCCCACGACTATGATCCCGTGTCCGGTCACAGCGCGGCGGAAGTCGCCACGCTCAGCCGCGCACAGCTCCGCTCATTCGGCTTCGCGACACCGCCCTGGCAGATGCAGTCGAACGAGCAGTGGCGCCGCATCGCCACGCGCGTCGCGGACACGACCGCGGGAAGCACCGCACCCTCGCTGTTCGCGGGCATCGACACCAGCTTCGCGCGGCTGCAGCGCGACCTGCCAATCGAGGGCGGACGGCGACCGCTCATCACCCAGCTGCCCGCCCTGCTCGCCGCGGCCGACTCGGCACGTGCGGCACTCGACCTGGAGCACCCGGCCACCATGGTGCCGTTCCTCAAGCGGACGGTGGACCTTGCATCCGCCGCGCGAGTGCTGTTGCGCAGCTGCCGCCATCCCGCGCGCGATGCGGCGGCGTCCGTGTCGAACACGCGCTGCCAGGCGCAGTGGCTCGACCTCGACGCATCGCTCGACCTCGTGCTGCGCCGCGCGGGCGACGCGCTGCTCGCTGCGTCGGGCATTACCGTCGATGCCGTGGCCGATCGCGAGTTCCTCGCGACGGGCGACACCGCGACGGTCACCGTCACGGTCACCAACCACGGCGACGCCCCCGCGCGCTTGAACGACGCGAGCGTCACCGGCGGGGTGTCCGTGCGGATGACGGAGCCGGTGACGGTGCCGGCGCACGGCAGTGCGCGGCTGGAGCGACTCGTCACGCACGCGGCGTACGCGCACCCGTGGTGGCTCTGGCAGCGCGACAGCAGCTTCTACCCGCCGGTGACCGCAGCGCTCGACGGCGTGTCGCGGCCGGCGCTCTTCATCCGCGACTTCACCATCGGCGGCTCGGCCATTCCGGAAGGCATCCGCCGCATCGTGGACGCGACGGTAACGATCACGATGGGCATGACGACGCTCACGTCGAGCGTCGGTGCCGTGGTCGCCCGCAGCGCCGACCCCACGCTCGGCATGCAGGACCGCGCGCTGAGCGGCGTGCCCCCGGTGACGGTGGAGTTCGAGCGCGCGCTCGAGTGGGCGCAGGCGGGCAAGCCCTTGAAGAAGCAGGTGCGCGTGGCGCTGCGGTCATTCTCGGACGTGCCGCGTCGCTTCACGCTGAAGCCGGCGTCCGGTGCGGGCGCGGTGAAGGTGGACTCGTTGCCGCCGTCGCTCACCCTCGCGCCGCACGAGGCGCGCGACGTCACCATCCAGCTTCGTGGCACCCCCGCGCCACGTCGTTACGACCTCGGCCTCGCAGGCATCGCGACCCCGGACACCTTCGAGGTGGGATTCCGCACCGCGCAGTACACGTACATCCCCGTTGTGCACTTCTTTCGCGAGTCGATGGTGAGCGTGCAGGCCGTGGACGTGGAGATCCCGCCGCGCCTCACCGTGGCGTACGTGCGCGGCGCGGGCGACGATGCCGACGTCGCCCTGAAGCAGCTCGGGGTACCCACCTACGTCGTCAATGCGGAAGGACTGGCGCGCTTCGACCTCGCCGGCATCAGTACCGTGGTGCTCGGCCCGGATGCATTCCGAACCGATCACGCGCTCCTCAGCATGATGCCGCGCCTCACCGACTTCGCGCGGAAGGGCGGCACGCTCCTCGTGCTCGCCAACCCCGACGCGGCTGCGCAGGCCGGCGTGCTTCCGTATCCCGTGCGCTACGCGACGCCGATCACGGAACAGCTCGCGCGAGAGGATGGAGGAGTGGGGATGGTGGATGCGCGCGCGCGGCTGCTCACGTGGCCGAACGTCATTCGCGGCGACGACTGGCAGGGGTGGGTCGGTCCGCGTGCGCTCACCGTGCCGACGACGGCGGATCCGCGCTACGCGACAGTGATCGAGACGCACGACCCGAATCAACCGCCCAACCGCAACAGCATCCTCGTTGGCACCGTGGGGAAGGGGCGCGTCGTCTACACGTCGCTCACCGTGACGCAGCAGATCGCGAACGCCGTACCGGGCGCGATGCGGCTGTTCGTCAACCTGCTCAGTGCCGGGCTCGCGGCAGACAGCCGGTCGATCGCGCCGGATACGGTCGCGAAGTAGGGGGCGAGAGAGGGCGAGAGGGCGAGAGGGCGAGAGGGCGAGAGGGCGAGAGGGCGAGAGGG
>JBDTYL010000317.1:0-5820 GCA_040005695.1 bacterium | reverse complement strand
AGGGAGGGCAGGACAAACGGCGCGTTGCTGGCGACGCGAATCATGTCGAGCGCTGGGGCATTTTCGCTGAAGAACTGTGCAGCTCCCTCGGCTTGCGGCCACACCGTGTACTCGCGTCCCACGGTGAGCGCCACGTTTCCCTTCACCAGTCGAGCACTTGCACTCGGGAGTTCGAGCGTGGCGCCACGCCCCACCCCTCCTCCATCGCGGCGCTCGTCGTGGATCCAGAGCCGCGGCCGTGCCTGCACGCTCAAGCCGAAGGGAAATTCCATCGAATGTTCGCTTTCGACCGCGACATTTCCGCCGGAGACGAGGCGCAGGCCCTGGTGGTAGTCGGTGAATGTATTGAGATCGGCTTCGGAACTACCAAGTCCGTTTGGTGGGACCGCGCGAGTGGGCGCATCAGTGACAAGTGCCTCGACGCGGAGGGAGTGCAACCATTCCACCCGAACGTCCGGGACTGCCTCCGGCGCGTTGACGCCGTCGGCAGGCGACAACTCGCGGGAGAGTGCACGCAGCAGCCGCTCCGCCGCGCGTCTGTCCTGGACACTGACGTCCTCGTGGGTGGTCGCCATCTCCGCCATGCGACGCTGCGCCTGTCGTGCGATCAGCGCCAGCCCCGTGCGCGAGTACGGTCGCTGCCCCACGATCACGGTGTCCACCAGGCCGGCATCGATCAGGCGGTCGGCATCGAGGTACATCGGGTCGTCCGCCCGCACGGTGACACTACCCTGCGCGGCTACGGATCGCGCCGCGAGCACCGCCAGCAGGAGCAGCGCCACGGGGGCCGCGCTACGCATTGGTGGTGCCGATGATGAATTGGTCGAAGGAGGGCATCAGAGGGCAGTCGATGTTGCTCGTTGTCATCCATCCACAGAAACACAGTAGCGTTGCGTGGCACGAACTGCAGCCGCGCAAGACAACCGTCCCTCGCGTGGCCGCGATCCCGTCACCTGGCAAGCCGTTCATTGGGAGTGGGCATCGCACTGGCCGTCGCGGTACGTCGTGGGCACCGCAGCTAACGCCGCTGGAGAAGGACCGCGTCCTGATGCTTGTTGATGCCCCGCGGCACGATCGCGATGATCCGGAAGAATCTCGACCATTCGGCCTCGATATATCGCGCCGTATGATACGCCGACTGGTAGAAATCAGGGAGGCCATCGAGCTTGAGGCGGCCGGTCACGCCCTGCCAGAAGGCGAACCCGGAGTGCCTGAGCGCAGCTTGCTGCTCGCTGGGCAGGCTGGGGTGCACTGATTCGCCGTGCACCGTGAGCAGCAACAACGCGTCGGGGCGGCTGACGCGCTGCAGCTCGGCGAGCCACGCATCCTGCATCCCCTCATTGAGGTGCGTGAAGACCGAGATGGAGAACACGAAATCAAAGGTGCCGTTCTCCCAGGGGAGCGGCGGCATGAACTGGTTTGCACGCCAATTGACCCCCGGCATGTGCCCTTCACACCATCTGATGGCCTGCGCGTCGATATCGGTGCCGCACACCCGGGCTTGCGGGTTCGATGACGCCATGTGGCGCAGCACACGCCCGCACCCGCACCCGAAGTCGAGGATATCGTGGAAGGACGACAGTGAGTGACCGGCGGCTTGCACAAGATCGGCAATGTCGGCGGCCACGGTCTGGCCGGTTCTGATGAAGCTTCCGGCGTCGACATCTCCATGCACGCGATGGCGAAGCCTGGCGGGCGGCAATGGGAAACCCGTCTCATCCGCTGTGCCATCACGACCGTCACGCCAGTCGGTGAAGGCCACACGCGCCTGGAGCGTGAGGAACCTCGTTGCGCGATACATCACGTTGACTGCCGGAATTCGCTTCAGATACTCTCGTGACATCGGTCGTTTTACAGGGTTTTGCTTCATCGGTTGCGGGCGTGAAGGTTCGCGGGCGGTGATGGGTGGTACAAGGGGCGCTTGTGGCGACGCGTTCGCTTGCGGCACCATTCGCACCAGCTACGTTATCGTTCGCGTATGATAAATCGACACCAGGATGCCTTCGCGCACGGTCGGCACCTGCGTTCTCGATCTTCACAGGCGCGCGAGTGACCGTCATTGTGAGGGGGGCAGTGCGCAGGATCGCGGCGATGACGGGCGTGACCGCCATGGCACTGTCCGCGGGCTGTGAGTGGTTGGTGACGACGCCATCGCTGTACGGCACCGTCACTGTGGACGTGCAGCAACGCAACGGCGCGCCTGTGGCAGGAGCGACCCTCATCCTCTACACGGGCACCCGGCCGATGGGCTACGCCGAGACCAATGCCGGCGGTTCCCATGTGTTTCATGACGTTCCCGCGGGGGCGTACGGAGTTCGTGTGGTGGCTCCGTTGGGCTACGTCCGACTGGAGGACCTCGCCGGGGGCCCTCCTTCGGACGTGAATGACAAGCTCGAGATCGGGACCTCCCTTTCCGCCGCGGCGCACTTCACGCTCTTGAAGGACGGTCTCGGGACGGTGGTTGCGGAAGTCACGCAACCGGATGGGACACCGGTTGCGCAGGTTCCCCTCACACTCTACAGCGCGACAGGTCCGCTGCGTTCAGCCATGACTGATGGCGCGGGGCGGTTCGTCTTCGACAGCATTCCGCTGGGCGGCTACGGCGTGCGAATAGTACCGGGAGCCGCGTATACCGATAGTGGTGAGCCGGGCATCGTCGTCCACGACGGGATCTTCGTGGACGAGGGAAGTCGCGAGGTCATCAGGTTCCAGGTGGCACAGTGTATGGGCACCCTCGCCGTGACAGTTCGCGACGAGACGGGCACGGGCGTGCCCGGGTCCGTGTTGAGTGTGTACAGCCCGAGCGAAGTGGTGTTGGAAGCGCGCACGGGAGCGGACGGACTGTACGCGTTCCGCAACGTGTCGTGCGGCTCGTACGGCGTACGCGTGCGCCCCCCCGTGGGCTGGAGCGTGGTCGACGGCAGGGGCACGAGCTTCAACGATGGACTGATCGTGCATCGCGGCACCGTGACGTCGACGACGCTCACGGCACAGGTGGTGAGTGCCCGTGCGACGCTGCGCGTGCGCGTCATGGACGAGACGGGTGCGCCAGTCGCCGGTGCGCACATTACGCTCTATACGTTCGACGGCACGTATCGCGACGTCCTTACCGCAACGGACGGCCAGGTGCTGCTCGACGGCATTCCGACCGACCGGCAATACGGCGTACGTGTCGATCCGCCATCCGGCTACACCGTGACAGCGGGACGCGGATCGAGCTTTGTTGACGGACTCACGTTCACGGATGGCCAGTTACTTGACGTGGCATTCCGCGTCGCGCACCGATGACCCCTCACGCGCCGGCGCGCTCGCGGAGATAAGCCCGCTCGGCCGGTTGCATCATGCGCGTCCAGCCAACCAGCACGAATGCGACCCCACCTGCCGAGAGGAACACGAGCCTTGCAGTCAGGCCGTCGACAAAGCAGGCACCGACAAGCACGCCCAGCGCGCCGGTTCCGACGATGAGGGTCTGCTTGACATGCTTCGACAGCCCGCGGATGCGCTGGTTCCCGAGGATCAACATGGCGATGGCATCCAGTGTCGCGCGCAGCGTCCAGGCGATGGCCACACCGACGATTCCGTACGTGTGCGCGAGCCACGCAAGGGTCGCCACGTACAACGGCAACTCGATGAGATGCAGCTTGGCGGTCAGGTCGGGCCTGCCCGTACCCTGCAGCATGGCGAAGGGCGCCTGCGCGACGGCGTTGGCGAAGATCCCCACGGCGAGCCAACGGAGCACCGGAGCGCTCTCCCGCGCGAATGGCGCGCCCACCCAGAGCGTGAGTCCTTCGCTCGCAAAGAGGATCACGACGAGCAACAGGGGGAAGGTGAGCAACACGAGGATGCGAAGGGACCGTTCGAAGAGGACGGCGGTACGTTGCGGGTTGTCCACATACGTGGTCGCGAACGCGGGAAACAGTACCGCGATCATCGCACTGGGGATGATGAGCAGTTTGGTCACGACCTCGTAAGGCGTGACATAATGCGCCACTGCCGTCATGGCGAGTGTGGCGCCGATAAAGAAGCGGTCGAGGTACACCATCACCGGGCTCGCGATGTTGCTGGCCATCATCCAGCCACCGAGCCGCAACAACGGAGTCAGGACGGCCCATCGCGGCGCGGGCCGCTGCTGGAGGTACGCGTAGCGCTTGACGCACACGACGAGATACGCGGCAAACGTGATGAACCGTCCCACGACCAGCACGGCGACGATCGGCACGAGGCTGATGGAGAACGGCAGGACGAAAAGCGGTGCAATGAACGTGAAAAGCGCGAGTGGGACGCGAAGCGCTGTCGCCACGCCGAAGTCCTGGTGCGCCTCGAGCAGGCCACGTAGTCCCGCAGTAACGACGACCGCCGGCATCGACAGCGCAAGCAGGTATAACGCACCGAGAGACTCGCCTGCGAGGTTTGCCGGAATGTGAAAGACGACGCGCACCAGCCACCCCGAAGACATCGCCAGGAGTGTGCCGCCAGCCATTCCCAGGGCGGTCATGACGACGAGTGCGGTCCACGCCACTTCCGAGAGGTCGGCCATTCCTTCGCGACTGCCCAGGCGCATCGCAACGGCCTGGGTGAGGGCCCGCCCCAGCCCGAGATCGAACAGGCTGAAATACCCGATGGCCGCCCACACCAGAGTGAGCACGCCAAAACGAGACGTGCCCAAATGATGGATCAAGACCGGGATCGATACGAGCGCGGCCACCATTGGCAGGCCCTGCCCTGTGACATTCAGGACGGTATTACGCGCCAGCACACGAGTGGTGGTCACGAGGCGCAGAGAGCGGTGCGTCTGGTCAGGTACACGTCGACGATCGGTGCACCGATTGCCCGATTGCGTGGCGGAAGCGCGCGAGTGATTGGAGACTCATCGGCATCGCCCATGCCCACGACACTATGCATCGCCGTCCGCGGCGCGAGCCAGTTCACGCATCGTCGCGTCAGCGCCCACGTCCCAGTCGAACCGGCGCGCCCATTCCCGGCGGCGACGCGAGTCCTCCTCTTCTAGAGCGGAGTCGTACGCCACGTGCGCCAGGGCGCATGCGATGCTCATCTCGTCGAGCGGATCGAAATAGACTGCTTCATTCCCGCACACCTCCGGCAGCGAACTGGTCCTCGACACGGCGACGCGCCGCCCGCACGCCATTGCCTCGAGCGGTGGCAGGCCGAATCCCTCATACAGTGAAGGCTGGACCAGGGCGGTGCACCCGGCGACCCACCGCTCGAGTTCCTCACGGGGAACGTGCCCCGTGAAAACGATGCGCTCCCCGAGTGCGGCGGCCATGGCCTCCACCTCGGTATCGAGCGTGAGCAGTCCTTGCCGACGCCCCACGATCACCAAGCGGTGTGGCAGGTCGCCAGCGCGCTGCGCGAACGCGGCGACGAGGCGCTTCAAGTTCTTGTGCGGCTTGACGTTGCCGAGCGCAAGAAAGTATGGCTCGGCGATGGGCGGCGCGCCAGCCGCCACGGAGAACCATCGCGGCCCGACGCCGAGCGGAATCACGGCCAGCCGCCGCGGCTCGCCGACCAGGCGCTGCAGTTCGGACGCCGTGAATGCGGAATCACAGAGTACCGTGCCAGCGCGCGCCGATACGCGAGAAAACAGGACCCGCGCGTACAGCCGTTTCGCAATCGAACTGCGCGCGTCCGTGAGGTGAAACACGTCGTGTACCGTGACCGCAAGGCGACCCCTGAACAACAGCGGGATGTTGTAGTGCGGCGCCCAGAACAACGTGGTACGCCGCGGTATGGCCAGCGCCATCCGCAACTGCTCGCGAATGGAATAGATCGGGGCATCAACTTCGCCAAGAGCCACACGCG